>DASXLC010000084.1:0-35953 GCA_036496445.1 Pseudolabrys sp. | reverse complement strand
AGAAAGAACACCGATGTGGGCTGCGCACCGGTCGCTGCAATGCAAAGGACTCCAGCGGTCTGCGCCATTCCTTCGATCATCAGCACGCCCGGAAATACCGGATTGCCAGGGAAATGACCCTGAAATTGCGGTTCATTGATGGTCACGTTCTTGATGCCAACGCCGTGCTCGTCACCCTGAATGTCGATCACGCGATCAACCATCAGAAATGGATATCGGTGCGGCAGCAGTTTAAGCACCATTGCGATATCGGCCGCTTCGAGCCTGGTCACAATCTTGTTCATCACAACAGTCTCATTCATCCGCCGCTTCGATACTGCCTTCCTTGCGCGCAAGTTTTGAAAGGGTCGCCATTTCGCGGAACCACTGCTTTATCGGTTTCGCCGGTGTCCCGCCCCAGCGCGCGCCGGCGGGTACATCGCCGTTGACATTGCTGATCGCCGCGATCTGCGCTCCTTCGCCGATCGTCACGTTGTTGTTCAGACCAACGCGCGCACCCAGCACAACAAAATCTTCCAAAGTTGAACTGCCGGAAATGCCCGTTTGTGCCACCAAAATGCAATGCCGGCCAATGCTGACATTGTGACCTACCTGGACCAGGTTGTCGATCTTGGTACCTTCGCCGATCACCGTGTCGCGGATGGCGCCTCGATCGATCGTGGTACCGGCCCCGATCTCGACGTCGTCCTGAATAATCACGCGCCCGACTTGCGGGACCTTGACGTGACCGCCTCCCCCCATGACGAATCCGAAGCCGTCCTGCCCGATCTTGCACCCGGGATGAACGATGACCCGATCACCGAGCAGGGTGTAGCTGACGGTCGTCCCCGCGCCGATAGAACAGTCGCGTCCTATTCGCACATCTGCGCCGACGACCGCATTTGCTCCGATCACGGTGCCGGCGCCAATTTCGGCGCGCGGACCGACAACTGCCCCAGGTTCAATGGTGACGCCGTCCTCCAGTCGCGCGCTGCTGTCGACGTGTGCGCCCGCAATGTCGCCGGGCTCCGACAGTGACGACGGCCTCAGCGCCTGAGGGAACATTGCACGCGCAGCAGTGACGAAGGCGCGATAAGGCTCGCGCACGGTTAATACGGCGACCCGCTGCGGCAGTTCCTTGGCAAACACCGCCGTCGTAAGGCAGGCGCCCGCGTGAGTTGCGGCCGCCGCCGAACTGAAATTCCTGCTATCGAAAAAAGCAAGATCGGAAGGCGCCGCGCGATCGAGCGGGGCAATATTGACGATGCGCCGGGAATGGGGTGCCGGCAACATCGGCGTCGCACCAGTCAGGTCGGCGATCTCCGCAAGCGTGAGACCCCGGGACTGTCGTAAGAAAAGCGGCTCGCTCATCCTGCTGGAATCTGGTCCGTGGTGCCCGCGGCGACCAATATCAGAACCTGGTGCCGCCGCTGAAACGGAAGACCTGCGTCCGGTCACACACTTCGCCGCCGCCCACCGGCGTCGCGCAGTATTTGGTGATCGGATACGCCAGGTCGAAACGGAGCGGCCCGAGTGGAGAATCCCAGAGCAAGCCGACGCCAACGGACGAACGGATCATTGAGGGGCTGTCGAGACCGACCTGCAGGGTTTCACCGGTCACGTTCCAGAACGTTGGTCCTTTGTAACTCCACAACGAGCCAGCGTCGGCAAAGACGGCGAGCTTGATACCGACGTCCTTCGGCAGGAAATACAGTGGCGTTTGTGCTTCGACGCTCGCTCCCCAATAGAGGCTGCCGCCGAGCGCGTCATTCGTCGTCCCCGGAGTCAAGTCACGCGGTCCGATACCGGCTGGCGAAAAGCCGCGCACGAGGTTCGGACCCATCTGGAAATGATCCAGCATGCGCAATTGCTGGCCACCCCAGGACGAAATATTGCCGGCCTGCAATTTGAAGACGCTCACGACGTCGGAGAAGACTTCGTAATATTTGCGCGTCTCAACCGATGTACGGATGAAATCCACATCGCCGCCGACCCCGGCAAAATCCTGCCGGAGTTCGGCAAAGAGACCGCTGGTCGGAAGTTTGTTGTTGTCGAGCGTATTGTACGACATCGTGTAGCCGACCAGCGACACATTGACGGGACCGGCGGCCAATTCCTTCCGGATGGCCAGCGAGGCTTCACCATCGGCGTAACAACCGCCGAATGGACCATTCGCCAGAATACTCGTATCCGATCCATTCGCCTCGTTCGCCGGAGTCACGCCCGTACCGCCGTTGATCAGAGCGTTGCTCGAAAACTGACAGTTATTGTACTGGATGGGCAGTGTAATCTTCTGCTGATAGAAGGAATAGCGCGGCTGGAACGCAATTTCCTCGGTCAAGGCAAATCCGAGACGCAGATTGGTGCCGACCGTCTGGGAATCGTACGACACGTAACTGCTTCTGAAGTTTTGCCGGGCAAACAGGTCGATGCCGCCGGCCATGCGATAGCCAAACAGGAAAGGCTCGACGAACGTCAGGTCGAATCCGCGAACGTACTGACCATAGGACACCGATGCCTTGGCGTAATTTCCGCGGCCCATGAGGTTGCGGTCGGCAACGCTGACTTCGCCGATCAATCCATCGGCGGTCGAGTAACCGCCGGAGATCGAGAATTCACCCGTCGGCTGTTCTTCAACGTCGACGTTGATGACGACACGATCAGGCGCGGAGCCCGGCTCATTCGTGATTTTTACGGTCTTGAAATAGTTGAGGTTCTTAAGGCGGCGCTCGGCGCGGTCAATCAGCGCGCGATTGTAGGCATCACCCTCACCGAGGTCGAATTCGCGGCGGATCACATAGTCGCGCGTGCGCGTATTGCCCCGGATGTTAATGCGCTCGATATAGGCACGCGCACCCTCCTCAACGACAAACGCCAGATTGATCGTTTTGGCCTCGA
Organism: Pseudolabrys sp.; assembly: GCA_036496445.1. Classification (GTDB taxonomy): domain Bacteria; phylum Pseudomonadota; class Alphaproteobacteria; order Rhizobiales; family Xanthobacteraceae; genus Pseudolabrys. The sequence continues at coordinate 33,076 of DASXLC010000084.1, read as the reverse complement.
AGTTACGGTCGCCGCGTGGCCGCACATTGGCAAAGGCATAGCCTTGCCGGGCAGCCTGGATTGTCATTGCCTCAACGGTTTTTTCAACGAGGTCGGCATTGTACACGCTGCCTTCGCCCAGCTTGAGCTGACTGCGCAGGCCCGCCGGATCGATCGCGTGCACATTCGAAATGACCTCGACGGTGCCAACGCGATACTGCGCGCCCTCGTCGATTGTGTACGTAACAACAAATCCCTTCTTCGCAGGGTCATACTCGCCGATTGCGGAAACGATGCGCACATCGGCATAGCCGTGTTTCAGATAGAAGCGACGCAACAGATCGCGGTCCGCCTCTATGCGGTCAGGATCATAGATGTCGGTTGTTTGCAGGAAACTGAGGATGTTGCTTTCAGACGTTTTGACCACTTCCTTCAGCCGGCTCGACGAGTAGGCCTTGGTGCCGACAAACCGGATATCCTTGATGCCGGTTTTGTCGCCCTCTCTGATCTCGAATACGAGATCGACACGATTGTTCGGCAGTTCGATAATCTTGGGATCGACAGAGACGTCGAAACGGCCGGTGCGATGATAGATTTCGATAATGCGTTGTACGTCGGCCTGGACTGTCGGCCTTGATAGTGTGCCGCGGGGTTTCGACTGCACTTCGGCGCTGAGCTGCTCGTCTTTGGCTTTCTTGTTGCCCTCAAAGGCAACCCGGTTGATCACCGGATTCTCAACCACCGTCACCACGATGCGACCGCCGGCGTGGTTGATGCGGACGTCCGAAAAGAGGCCGGTAGCAATAAGCGCTTTGAGCGCCTCGTCTTCCTGTTCAGGGCCTATCCGGCCGCCGGGGCCGGGCTTGAAATAGGAACGGATGGTGTCTGCCTCGACCCGCCGGCTGCCCTCGACGACGATAGAATTAACCGTCTGTGCCACCGCGGCACCCGAGAATGCCACGGTCACGGAGCCGGCGCCGACAAGGATACCGCCAAGGATCAGGCAGCTGAGAGCCAATCCCCGAACTGCCCTCACACAAATTCCCATTCGCTACGCGCCCTCTTGTCCCATGCGGCCGCCCCCACTGCGGATTCGACTAACGGTCCGGGCTGGCATAGGCGAGCTTTTTACAGCGTTTCTTATGCACTGCAAACGAAACTCCCGCCCAAACTTTCCCTTTTCCCTCAGAAAGTTGCCCGTCAGCAACGGTCAGGAAGTGGCGAGACGGAGGATGTCATTAAAGGTTGCGAAAATCATCAACATCAGGACGATCGCGAGCCCAATTCGGAAGCCGAGTTCCTGAGCCCGCTCCGACAGCGGGCGTCCGCGAATCGTCTCAATAACGTAGAACAAAAGGTGACCGCCATCGAGTAACGGAATTGGAAACAGATTCAAAAGTCCGATGGACACCGAAAGAACGGCCGTCAGGTGGAACAGCGCCGCGAAACCCGCTGTTGCGACCTGTCCTGATACCTGCGCTATCCGGATCGGCCCGCCGAGCTGATCGGCGGCCTCCCGACCCGCAAATACCCCCGTGATGTAGGACATCGTCCGGTCAACCACGAACCAGGTTTCCTGCGCGCCCATGACGATCGCGCGCAATGGTCCGGCTTTTTCCGTTTTGATGTCGCCTGGCGCCATAGATCGGCTGATTCCGAGCACCCCAAGCCGGTGAGAATTGCCGAAGTTATCCTTGAGCTCCTTGAGCTGTGGCACAGCCTTAAGTGTAATCTGCGCGTTTCCGCGCTCGACTTCGATCGTGAGCGGCTCGCCAGCACTGACGCTGACGATGCGCTGCATATCGGAGAAGCTTTCGATCTTCTCGCCATTGATTGTCAGCACCAGGTCGCCCGGCTGGAAGCCGGCTACCTGAGCAGCACTTCCCGCCTGCACGGTGTCAACCCGCGCGCTCGTTGTCTGCTTGCCGACGGTCATGAAAATGGCTGCAAAAATAGCGATTGCCAGCACGAAATTCGCAATCGGGCCCGCCGCCACGACCGCAGCCCGCGAAGTGACCGGCTGGAACACGAAGCTGTCTCTCTTTTCGGCCTCGGTCAGAGTGGCAGCTGCCGCATGGTCAGGAACGCTTGCAGCATTCTCGTCCCCGAAAAATTTCACATAGCCACCGAGCGGGACTGCGGAAATCTTCCAGCGCGTCCCGTAACGGTCATTGAACCCGGCAATCTCGGGACCGAAACCAATTGAAAACGTCAGCACCTTGATGCCGCACCAACGCGCCATCAGAAAGTGACCAAGCTCGTGAAAGAAAACGACGATCGTCAGAACAAACAAAAACGGCACGATATAGCCGACGAGGCTCCCGCCGAACGAGCTCAAGCCCCCGATGATTTCCATACCCATTTAGTACCCTCGTCCTGTCTTGTCGGGCCTTCGTGCCACCCGCACTTTACCTAGGATGCCTTTACGGCAATTTCGGGCAAGAGGTCCCGCGCGAGACTTCTTGCCATATGGTCAACGGCCAAAGCTGCTTCGATTCCGTCGGGTTCCGCCAACAGACCACGTCCCGCAGCCGCTTCGAGCGTTGCCTCGACCAAAGCCGCGATCGCCGGAAAAGTGATTTTCCCGGCAATGAACTCGCTGACGGCAATTTCATCGGCCGCATTGAGCACGGTGGGCGCAGCCCCACCCGTTTCCATTGCGCGCCGTGCCAGATTCAGTGCCGGAAAGCGCTCCAGGTCGGGCTCCTCAAACGTCAGCTTCTGCAGGGCCGCCAGGTCGAGCCGTGCCGCCGGGCCATCAATGCGCCGCGGCCATGCCAGGCAATGCGCGATCGGAATTCGCATGTCGGGGGATCCGAGTTGCGCCACCACCGAGCCGTCGCGAAATTCAACCAATCCATGCACCACCGATTGCGGATGCACGAGCACATCAATCTCATTCGACCTGAGTGAGAACAGGTGGTGAGCTTCGATAAGCTCGAGCCCCTTGTTCATGAGGGTTGCAGAGTCGATCGTTACCTTAGGGCCCATCGACCAGTTCGGATGACGCAAGGCCTGCTCCGGCGTGGCCGCCTTGATCGCATCCATTGACCAGGTCCGGAACGGTCCGCCTGACGCGGTCAGGATCGCCCGCCTGACATCCGAACGATGGCCGGAACCAAGCGCCTGAAAAACAGCATTGTGCTCGGAGTCGACCGGAAGAACAGTCGCACCTGCACTCGCAGCGCGGCGCATGAACAGGCTGCCGGCGCACACCAGACATTCCTTGTTGGCAAGCGCGACAGTCGCGCCACGTTCGATAGCCGCAAGCGTCGGCTTGAGTCCGGCCGACCCGCTGATCGCCGCCATCACCCAGTCAGCCGGACGCTGTGCCGACTCAACCAGAGCATCTTCACCAGCCGCCGCTTCAACACGGGAACCGGAAAGAGCGTCTTTGAGATCGCGATACGCGGCGGGATCGGCAACCACGGCATGGCGGGCGCCGATCTCGCGAGCGATTTTTGCCAATGCTGTCGCGTTGCGCCGCGCGCTGATTGATTCAACACGATAACGCTGCGGCGAACGCCTGATCAGATCAATCGTACTCGCGCCGATCGAGCCCGTAGCTCCGAGAATGATTATCGAGCGCACCTCGGCAGGTGACTTTGAGCGTGAATGGAGAACATCGACGACTGTCATGAATTCACCATAGCAACAGTCCACGCGCAGGCCCATCGAAGCCGCCGCGGACCAGCCCGATGAGGCAGCCGGCTACTGCAGCCGCCCAGAAACCATCGAGCCTGTCCATCACGCCGCCGTGCCCGGGAATAAGTTGACTGGAATCTTTGGCGCCGAACTGCCGCTTCACCCACGATTCGAACAGATCCCCAAACTGCGCCAGAACCGACAAGATCAATGCAACAGCGAGAATTGCAATTTTGTTGAATGTTCCGAACAGGCTCACGATCAGCAGCGCCGCGACCATGGCGCCCACTGTGCCGGCAATCGCGCCCGACCACGTCTTCTTCGGGCTCACTGCGGGCAACAATTTCGGTCCGCCGAAGGCGCGGCCCGCAAAATAGCCGATAATGTCGGTCGTCCACACAATCGCGAACAGTAGCACAATCACAGCAAAGCCATAGGTTTCGTCCGCGCGCAAAATCATCGGCGCCAACAGCAGCGCCCCGGCATAACCTATTCCAATGGTCACCCACAGCCGGCGGTCGGGCGGAGCAAAAATCGTCGCGGCAAGTGCGCCGAGTCCCACCATCAGCAATGCCGCAACCGGACGACCGAACCATGCGAGAAACCCGGCAATGGTGAGCGCACCTCCGCACGATGAAAACATCACCCGGTACGTCGGGCCGACGATCAATGTGATCCACTCCCACAAGACCGCCAGCGCAGCGGCGCCCCAGAACAGCGCAAAGGGCCAGTCCCCAAGATAAGCAGTGAACAGGGCCAGCGGCGCCAGCACGACGGCTGAAAGTACCCGCAAAGCGAGATTGCTCGCCGACACTGGTTTCGTCGCGTCGGCTGAACTCGAAGCTGGGTCTGCACCGACCACGAGTCAGGATCCGGTCTGGGCGACGAGGCCGCCGAACCGCCGCTCGCGTTGCTGATATTCCTGGACCGCGGATTCAAGCGCGGCTCGGTCGAAATCGGGCCAATACGTCGGCACGAAAACGAGTTCGCTATAGGCAGCCTGCCAGAGCAGAAAATTCGACAACCGCTTCTCGCCGCTGGTGCGGATGATCAAATCGGGTTCGGGGATATCAGGCGCGTCCAGAAATCGCGTGAACGTATCCGTATCGATGTCGGCCACGCTCAAGCCGCCCTGCTTCACCGCCGACGCGATGGCACGCGTTGCGCGCACGATCTCCTGCCGCGCACCGTAGTTGAACGCGACGACCAGTGTCAGGCCGTCGTTCTTCTTCGTCAGCTCTTCCGCCTCGACCAATAGCCGCCCGATATCAGGCTCGAGGCCCAGACGCTCGCCGATCACCCGGACTCGCACGTTGCTTTTATGCAGCTCGGCGAGATCGTTGCGCACGAAGCGACGAAGCAATCCCATCAGCTCGCCGATTTCGCTCGGCGGACGCGACCAGTTTTCTGCGCTAAAGGAAAAAATGGTGACAATCTTGATCCCGATCTCGCCCGCCGCGCGAATGGTTTTGCGCAACGCTTCAACTCCTCGCCGGTGCCCTTCCGCACGCGGCAGCCCGCGCGCGGAAGCCCAGCGCCCGTTGCCGTCCATGATAATCGCGACATGGCGCGGCACATCGAATGCCGTTGGAGCGCTTAGTGGAATCTCGGCCTCGGGCATGCAACGCGACCTCAAACCGTGAGGATCTCCTTTTCTTTTGCAGACAACATGTGATCAATCTCCCCGATACCGGCGTCGGTCGCCTTCTGGATATCGCCGGAGAAACGATCGTGATCGTCCTTGCTGATCTTGTGTTCCTTCTCAAGCTTCTTGATCACGTCCATGGCGTCGCGCCGGACATGCCGCACGGCAACGCGTGCTGTTTCCGCATATTTGTGAGCAACCTTGACCAACTCCTTGCGCCGCTCTTCATTGAGTTCAGGGATGCGTAGACGGATGGTTTGTCCCTCCGTCGCCGGCGAAAGACCAAGGTTCGAATTGACGATCGCCTTTTCCACTGGATGGACCAGCGAACGATCCCACACATTCACTGAAATCATACGCGGCTCCGGTACGCTCACCGTCGCGACCTGATTGAGCGGCATCTGTGCGCCATAGGCCTCGACCATCACCGGATCGAGCAAATGCGCGGAAGCGCGACCGGTGCGCAGCCCTGACAATTCCGTTTTCAGTACGCTGCTCGCGCCCTGCATGCGGCGCCTGATCTCGTTAATGTCATGCGTCGTTGCATTTGCCATGGCAATTCCTCGGTCGCCGCGCCTTTTTCGGGCGGCGCAAATCGCGCGCCGGCCTAGCCGACGACAGTTGCACGCCCCTTGCCGCGTAAAACGGCTTCGATGGCGCCCCTCTCACCGATAGAGAACACGATGATAGGCATCCGGTTTTCCCGGGCAAGCGCGAAGGCGGCGCCATCCATCACCCTCAGGTCCTTTTCGATCGCTTCCTGATGGCTGATTCTGTCGTAACGCTTCGCCTTCGGGTCTTTTTTCGGGTCAGCGCTATAGACACCATCGACATTGGTGGCCTTGAGCACAGCCTGCGCCTCAAGCTCCGCCGCGCGCAACACCGCTGTGGTGTCAGTCGTAAAGAACGGATTGCCGGTCCCAGCCGCGAGCAAAACGACGCGGCCCTTCCCCAGGTTTTTCATGGCCCGCTTACGGTTGTAGGTTTCGCACACGGCCGTCATCGCAAGAGCGGACAATGTGCGGGCTTCACACCCCGCGCGCTCAACCGCCGCTTCAAGCACGAGGCAATTCATCACCGTCGCCAGCATGCCCATGGTGTCGCCGACCGGCCGCGGCACGCCCCGCGCCGACACCTCAACACCGCGAAAAATATTGCCGCCGCCCACGACGACGCCGAGCTCAACGCCGAGCTTGGCGGCTGACGCGAGATCCGCCGCGAGACGTTCGACTGTCGCCTGATCGATGCCGAAACCGTTCGAAGCCGACAGCGCCTCGCCGGACAATTTGACGATGACGCGACGATAGACCGGGTCACTCATGCGTTGCGATCCGTATCACGTTGCGGGATCGCCGAGAGCTGAGGCGGCCGACGTTTGATCAACTTTGACCGGCGGCGGCCGCGACCTCGGCGGCGAAATCGGTTTCCTGCTTTTCGATGCCCTCACCGAGTGCATATCGGACGAAGCCGGTTACTTTGATTGGCCCGCCCACTTTGCCTTCGGCCTCCTTCAGCGCCTGCGCGACACTTTTCTTGTCGTCGAAAATGAACGGCTGCTCCAGCAAGCACACTTCCTTGTAGAAGGTCTTCAAGCCCGATTCGACAATTTTGTCGATCACGTTAGCCGGTTTGCCCTGCTGCTTGAACTTGTCTGCGAGCACATTTTTCTCACGTTCCACAACCGCTGGATTGAGCGCGGCCGCATCGAGGGCCAGCGGATTGGCGGAGGCGACATGCATCGCCACCTGCCGTCCAACGGCAGCCAGCTCCTCGGCGTTGCCGGGCGATTCGAGCCCGACGAGCACGCCGATCTTGCCGAGGCCGTCGATGACCGCATTGTGTACATAAGAACCGATCGCGCCTTTGCCGACCGAAAGCACGGCCGCTCGGCGCAGGGTCATATTCTCACCGATCTTGGCGATCGTGTCGTTGATTGAATCGCCGATAGTGATCGATCCTGCTTTCGCCGCTTTGATCTTTTCGACGTCGGTGCCCACCGACAGTGCGACGTCGGCGATCATCTTCACGAGGCCCTGGAAAAGATCGTTGCGCGCGACGAAATCGGTTTCGGAGTTGACCTCGACGACGACGCCCTTGGTGCCTTGCACCTGGACACCGATCAGGCCTTCGGCTGCAACCCGGCCGGCCTTCTTCGCGGCCTTCGAGAGGCCTTTCTTGCGCAGCCAATCCTGCGCCGCCGTCAAATCGCCCTTGGTCTCGGTAAGGGCGGCCTTGCAGTCCATCATGCCGGCGCCGGTGGACTCGCGCAGCTCCTTGACCATCTGGGCGCTGATATTTGCCATAACCTTTGTCCTTATTCGGTCATGGCCGGGCTTGTCCCGGCCATCCACGTCTTTGAACCTGCACGGCGATTATGTCGTGGATGCCCGGCCCGCGGCCTTTAAAGACGGTGCTTCGCACCTTTTGGCCGGGCATGACGACGCTCACGTGTCACTCCGCCGTCAATTCCTTGGCTTTGGCGATCCAGCCATCGACGCGGCCGGGCAAGCCCACCTCTTCGCCGATATTATGCGCCGCCTTTTCGTTGAGCTCGGCGATCTGCGTAAAATGGAAAATGCCGAGGTCGTTGAGTTGCTTTTCGATCGCCGGCGACACGCCGGGCAGTTTCTTGAGATCGTCTGCGACGCCACGCGGGCCGGGCAATTGCTCGAAACCGAGATCGCTGGCCGCGGGAGCCGTCGGTATCTGTTCTACAATGATCGGCTTCTCGGCAGCGCCGACATCGACGCCCATTTCGCCTTGTGCGCGCGAAATTCCGTCGATCGCCGCCTTGGCAATGAGATCGCAGTAGAGCGAGACCGCGCGGCTGGCATCGTCATTGCCCGGAACGACGTAAGTGATGCCGGCCGGATCGCAATTGGTGTCGACGACAGCCGCCACCGGAATATTGAGGCGTTGTGCCTCCTTGATCGCGATGTCTTCCTTGTTGGTGTCGATCACGAACAGAAGGTCGGGCACGCCGCCCATATCCTTAATCCCGCCGAGCGAACGATCGAGCTTGTCGCGCTCGCGTTGCATGGTGAGACGTTCTTTTTTGGTATAGCCACCCGATTCACCGGAATTGAGCATCTCGTCGAGCTTGCGCAGCCGCGAGATCGAAGCGGAGATGGTCCTCCAGTTGGTCAGCGTGCCGCCGAGCCAGCGGGAATTCACATAGTACTGCGCGCTGCGCTTGGCGGCGTCAGCGATGGAATCCTGAGCCTGGCGTTTGGTGCCAACGAACAGGATGCGGCCGCCTTTGGCCACAGTGTCGCTCACCGCCTGCAACGCGCGATGCAGCATCGGCACGGTTTGAGCGAGGTCGACGATGTGGATGTTGTTACGGGTGCCGAAGATGTACGAGCCCATCTTCGGATTCCAGCGGTGGGCCTGATGGCCGAAGTGCACGCCAGCTTCCAGCAGCTGACGCATCGAAAAGTCAGGAAGTGCCATAATCTTCTCCGGTTGATCCGCCGCGGACGATCGTGAGCCCATTTGGGCCACCGGACGGCCTTTTTGACCCATTGTCGGGGCCTAAAGCCATGCGTCCGCGTGAGTGATGCCGGGGCTTATATAGGTGCAAATTCCGGAATGCAAGGCGGGACAAAAGGTTAGCCGGTTGGAAGACCTGGCCCGAGGCTCATGCCGGTCGCCACGCACGAGGGAACGCGCAGCCTGAGCGGGCGCCCAAGGCCGGTGATGACAGTATCAACATTAGTGAAGCGCCATCGGACGTCCGGCGGCCCAGCGTTATAACGACGGTCGCGAGCCAGCCAGCCGGAACAGACGATCGGACAGAGGCCCTATACCAGGAAGCAGGCCCTGGCTGTCTCTGCTCCGCTGTTCACCGCTCCCGTATGGCGCAAGTCCGATCTGTTCGGTCAATCGCACCAGATCGGCGATCGTGCGGACGCCCATCTTTTCCATGATACGGCTTCGATGCACCTTGATCGTCTTTTCGACGGTGCCAAGATCCCATGCAATTTGTTTGTTCAGTCGACCGGAAATCACGTGCCTGAGCACCTCGCCCTCGCGCGGAGTCAACTGAGCGAGCTTGTCGTGGATGTCGGCCAGTTCAGCCTGTCTCTGAAATGCCTTGGCTTGACGCTCGACGGCAATCGTGAGTGCAGCCAGCAGCGCGTTTCCATTGACTGGTTTGACCAGAAAATCGATCGCACCCGCCTTCATCGCATCGACAATTGTCGGCGCGTCCGTCGTGCCTGATATGAATATGACCGGCCGGTCAGCATCTTCCTTTCGCAACACCGACTGTAGCTGGCGGCCATCGATACCGGGCATCAGCAGGTCTACGACAACACAGCCGGGAATATCCGAGTCGTGTTGTGCGAGGAATTGCTGGGCTGACGAAAACGTGCGCGCAACGAAACCTGCAGCACGGACGAGACGCGCAAGTGACTTGAGCACCCCCGGATCGTCGTCGACAATCGATACGGTGAACACCCGATCGGTCTTCGGAGTAGCAACGATGTCCGGCAGGTATGGCTTGATTAACAGCGTCGTCGCACGACGATCCCCCGAGCGTAGAGACACAGCAAAATTCGATGGCTTGATTGTGATGGTCATCGTCTCCCGTCCTGCAATTATTTTTTATTGATAGACCAAGACTATGACGGGTGCGCGAAGCTTCTCCATCTCGCAATGGTAGTGACGACCTATACGTTGGTGTAGGCGGTCAGGCGCTGCGCGCGAGCGCCTCATCCAGACACGCAATCAAACCCTTGTCGTCGAAGGGCTTGGCCAAAAACCCTATCGCGCCGGCAGCGATTGCCTGGGCGCGGGCCTTCATCTCGGGAAATGCCGTAATGAAAATAACAGGCAGGCTATGCCCCTCCTGAAGCAACCGACCCTGCAGCTCAATTCCGGTCATGCCCGGCATTTGCACGTCAGTGATCAGGCAGTCAGCGTCGTTGACGCGCTCCGACTTGAGGAATGCCTCAGCAGAGTCAAATGCAGCTGTCCCGTAGCCAAGCGATCGCACAAAGCTTGTTGTCGCTCGGCGAAACGATTCATCGTCGTCAACAATTGCTATCACGGCCATCTTCGACAAGTTGGAGTCCTCGGTCCCAAATTGATAAAGTGTTCCGTGCTGATATGCACGATTCTGATGGTAACGTTCGACTATCGGAAAGGGACGAAGGAATTACACCAAGGTATAGGGTCCCTACGACTTTGTACGCCGAACCCCTAATATATCAGCCATTTTTACCAATTCGGCGAGGGACTTTGCCCCCATCTTTCTTGTGACGTGGCCGCGATGCACCTTCACGGTGATCTCGGTCACGCCGATTTCCGCTGCAACCTGTTTGTTCAGAAGCCCCCCTGTGACCCAGGACATGACTTCCTTTTCGCGGGGTGTGAGCGTCTCGAACTTCGCTCTGAGCTCGGTAACCGCCTTTTCGCTTGCGTGGCTCGCTTTCGCACGCTCCAGCGCGACCTGCACGGCGTCCAGCAAGTCCTGGTCGCGAAAAGGCTTGGTCAGGAATTCAACTGCACCGGCCTTCATCGCTCTTACGGTCATGGGTATGTCACCATGACCGGTGATGAAAATGATCGGGATCTGAATTTTCGCTTTGGTAAGCTCTGCCTGAAAATCCAGCCCACTCACTCCGGGAAGCCTTACGTCGAGAATCAGGCAGCACGCACCGTCCGGTCGCTTGGCCGCGAAGAATTCGGGCGCGGACGCGAATGCTTCGACCCGCAGACCGACCGACCGGATTAAACTTCCGAGCGCCCCTCGCACGGATTCATCGTCATCGACGACGAAAACGACCGGCGGCGACATGGAGGGCTCGTTTCTGACGCGTTCTGTCATTGAATACCGGGCAAGACGATATGAAATACTGAACCGTGCGGCACACCTGCCGACACCGACAAATTACCACCATGCGCTTCAACGATCGACCGGCATATTGCTAGGCCCATCCCCATGCCATCCCTCTTGGTGCTAAAGAAAGCATCAAAGATGCGGTCCATATTTTCCGGGGCTATCCCGGTCCCGGAATCCTGCACCGATAACGCGACCCCGCTCAAATCGAAGGGCCTTGATCGCACGCGCAGCAATCGTTCCCGATCGTCAATGCTGCGCATTGAGTCGGCCGCGTTCGTGACGATATTGAGGACAACCTGCTGAAGCTGGCCCCTATGTGCGGAAATCAAAGGAAGTGGTTCGGATAGCTCAAGCTCAATCGTCACTTTCGCCGCATCCAATTCCCCGCTCGCTATCGCAATCGTTTCCCGGATGAGTTCATTTGTGTCGAGCGGGGACTCTTCGTGGTCGCCCTTCGAGAACATCGAGCGGACCGATTGAATGACCTCGCTCGCCCGATGGCCATCCGTCACAATGTGCTTGAGCGCATCGCGTACCTCATCGAAGTCGGGCGCCGGCCGGTTCAGCCAGCGAAGAGCCGCGTTGGCGTTCGTCACGATTGCCCCGAGCGGCTGCCGGATCTCATGCGCGATCGCGCCCGACATTGCCGCCAAGGTCGACCGGCGGCCGACCTGCGCAAGCTCGACGCGGGCGTCCCTCAATTTATCCTCGGCATCCTTGAGCTCTGTGACGTCCCGTCCCATGGCGTAGATGCGGGCATGATCTTGAACGGCTTTCCATGACAACCACCGATACGAGCCATCCTTGCGCTGGACGCGCGTCACAAAGCGTTGCGTTATCTTGCCGGCGGCCAGGTGCTCCGTTTCCGCGCGCGTCTTTGCGCGATCGTCGGGATGCAGGAGCCATTGGGATGTCTTGCCGAGCAACTCCGCTTCCGACCAGCCAAGCACTGCGGTCCAGGCCGGATTGACGTTCATGAATTTGCCGTCAAGGTCGGTCACCACCAGCAAATCCTGCGAGACGTTCCAGATCTGAAGCCGTTCGCGCGTCTCCGCCACCACACGCTGCTCAAGAGTGTCGTTGAGTTCACGTAGCGCTTTCTCTGCCTCGATCTGTTCCGTAATGTCGGTGTTGGTTCCGAACCAGCGCACAATCTCGCCGGCTTCGTTGCGGATCGGCAGGGCGCGCGAGAGAAACCACCGGTAGCTGCCATCTTTGCTGCGCAACGGAAATGTGTCTTCCCATGGCGTTCCGCTTTCAAAGCACTGTCGAATGCGCTCGACGACACGGTCAACATGTTGGGGGTGGTGAACTTTGCGCCAACCCCACCCCTGCATCTCTTCCAGAGTCGTGCCGGTGTAGTCGTGCCAACGCTTGTTGTACCAGTATATCCAGCCAGCGTGGTCGGCCGTCCAGGCGAACTGGCTGATGTTGTCGGCAAGTTCGCGGAAGCGCAGTTCGCTTTCGCTCAACGCCTTCTGGCCGGCCGCTATTATTCCTTCGGCGCGCTTGCGTTCGGTGATGTCCTCCGCAACCACATTGATCCCGACCACTTTGCCGTCAGCATTCTTCGAAGGATGCCAATTTGTAATCCAGATGTGGTCGGCATTGAGCTTGTCGACACGCTGACCGCGAACTTCGACGCCGGTAATAGGCTCACCGGTATCCACGATCGTCTGAATGAGCTTCTCAACTTGCTCCGCCACCTGCGGAACGGTCTCGCGGACCGATCGACCGATATGGTCGGCGATTGAAATCCCGCAGATTTCCGTCAAACGTTGATTGATCTGTACGTAACGGCAATCGGGCGTCAGGTACGCAAGTCCGACCGGAGCCGTGTCGTAAATCAGCTGAAGCTCTGGCTGTCGTTCGTACAATTGCTTGCTTTGCTCTTGCGGTCTTGAAGGCTTGCTGGCCCGGTCAGATGACGAAAGACGTCCCGAGCCCATACCTTTTGCTTTTGCCTTTTGCATGATCGATGACGACACGAAATACCGAACTCTAGTGAGCGGTCGATGACATCAGCAATTCTATTCTCATTATGGGCTTTGACGATCGATCGACAATTCACGAGCGCGACAATAGCGCGGCCACCATTCCCTGCAAATTGTTGCTGGATTTGCAGGGAAAACGCAGGCGGTATCCCGTTCCACCCCGTCTGGCGTGCACACGTCCCGCATAGTCGGTGGTCGCACACCTTCGATACCTTCGTATAGCCAGCCTTTGCTTTTCGGTATGCGCCGTTAACCAGCGCACAATGGTTTGCTTGGGCGTCATCGCCCTAGGCTTCCTTCAATGAAGAAGCGAAACCGTTGCATCGCAATTCAAGCTCCAGAAGGAATCTTCACCATGTCACCGCGCTTCAAAACCCTTCGAATGATCGGCGTGTGTGTTGCAGCCCTGGGCGCGATGACACTCCTTCACAGCAAGGCCGCCCGGGCTGAGCCGCTCGGCTATGCGGCAGCACGCAGCCACCCTGCCTTTTTATTCGGCCAAACCGCGCGCGAGCCGGAACCGGCCGACGAAGTCCAGACACCCGCTGAGATTCCTGCTCGCTTGCATCGTCACATCGTCGATTATTCGACGCGCGAAGCGCCGGGCACGATCGTTATCGATACGCCGAACACCTACCTTTATTACGTCGTTGGCGGCGGCAAGGCCATCCGTTACGGAATCGGGGTCGGCCGTGAAGGCTTCACCTGGTCCGGCGTAAAGGCGGTTGAGCGTAAAGCGGAATGGCCGGACTGGATCCCGCCGGCTGAAATGCTTCAGCGTCAGCCGTATTTGCCGCGCTTCATGGCGGGCGGCCCCGGGAATCCGCTCGGCGCACGCGCCATGTACATTGGCGGCACGGTTTATCGCATTCACGGAACCAACGCCCCGACCACGATCGGCAAGCAAGTGTCGAGCGGATGCATCCGCATGCTGAATGAAGACGTCGTCGATCTCTATGCGCGGGTGAACGTCGGCACAAAGGTCGTTGTCCTGCCGATGCGGCCGACGCAGGCCGTCGCGACCCAGGATCGGGCCATTCCCCGCACGATCGTAAGCACCGCCGCCAACACGGCGCGGGCACACGGCATCTACTGAAAAATACGGAGGCACGCCATGAACAGCTCACTCTGGTCCGCAGGTCACACCACTCACCTCAAGATCGTGGCTGTCTCCCTTGTCGCCTCGATCGTTGTGGTCGCGATTGGAATCAATGCGCGTCTCGACAGCGGAGCCACCGCAGGCGTCGAGAAGAGTCAAATCGTGGTCAAGGCCGGCAAGGCCAAGACCTTTACAGACAACGGCGGCGCCACAATTCGCTGAGTATCGTTTTGAGTCTTTCCAGCAGCCTCTTGCGGCTTAGCGCGGTGCTGGCAACCAGCGCTTACACACGAAAGATTTGCGAGTAGCGGCGTTTGATCTCTTCGCCTTGCGTCTCCACCGCGGCCGGGTCGTCCTTCCACACTTTGATCGCCGACAGGGGTCTGCGGCCCGGCTTGTCCTTCACCAGCGCATGCAGCGAGCGCAGGCCACCCAGATTGACGAACAGCTCCTGCCCTTCCACGCTGAACAGGTAGTTTTGGAATAACCGAGCGGCATTCGGATGCGGCGCGGCCGCGAATAGCGCCGACGGTTGCACGATGGAGGGAGAGCCCTCTACGGCATAGACGACCTCGATAGGTTTGCCGTCCTCCTTCAGCAGCAAGACATTCGATTCATTGCCGTCTGCCATGACCGGACGCTCGCCCAAGACGATCTTCTTCGGCGTATCCGTCGCCGACTGAATTTGCAGCAATTGCTGTTGCGCTAGTTTTTCGAGATAAGGCCAGCCAAGCTCGCGCACCATTTGATAGGTCGAGGTCATAACAGTGCCGCTGTAGCTCGGATGCGCCTTGACGATTTTGCTTTTCCATTTCGGATCGAGCAGGTCGGCGAAACTTTTCGGCGCATCCTCGCGCTTCACCAGCTCCGTGTTGTAGGCAATCACGCAGAGCGTTGAGCGCACTGTGGCGTAAAGCCCATCCGGATCGCGATGCTCGGCGGGAATGTGTCTCGCAACATCTTCCGGCACATAGGGCGCGAGCAGGCCCTGGCGCTTCCAGGCCAGGAATTGCGCGGCGTCACCGGTGCTGACCGCGTCAGCAATGCGCAGACCGGAGGCGTATTCCTGCGCGACGCGAGCAAAAATACGCTCGCCTCCGGCGCGCTCGACCCGAACGCGAATCCCGGGGAATTTCTGCTCGAAAGACTTGCCCACCTTCTCCGCGAGTTGAAGGTCGGCCGATGTGTACCAGGTGAGTTCGCCTTCTTTCGTCGCTGCAGCGATCAGGCCCGGCGTGATGCCTTGCGCCGGTGGAGCGGCGGCGCGCACCGGCGCGGAATAAACAAGCGGCAGCGTGGCGGCGGCTTTTAGGATGTCGCGGCGTGAGGGGTGTTTCAACATAGCGGTGTATTCTGCCTCGCCCCTCATGCCCGCGAAAGCGGGCGTCTCCGCTGCTGTCGTACCGGGCGAGCGCGTCGGCATGCGACCCTGGACCCATACGCCGCAGCGTCTCGACAGGCCATCACGTATGGGTCCCCGCCTTCGCGGGTACAACCGCTTTGTCGTGTGAAGGAACTACAGCGCCTCGACCTGCACGACGCCCGGAACCGCCTTGATGGCACCGGCGATCTGCGGCGACACCTTGAAGCGCCCGGGCAGTTTCACCTCCACTTCGGCGCCACGTTTGAGCAACAGAACCACACTGACTTCGCCATCGCCATTTGCGTGGGCTGGTCGCACATTTCCTTGTGCAGATCGGACCGGTCCGGCCTGCGATACAGGTTCCAGTCGCTTGGCCACCGCCTCGAGCGGGCCGCCATCACGCAGGAAAACGCGCAAGCCCTTTTGCAGATTTGCGGCGGCGCTATCGAGCGGCTCCGCCGACTGGATGCGGGCGCGCACCTCGTCCCCCTGCACTTCCGCCGACAGAAACAGCAGGACAGCGGTTCCGGGTTCCAGAAGGTCGCGGTGTTCGGCCAGGCCTTCCGAAAAGATGACCGCTTCAAAATGACCGGTTGGGTCCGACAGCCCGATAATTCCCATCTTGCTGCCGGTGCGCGTGCGGCGTTCGATGCGCGACACCACAGTTGCGGCGACGCGACCCGCAGTTGCGCCACCCTTAACCGCCCGTGCGAACTCTGCCCAGGGCTGGACACGCAGTTTCTTGAGCACCGCGGCGTAATCATCGAGCGGATGTCCCGACAGGAAAAACCCGACCGCCTCGTATTCGCGGCGCAGCCGCTCAGCCGGCAGCCAGGGTTCGACCTGTGGGAGCGCGATTTGCTCACGTGCCCCACCGCCGCCGAACAATTCGCTCTGGCCGATCGCTGCGGTGTCGTGCGCGCGTTGCGCACGTGCGAGCACGGAGTCCATTGCAGCAAAGATCCGCGCGCGGTTTTTCTCAAACAAATCGAACGCTCCCGCCGCGGCGAGGCTTTCCAGCACGCGTTTATTCACGGCGCGCGGATTGACGCGTGCGGCAAAGTCGGCGAGATCGGCGAAAACGCCGTGCTGGCGCGCCGTCATGATCGCTTCGACCGCCTGCTTGCCGACACCCTTGAGCGCAGCGAGCGCGTAGATGATCGTGTTGCCGTCGACCTCGAAATCGACCGCCGAGCGGTTCGCCGATGGCGGATCGACCTTGATGCCGAGCCTTTCCGCCTCCGCGCGGAATTCTGCGAGCTTGTCGGTATTGCCCATGTCGAGCGTCATGGTTGCGGCGAGGAACTCGACAGGGAAGTTCGCTTTCATATAGGCGGTCTGATAGGCGACCAGCGCGTAGGCCGCAGCATGGCTCTTGTTGAAGCCATACTCGGCAAAACGTTCGAGCAGGTCGAAGATCGCATCGGCCTGGTGGCGCTCGACACCGTGCTCCGTACAGCCAGCAACGAAATGCTTGCGCTGGTCCTGCATCTCCTTGCGGATCTTCTTGCCCATGGCGCGGCGGAGCAGATCCGCCTGACCGAGCGTGAAACCCGCGAGGATCTGCGCGGCCTGCATCACCTGTTCCTGATAGATGATGACGCCGAAGGTTTCGCGCAGGATCGGTTCGAGCTTGGGATGGATGTAATCAGGCTTCTCCATGCCGTGCTTGCGCGCGCAATAGGTCGGGATATTCGCCATCGGACCGGGGCGATAGAGCGCAACCAGCGCGATGATGTCCTCGAAGCGATCCGGACGCATATCAAGCAGCGCCCGCCGCATGCCCGCACTTTCCAGTTGGAAGATGCCGACGGCTTCGGCGCGGGCCAGAAGGTCATACGTGTTCTTGTCGTCGAGCGGGATCGCGGCCAGATCGATGTCGATGCCACGCCGTTTCACGAGCGCGACCGCGGTCTGCAGGACGGTCAGTGTTTTCAGGCCGAGGAAATCGAATTTCACCAACCCCGCCTGTTCGACCCATTTCATGTTGAACTGGGTAACTGGCATGTCCGATTTCGGATCGCGATAGAGCGGCACCAGTTCTGACAGCGGCCGATCACCGATCACGATGCCGGCAGCATGCGTCGAGGCGTGGCGATTGAGCCCTTCAAGCTTCTGCGCAATATCGAAGGCGCGCTTGACCACGGCGTCGCCGTCCCGTTCGGCTTGCAGGCGCGGTTCGCCCTCAATGGCCTGTTTGAGCGATACAGGCGCCGCCGGATTCTGCGGCACCAGCTTGCAGAGCTTGTCGACCTGCCCGTACGGCATCTGCAGAACGCGGCCGACATCGCGCAAGACGCCGCGCGCCTGCAATGTGCCGAAGGTGATGATCTGCGCCACCTGGTCGCGGCCGTAGCGCTCCTGCACGTAACGGATCACCTCGTCGCGACGGTCCTGGCAGAAGTCGATATCGAAGTCCGGCATCGATACGCGTTCGGGATTGAGAAAACGCTCAAAGAGCAGCCCAAAGCGAATCGGATCGAGATCGGTAATGGTCAGCGCATAGGACACCAGCGACCCCGCGCCGGATCCGCGACCGGGACCAACGGGTATGCCTTGTTTCTTCGCCCATTGGATGAAGTCGGAAACGATCAGGAAATAACCGGGATACTTCATGCCGGCGATCACGCCGAGCTCGAAATCGAGCCTTTCGCGATACTCATCGACGGTGTGACCCGCGGCGACGCCGGCAGTCTCGAGACGGCGCTCGAGCCCCTCCTCTGCGCGTTTACGCAGCTCGCTTGCTTCATCGAGTTCCCTGCTGTTCTCGCCGGTCGAGAAGCGCGGAAGAATCGGTTGGTGCGTGCGCGGGCGGAAGGCGCACCGCTGCGCGATTTCCACGGCATGAGCCAACGCCTCCGGCATGTCGCGGAACAGCTCGGCCATCTCGGCGCGGCTCTTGAAACGGTGCTCGGACGTCAATTGACGCCGGTCGCTTTCTGCGAGCAGCCGGCCTTCGGCAATGCAGATCAGCGCATCGTGTGCTTCGTAGTCCTGCACAGTCGCAAAATACGGCTCGTTGGTGGCGACCAGCGGCATGCTTTTGGCGTAGGCAAGATCGATCAGCGCGGACTCACTGCGGCGCTCAGCCGGGGTGCCGTGGCGTTGCAGTTCGACGTAGAGCCCGTCGCCGAATAGCCCGATCAGTGCGTCAAGGCGCGTAGCCGCGAGATGGCTTTGCCCGGCGGCAATGGCAGTATCGAGCGGACCGCCCGGACCGCCCGTGAGCGCGATGATGCCTGTGGTTTCTCCCTCCAGCCATTCGAGCTTGAGCCGCGGCGGCTCGTTCGCAGGCGTATCGAGGAAGGCGCGCGAATTGAGCCGCATCAGGCTGCGATAGCCCTCGGGCCGCGCCGCCAGAAGGATGACGCGCGTCCGCTCAGGCACCACATTCCCGTTGCGCGGACCATGGTCGCTGTCGCCGAAATCAATGGCGAGCGCGCAGCCGACGATTGGCTGAATGCCGTAACCCGCGAGCTTCTCGGAGAATTCCAGCGCCCCGAACATGTTGTCCGTGTCGGTGAGCGCCAATGCGGGCTGATGGTCGGCCTTCGCCAATTCGGCGAGACGCGCAATGGTGAGCGCGCCTTCCAGCAGCGAATATGACGAGTGCACGTGAAGGTGCACGAAATCGAGAACGCCCATAACTGCTCGAAGGTTGGATGATTCCCTGTAGCCCTCAGAGTGGGGTTGGCGTCCCGCGCTGTCCATCGCCTGGCCGGGGGTAAGGCGAGCTATGCCCGCTTTTCTCGGGCCGCAGTCGTCATGGCCGGGCTTGTCGCGGCCAACGCCTTTCGGGGGGACGACCTTAAGGCGTCGCTGCTAAGGCCCGGCCATGACTGAGGCGCGGCGCACTCATAGATTGCCCAGCAACTGGGTCCAGATGGCGATCATTCCGACAAACAGCGACAGCGATGCCAGCGCGGCGGCTTCCTGGATTACGGTTTTGAACATGACTTTCTCTCCGGAACGGAGAGAGAACATAGTTCATGTTCTGTTCTCAAGTCAAGCGATGTGAAAAGGCCGCCAAATTGGCGGCTTTCTTGGTGGGATCCTCGCAGAATCAACCTCGCCCTAATCCATCTCGACGATCGTGCCTTCGCGCAAAGTCACCCGCCGGTCCATGCGGGCCGCCAGATCCATGTTGTGGGTTGCAATGATGGCGGCGAGGCCTGAGGCCTTTACCAGCTGGATCAGCGCACGAAAAACGTGCTCGGCAGTGTGCAGGTCCAGGTTTCCGGTAGGCTCGTCCGCCAGGAGGATCCGCGGCGCGTTGGCGACGGCGCGGGCGATGGCTACCCGTTGCTGCTCACCTCCCGATAGCTCCGCGGGCCGGTGGCTCAGCCGCCCGCCCAGCCCCAGATACTCCAGCAGCTCGATTGCCCGCGTCGTGGCTTCGTCGCGGCTGAGGCCACGGATCATTTGCGGCAGCAGCACGTTTTCGAGCGCCGAAAACTCCGGAAGCAGATGGTGAGACTGGTAGACGAAGCCGATCTCGTTGCGGCGAATACGCGTCCGCTCGTGGTCGGCCAAGATCACCGTGGAGCGGCCCTCGATATAGACGTCCCCATGGTCGGGCTGTTCGAGCAGCCCCGCGATATGCAGCAGCGTCGACTTGCCGGCACCCGAAGGCGCAACCAGCGCGACCGACTGCCCGCCCCACAGCGCCAGTTCAATGCCGTTGAGCACATGCAGCGTCTCATCGCCCTGCCGGTAGTGGCGCTCGACGCCGTGCAGGAACAGAACTGGAATGTCCTCTTCCTTCTGCGGTTGCGGCGGCTGCTGTTGCTGCTCGACCATTTCTACCCTGGCGATGGAATACGCCTCACTCATAGCGCAGCGCCTCCACCGGATCGAGGCGTGCCGCGCGCCATGACGGATAGAGCGTAGCGAGCAGCGAAAGCACCAAAGCCATCACCACGACCGCGATTGTTTCGCCCGAATCCATGTCGGCCGGGAGATGCGAGAGAAAATAAAGCTCTGGCGAAAACAGTTCGGTGTTGGTGAGCCAGGACAGAAACTGCCGGATGCTCTCGATGTTGAGACATATGATCACACCGAGCATGAAGCCGACAATGGTGCCAACCACTCCGATGGAGGCACCCGTGATCAGGAATACGCGCATGATCGCACCCTGAGTCGCGCCAATCGTGCGCAAAATGGCGATGTCCTGCCCCTTGTCCTTCACCAGCATGATCAGGCCGGAGACTATATTGAGCGCAGCGACCAGAACGATGAGCGTCAGGATCAGGAACATCACATTGCGCTCAACCTGCAGCGCGTTGAAGAACGTCGCGTTGCGCTGGCGCCAATCGATCATGAAGATCGGTCGTTGCGCGGCGTCCTGTACCGCCTTGCGATAGCGGTCGACCCGGTCGGGATTGTCCGTGTAGACCTCGATGGCTGTGACGTCACCGGCACGATTGAAATAGGCTTGGGCCTCCTTGAGCGGCATGAACACCATGGCGTTGTCGTATTCGGACATGCCGATCTCAAATACAGCGGCGATCTTGTAGACCTTGATGCGCGGGGTCGTTCCCATCGGCGTCACCGCGCCGCGGGGCGCCACAAGCGTAATGTTGTCGCCCGATCGCAATGACAGCTGATCAGCAAGCCGCCGCCCGATCGCAACGCCCTGCTCCTCATCAAACCCCTTGAGTGAGCCCTGCTTGATGTTGTTGGCGACGGATGGAAGCTTTTCCAGGTCCATCAGCCGGATGCCGCGGATCAGTACGCCGCCTGCATTGAAAGGCGATGATGCCAGCGCCTGCCCCTCGACGATTGGCGCAGCCAGCCTGATGCCCGGGACGCCGGCCACACGCGCCGCGACCTCGTCCCAATCCGTGAGAGGCTTTTCCAATGGCTGAATCAGCAGATGGCCGTTAAGGCCGAGAATCTTGTCGAGCAGCTCTTTCCGGAAGCCGTTCATCACCGCCATGACGATGATGAGGGTAGCGACACCAAGCATGATCCCGAGGAAGGAAAACCCGGCGATCACCGAGATGAATCCTTCCTTGCGCCGCGCACGCAGGTAGCGCAGCGACAACATCCATTCGAACGGAGAGAAGGCCCGCGTGCCGTTGGGCTCAGTCATCGACGATTGGTTCCCCACGCTCGACTGTTCACATGATTCTGGCGGATTCGTGCCGAAGGCGCGAGAGCAAAGCCTTTGTCAACACACAGGATTCGAAGCCACGCTTTGGGATCCATGCCTGGCACAAGGCCAAGCAGGACGATGCCGTGCTACCGCGACACCAAATCGAGCGCCGCAGCGGCACTGAGGTTCTCCCGGCTGCCATCGGCGCGCTTTTTCACCTCGACTTTGCCTTCCGCCAGCCCACGGGGCCCAATCAAAACCTGATAGGGAATCCCTATCAGATCGGCTGTAGCAAATTTGGCGCCCGGCCGCTCATCGAGGTCATGGTAGAGCACCTCGACGCCCTTTGCGGTGAGATCACGGTAAAGCTGCTCGCAGGCGGCATCGGTGTCAGCAGCGCCCTGCTTCAGGTTGAGGATCACCACCTTGAACGGCGCGACAGGCTCCGGCCAGATGATACCGGCTTCGTCGTGCGACGCTTCGATGATGGCGGCCACCAGGCGACTGGGACCGATGCCGTAGGAGCCCATATGCACCGGCACTTCCTTGCCGTCAGGCGTCGCGACGACAGCCTTCATCGGCTCGGAGTATTTGGTGCCGAAATAAAATATGTGGCCGACCTCAATGCCGCGCGCCGACACCTGCTTGTCGGATGGCACTTTGCCGAAGGCGGCGGCGTCATGCATTTCCGAGGTTGCGGCGTATTGCGAAGTCCATTTGTTGACGATGCCCTGCAGCTCGGCAACGTCATCGAAATTCACGTTGGTCGCCGGCACCTGCATGTCCAGGTAGTCCTTGTGACAGAAAACTTCCGATTCACCAGTCTGCGCAAGAATGATGAATTCGTGTGAAAGATTTCCGCCAATCGGTCCCGACTCCGCGCGCATCGGAATCGATTTCAAACCCAGGCGCGCGAAGGTGCGAAGATAGGCAACGAACATCTTGTTGTAGGAATGCGTCGCGCCGGCCTGATCGAGATCGAACGAATAGGCGTCCTTCATCAGGAATTCGCGGCCACGCATCAATCCAAAGCGCGGACGCACCTCGTCGCGAAACTTCCACTGGATATGGTAGAGATTGAGCGGCACGTCCTTGTACGATCGCACATAGGCGCGAAAGATCTCGGTGATCATCTCCTCGTTGGTCGGCCCATAGAGCATATCTCGCTCATGCCGATCCTTAATACGCAGCATTTCCTTGCCGTAGGCCTCGTAGCGCCCGCTTTCGCGCCACAGGTCCGCAGACTGGATCGTCGGCATCAAAAGTTCGATCGCGCCCGACCGGTTCTGTTCCTCGCGCACGATCCGGCAAATTTTCTGCAGCACGCGAAAGCCAAGCGGCAGGAACGCATAGATGCCCGCGGCCTCCTGTCGCATCATGCCGGCGCGCAGCATCAGCCGATGCGACACGATCTCCGCCTCTTTCGGCGTTTCGCGCAGGATGGGCAGAAAAAAGCGGGACAGGCGCATGGATTTTCTTGAGGGATTCGTGGATGACGAGGTCAGAGAAAGCGGATCGGCCGCAAAAACACAAGGGCTGGCGTGCTTTTTCGGGAATTTATCGGGGGTTGCGGCATCTATATCCGTGTTAGGCTGGCCTGAAGGGCGGAAGGGAACGCATGCGAGGGGGCACCAGATACTTTCTGAGTCTGCTGGCGGCCATTGCTGTCGTCATGCATACGACGCTATGGGCCGCGCTTGCACCGCTCGCCGCGAGCCCGATCGTCGACCCTTTCACGATCATCTGCCATAGCGAAACCTCCGCGCCTGCCGAACAGGCACCCGCCCCCGGCCCGCTCACGCCGGCGCATGCCTGCGATCACTGCAATCTGTGCAGCGCGGCCACACCACCGTTGGCGCCCGACACAGTTCTGGCGGCTCGCTTCGAGCCTGTGCGGACCCTGCAGGTCCTGCGCCCGATCAATATTGCGCGGCATGACGATGTTGCCGCCGATCCGAAACTCGCCCGAGGTCCTCCAGCTTTCGCCTGACCCGTACGCCGCCTTGCGCGGCTTCCTTGATCGGTCATTGCGACACTGGAGTCTTCCATGTGCAGGAGTTTGTGGCCTCTGGCCATGCTTGCCGCCGTCCTGGCGGCTTCAACGACACTCTCAACGACACTTGCCCGCGCTCACGAGATCGTCGGCAACCGGTTCTTTCCGGCAACGCTCGCCATCGACGATCCCGGCGTCAACGACGAGGTAGCGCTGCCGACCGTTTCGCTATCGAAAACCGGCGACGTTCCGTCCTTCAAGCAACTTGACGTCTCAGGTGAGTTTGCAAAACGCATCACCGAGGATTTCGGCGTCTCGTTTGCACCGACATGGTCACGGCTTTACGCACCCGGTGGACCAAACCTGACCGGAGCCCGCGGCTTCCAGAATCTCGAGACGACATTCAAATATCGTCTGTTCAAAAGCCCCGAGCATGAATTCGTGATGTCGGCAGGACTTGAAATCGAATGGGGCGGCAGCGGTACGCAGAGTGTCGGCACAGAGCGGTTCACCGTTTACACACCGACTCTCTACTTCGGCAAAGGTTTCGGTGATCTTCCGACCAGCATGAATTGGGCGCGGCCTTTTGCGATCACCGGCCAGGTCGGGTACGCCATACCGGGCGTGTCGAAGACCACTGTCGCTACCTTCGATCCTGACACGGGCGAGACGGACATCGACACGGAGTTTAATCCGCGCGTGCTCAATTGGGGCGCGACGCTCCAATACAGCATGCCCTATCTGAAATCCGCCGTTGTCGATCTCGGTCTACCCGAGTTTATCAACCGGCTGATCCCCATCGTGGAGGCTTCGTTTCAGACGCCGGTCTCAAACACGGTGACGTCCGGCACTGTGACGACCGGAACAATCAATCCGGGGATCATCTACGCCGGAAAAACGTACCAAGTAGCCATCGAGGCCATGATCCCGGTAAACCGGCAAAGCGGCACGGGCGTTGGCGTCATCGCCCAGCTGCACTTCTTTCTCGACGACATATTCCCGAACACATTGGGACGGCCCATCTTCGCAAACAACATCAGTACAGGGAGGCCGAGCTTCGGCCGTTAGTCATGCGCATCATCCTCACAACCCTCGCTTTTATCTTCGCGACAGCAGGCTCTGCTTTCGCGCATGCCCATCTTGATCATGCCGCACCGAAAGTCGGCAGCACGGTCGCGCAGGCGCCAAAAGAAGTCGTGCTCTGGTTCACGAACCAACTTGAGCCAGCCTTCAGCAGCATCGATGTACGCGATGAAAAGGGTGCGGCCGTGACTTCCGGCAAAGCCGCTCTCGGCGGAGATCGCACGCAATTGCGTGTGCCGCTCAAGGCTTTGCCTGCCGGAACCTACAAGGTGATCTGGCGCGTCTTGTCTGTTGATACCCACCGCACGCAAGGCGATTTCACCTTCCGCGTTGGGCGATAAGTCGGGCAACGCGAGACATCTGTCGATGCTCGATCCATTGGCCCTGGTCCGTGGTTTACACTTTGCCGCAACGTTGCTGACGTGCGGAACGGTCGTCTTTCTGGTGCTCGTGGCGGAACCGGCCGGCGGAAAACTCCAGGGCGATTTCGCGGCGTTTCGCCACCAACTCAATGTCCTGACATGGCTCGCGCTCGGCGTTGCAGCGCTTTCGGGCGCAGCCTGGCTGGCGCTGTTGGCATCCGACATTCTCGGTGCATCCCTGGCCGATGTCTGTCTGCATGGCGGCGCCTGGCCGGTGTTGTTCGACACGCGTTTCGGACTGGTGTGGTGCGTACGGCTGGCGCTCGCGATGTTGCTTGGCATTCTGATCCTTCTGCCGGCGACGCCGGGTTTCCAGATGGTCACAGCGGTCGCGTTGACAGTTTTGCCCGCGCTGGTCGGCCACGCCGGCGCGACCCCGGGGGCAGGTGGCGACGTCCACCTCGTGTCCGACATGGTGCATTTGCTTGCGGCCGCGGCATGGCTGGGCGGTTTGCCGGCGTTCGTCTGGTCCCTTTGGCGAGCGCGCCGCACGCCAAATCCGGCCTGGCTCGATTTCGCAATCCGGTCGACCCGCCGCTTCTCAGTGGTCGGTATCCTGAGCGTCGGCGCCTTGCTGGCGAGCGGACTCGTAAACAGCTGGTATCTCTTAGCTAGCCCCCGCGATCTCGTGGCGACCGACTACGGGCGGTTGGTCGCACTCAAGATCGCCCTGTTCGCCGCGATGGTCGCCATCGCCACAGTGAACCGCTTCTACCTGACACCTCGGCTTCCCGCCGTTCCCGCACTGCGCACACTCCAGCGCAATAGCGTCGCCGAAATCTGCCTCGGCCTGTGCGTGCTTCTATTCGTCGGCATGCTGGGAACCTTGCCACCCTCGGCGCACACACATGCCGCGCCTGAAGGCATTCCGCCAGGCGCAGCGTTCGTTCATATCCACGCTCCGGAGGCCATGACCGATGTGATGATCAACCCGGGACGCCCCGGACAAGCCGACGTTACGATTCGCGTTTCACGCGAGGATATGTCTCTTTTCCCGGTAAAGGATGTACGCCTCGTCCTCGAACCGCCGAAGCCGGGCGGTCGACCCGTCGATCAGAATGCCGTCGAGCAGGACGACGGGACCTGGCTGGTGAGTGGCATTACGGTTTCGGAACCCGGCATATGGACAGCCCGGGTTATCGTCAGGCCCGAGAGCGGGGAGCCGATCGCCCTCGATGCCCCGATCGTCATCGAGCGCTGACAGTACAAATATTCGTGACAGCCTTCGGACGATCGGCTAGCGTCGCTTCAGCCCGTACGAGCGGAACCCGGCAGCAAGACCGGCGCCAAACCTGCGGTCCAAGTCTTGGGAGGAGAAGCAAGTCCTGGCGCGATAATCGCCGCCGCCCCGAAAGCCGATCGGCAGCCGGGGACAGGGACTCGACCATTACGATGAGCAGGGCTTCGTGCCCTGCTCTTTTTTTGTTCAGCGCCGCGGGCCGGAAATTGCCATCAGCAGGTCGTATGGAATAAGGCCTTGCGAATAGACGACGTATAAAACGCCGAAAATCCCAGTGGCGACAAGCGTCGTCCAGCCCAGTTTGCTCCAGACCTTGTGTATCGCCGGCGCGCCTGGATCGGTTCCAGGTGCGATCTCGCCGCTTTCTTCCTGGTTGCGCACGCCCCACGGCAGCACGGCGAACAGCGTCAACCACCAGATCAGGAAGTAGATTGCAATGATGGTGCTGGTTGCCATCTGGCTCAAGCTTGTTCGAGTTCGACCAGCGTGCCGCAAAAATCCTTCGGATGAAGAAACAGAACGGGCTTGCCGTGCGCTCCGATTTTCGGTTCGCCATCGCCGAGCACGCGCGCGCCTTGAGCTCTGAGCGTGTCGCGGGCGGCGCGGATGTCCGGCACTTCGTAGCAGACGTGATGGATGCCGCCGTCGGGATTCTTCTCCAGGAACTTCGCGATGGGCGAGTCTTCGCCGAGCGGCTCCAGCAATTCGATCTTCGTGTTGGGAAGTGTGATGAACACAGTCGAGACCCCATGCTCGGGCTGCGGGACCTTCGCCGACACCTCGGCGCCCAAGGTGTCGCGATAAACCATGGACGCCTTGGCGATATCGCGGACGGCGATGGCGACGTGGTTGAGACGACCGATCATGACTGCCCTCGCATCCGGCAACTCCATCATACCGTCAACACGTGCACGTGGCACATCGGCTTCTTGCCCCAACGCTGGGCCACCGCCGCGCGAACGCCGCGACGCAGTGCTTCGGCAACAGACTCGGGATCGCGCCTCCGCCCACGCGGCAGTGACTCAAACGTCTCGATGAGAGCATCGTGCACCGCCTCGTACATCGAGCCGCCATCGCGATCGCGTTCCGGAATCCCGATCAGATCGAGCGACGGATCGTCCACCAGCTCGCCGTTGTCGGTGATGGCGATCGCGACAGATACGGCGCCGGCAAAACTCAACCGCCTCCGGTCCGCAACGGTGCGGGCGTCGGCTTCGACCAACAGCATTCCGTCCTTGTAGATTCGTCCGGCCGGAACCTCATCGATCGTTCGGACCTGCGGCGACAGCTGCACCAGATCGCCATTGCGGCACTGCACGACCTCGCGGACACCGCAGCGCCGCGCGAGCAGGGCGTGCTCGTGCAGGTGGAGAGCCTCGCCGTGCACAGGAATGAGGACCTTCGGCTTCACCCAGCCGATCAGTTCCTCAAGCTCGGCACGGCGCGGATGCCCCGACACATGCACCAGATGCGTGCGATCGGTGATGACCTCGATGCCCTGCTCGATCAGCAGATTGATGACGCGGCTGACAGCCTTTTCGTTGCCTGGAATCGTGCGGGCGGAATAGATCACCCGGTCTCCGGCGGAAAACGTCACCTCCGGGTGCTGGTCCTCGGCGATGCGCGAAAGCGCCGCCCGCGCCTCTCCCTGACTGCCCGTGCAGAGCGCAACGACCTTGGCCGGCGGCAGATAGCCATAGGCATCCATCGGGCGAAAATCCTGTACGCCCTCAAGATAACCCGTTTCGCGTGCGATCTGCACGATGCGTTCCATCGCGCGGCCGATGACGACAACCTCACGGTCGGCGGCTCTTGCCGCGTCGGCGACAGCACGCAGCCGCGCCACGTTGGAGGCAAACGTCGTCACCGCCACGCGGCCGCTCGCGGTCTTGACGAGTTCGGCAATCGTTTTCGCAACGTCGGATTCGGAGGGCGACCGGCCTTCGCGCACCGCGTTGGTGGAATCGCCGACCAGCGCAAGACACCCTTCCTCGCCGAGCGCGCGCAGTTTTTTCTCGTCCGTACGATCGCCAAGGATCGGCGTCGCATCGATTTTCCAGTCGCCGGTGTGCAGCACGGTACCGGCCGGCGTACGGATGATCAGCGCGTTCGATTCCGGAATCGAGTGCGCCATCGTCACCAGCTCAATATCGAACGCACCCACCTTGAAGCGGCTGCCGAGCGCGACGACATTCACCGGGATTTTCGGCGCGCCCGGCTCGCCAGCACATTTGGCTTCCAGCAGCGCAGCCGTGAAAGGCGTTGCATAGATCGGCACCTTGAGCCGCGGCCAGAGGTCGAGCAGCGCGCCAAAATGATCCTCATGGGCGTGGGTGAGCACAAGCCCGGCCAGGTTTTTGCGCTCTTCGACGAGATAACGGACATCGGGCAGAATCAGGTCAACGCCCGGCAGATGTTCCTCTGCCGCGAACGAGACGCCGAGATCCACTGCGAGCCAGCTCCTGCGGCGCTCATCCCCGACGCCATAGATCGACAGATTCATGCCGATCTCGCCCACCCCGCCCAGCGGTGCAAATACCAGTTGCTGCGGTATGGCCATGGTCAGCGCTCACCGAATCCGAAAACTTCGCCGGCCGTGACCACGGTTATCTTTCCGTCCTGATCGAGCAGCAACCGTCCACTATCATCGAGGCCATCGAAGCGGCCCGATAATTCGCGCTCGGGCAATCGGACCTGCAGCATTTCACCCAGGCCGGCCGCACGCTTGAGCCAGTCGGTGCGAACTTCTGCGAAACCCTGCCCCCGTTTCCATTGCGCAAGACGCCGCTCCATTGCCGCCGACAGCGCGGCAAACAGCGCATCTGGGGCAACGAGAGCACCCGTGACCGCAAGATCGGTCGCAGGATAATCGGTCTTGTCAGGGTGTGCCGCACAGTTGACGCCGATACCGACCGCAACTGCAAAGAGCGGTTCGGTTTGCCCTTCGATCAAAATGCCAGCAACTTTTGCCTTTCCGATCAGCAGATCATTCGGCCACTTCACGTTCAGCAACGGGCCGAGCTGAGGCGCACACACGGCAACAGCGTCGTGCAGCGCGAGCGCCGTCACAAAGGATAACTGTGGCGCCTGAGCCGGCGGCGACGGCTCGACCAATAACAGTGTGGCGTAGAGATTGCCCGGTGGCGACACCCATTGGCTGCCACGGCGGCCGCGGCCGGCACTTTGGCTCGCG
Organism: Pseudolabrys sp.; assembly: GCA_036496445.1. GTDB lineage: Bacteria > Pseudomonadota > Alphaproteobacteria > Rhizobiales > Xanthobacteraceae > Pseudolabrys. The sequence goes on along the minus strand of DASXLC010000084.1, from coordinate 3,475 downwards.
GCAGTCAACCACAACGGGCCCCGCTCGCCGGCGCGCGCTAGCGCCAGCGCCTCGGCGTTGGTCGAGCCGAGCGTCTCGTAGGCTATGTGCCGGACCCCCGCCAGGCCCGTGGCTTCGCGGTTCATCTCGCGGCGCGCACTCTTACAGCGCGCGCACTAAAACAACGATTTCGCTGCAACCGTCGCCGCGCCCAGAAGCGGCGCCGGATAGGCGAAAAACAGAATGTTGGCAAGTCCAGAAACGCCCAGGACCAGACGCAACAGCATCGGCATGCGCTCAAAGCTCCGCACCGGTTCATCAAAATACATGATCTTGACGATCGCCAGATAGTAGTAGGCCCCGACGACGCTGGTGAGAACGCCGATCACTGCCAGTGTGAAGAGCCCGGCTTTGATCGCGGCCAGGAACACGTAAAATTTGGCGAAGAAGCCCGCGAGCGGCGGTATTCCGGCGAGGGAGAACAACAGCACGGCCAGGAAGAACGCCATTGTCGGATGCGTGCGCGACAGGCCAGCAAGATCGCTGATGGTCTCCACCAGTCTGCCGTCGCGCCGCATGCTCAGGATGACTGCGAAAGTGCCGAGGGTCATCGCCACATAGATGCTCATATAGATGAGCACGCCCTGCACGCCCTCCGCCGTGCCGGCGGCAAGCCCGACCAGCGCGTAGCCCATGTGGCCGATCGAGGAATACGCCATCAGCCGCTTGATGTTGCGCTGGCCGATTGCGGCGAAAGACCCGAGTGCCATCGACGCGATCGAGACGAAAACAACGATCTGCTGCCATTCGTGGGTAATGCCTGGAAATGCCACGACCGTCACGCGCGCGAAGATGGCGATTCCGGCGACCTTCGGCGCAGCGGCGAAAAACGCAGTGACCGGCGTCGGCGCGCCTTCGTAAACGTCCGGCGTCCACATGTGAAAGGGCACCGCAGAGATCTTGAAGCAGAACCCAACGAACAGGAACACGAGTCCGAAGATCAATCCCAGCCCGGCGCCGTTCTGCGTTGCCTTGGCGATGCCTGCAAAATTGACCGTGCCGGTGAAGCCGTAGATCAGTGAGGCGCCGTAAAGCAGCATTCCCGATGACAGCGCGCCGAGCACGAAATATTTCAGACCGGCCTCGGTGGATCTCAGATTTTCACGATTGGAAGCCGCGATCACGTAGAGCGGCAGGCTCATCAGTTCAAGGCCGAGATAAAGCGCGATCAGATCGGAGGCCGAGATCAACATCAGCATGCCGAGTGTCGCGAGCAGAAACAGCGCGCCGTATTCGAATTTCTGCTGCTTCTCGAGGGTGAGATAGTCGAGCGAGAGCAACAGCGCCCCGCCGGACCCGACGAGCGTCAACACCTTGAGAAAACGCGCGTAATCGTCGACCAGGAAGCTTCCGCCGAACATCACGTGCGGGCCGGGCGCCAGCCAGACGAGAGCGACGCCAGCCAACACCAACACGACAACGCACCAGCCGTTGACCATAGCCGCGCTGCGCTCGCCGATGAATGCACCGAACATCAGCATCAGCATCGCGCCGCAAGCCAGCATCAGTTCCGGCAGCAGCGGCATCAGGTCATGCAAGGCGGACAGCTGATTCATCGTGTGGCGCCCTGCTCGCGTTCGATCTGCGCGAGTTCTCTATTCGTCTCCGCGGCCTTGGCCGCAGCGATGGCGTGATTGTAATTTTCAAGAAGTTGCGTAACCGAGGCGGCCGACATATCGAGCACCGGCTTGGGCACGACGCCGAACAAAATGGTGAGGACGACCAACGGCGCGAAGATCACCGTCTCGCGCCAGCCGATGTCACGGATGCCTTCGAGCGACGGCTTGAGATCACCGAAAATCATCTTTCGGTAGAGCCACAACGCATAAGCAGCCGACAGGATGACGCCAAACGTGGCAAGCGTGGCGACCGGTATATTGATCCTGAACGTGCCGATGAGAGATAAAAATTCGCCGATAAACCCCGACGTTCCCGGCAGGCCAACATTGGCGAGCGTAAACACCATGAACACGAAAGCATAAAGCGGCATGCGGTTGACGAGGCCGCCATAGGCGTTGATCTCGCGCGTATGCATGCGGTCGTACACAACGCCGACGCAGAGAAACAGCGCCCCCGAGACGATGCCGTGCGAGATCATCTGGAAAATGCCGCCGGCAACGCCCTGCGCGGTTGCGGCAAAGATGCCCATCGTCACGAAGCCCATGTGCGCAACAGAGGAATAGGCGATCAGCTTTTTCACGTCCTCCTGCATCAGTGCGACGAGCGAGGTGTAGATGATGGCGACAACCGACAGGGTGAAGATCAGCGGTGCAAATTCATGACTGGCAACCGGGAACATCGGCAGCGAAAATCGTAAAAAGCCATAGCCGCCCATCTTCAGGAGGATGGCGGCGAGGATCACGGAGCCCGCTGTCGGTGCTTCGACATGCGCGTCCGGCAACCACGTGTGGACCGGCCACATCGGCATTTTCACCGCGAATGAGGCGAAGAAAGCAAACCACGCCCATTTCTGCAGACCGATCGGGAAGCCGTGGCGCAACAGCGTCGCGATATCGGTAGTGCCGGCATCCCAGTACATCGCCATGATGGCGAGCAGCATCAAAACCGAGCCGAGCAGCGTGTAGAGGAAGAACTTGAAGCTCGCATAGACCCGGCGCGATCCGCCCCAAATGCCGATGATCAGGAACATCGGGATCAGGCCGCCCTCGAAGAACAGATAGAACAGCACCAGATCGAGCGCCGAGAAGGTGCCGACCATCAGGGTCTCCAGCACCAGAAACGCGATCATGTACTCCTTCACGCGCGTCTGGATCGCGGTCCAGCTGGCGAGAATGCAGATCGGCATCAGCGCAGTGGTCAGGATCACGAAGGGCAGTGAAATTCCGTCGACGCCCATGTGATAAGAAGCGATGCCGAGCCAGTTGTACTTTTCAGCGAACTGGAATTCCGCGGAACTGGCGTCAAAACGCCAGACCATCACCAGGGAAATGGCGAAGGTGACCAGCGTCGCCCACAGCGCGATCCAGCGCGCGGTACCGCGCGCAAGACGCTCGTTGCCGCGCACGAGCAACGCGACCAGCAGGGCGCCAAGCAGCGGGAGGAACGTAACGACGGAGAGGATGGGCCAGTTCATCAATGTATCCCCGTCGCGAACATGAACCAGGTGATAAAGGCCGCAGCCCCGATCAGCATGGCGAAGGCGTAGTGATACAGATAACCGGTCTGCAGACGTACCACGTTACGGGTGACGTCGAGCACGCGTGCCGACACGCCGTCCGGCCCAAAACCGTCGATCAGCCAGCCATCGCCGCTCTTCCACAGCAGGCGGCCGAGTCGCTTCGTGGGCCTGACGAAGATCAGGTCATAAAGCTCGTCGAAGTACCATTTATTGAGCAGGAAGCGGTAAAGCCAATCGTGTTGCCGCGCCAGCTCGACCGGAATATCGGGACGGCGGATATAGAAGTGCCAGGCGATC
>DASXLC010000083.1:0-9634 GCA_036496445.1 Pseudolabrys sp. | reverse complement strand
GGCGACGAATTCGCCATCGACGAATACCATGCGGCGCGCGTCGAGATCGCCCAACATGCGGCCGGCATCTTTTGCGCGCGCCTTGGCGGCGGCGTCCGGCGGACCGGCGAGCGGCTTGGCTTCGCGCATCAGCGCGCGCAGATCGGTATATTTCCATTCCTCGATACGACGATGTGGCAGACCCTGTTTGGCGAACAGGTCGAAGGCCGCCTCGCGCCGCGCCACAATCGTATCATCGCCGGGCAGCCGATCGCGCGCCTGGGCGAAGGTCTGCGCCAGCGCCGCTTCCGCCGCGGTCTTGATAAGGGCGACCTCCGCGTTCAAGCCGGCACCTCCTCCCGATATTCGGCATAGCCGTGCGCCTCAAGCTCCAGCGCAAGCTCCTTGCCGCCGGTCCTGACGACGCGGCCACGCGAGAGGACATGCACCACGTCCGGAACGATGTAATTGAGAAGCCGCTGATAGTGGGTAATGACAACAAACGATCGGTCCGGTCCGCGCAGCCGGTTGACGCCCTCGGAGACGATTTTGAGCGCGTCGATGTCGAGCCCTGAATCGGTTTCATCGAGCACCGCGAGGCGCGGCTCGAGCAGCGCCATCTGTAAAATCTCGTTCCGCTTCTTCTCGCCGCCGGAAAAACCGACATTGACCGCGCGTCGCAGCATGTCCTGGTCGATGCCAAGCTTGCCGGCCGTTTCACGGACCTTCTTGATAAAATCCGGGGTGGTGAGTTCTGGCTCGCCGCGCTTCTTGCGCTGCGCATTGAGGGCGGTGCGCAAGAAGGTCATCGTGGCGACGCCGGGGATTTCCAACGGATACTGAAACGCGAGAAACAGCCCCGCCGCGGCGCGCTCGTCCGGCTCCATCTCGAACAAGCTGCGGCCGGCAAAGCGCACCTCGCCCGTCGTCGGCCGATAGTCCTCTTTGCCCGCCAAAACATAGGCGAGCGTCGACTTGCCCGATCCGTTCGGACCCATAATGGCGTGCACCTCGCCCGCCTTGACCTCCAGATCGAGACCTTTGAGGATTTCCTTGCCGTCGATGTCGACGTGCAGATTCTTGATTTCCAGCAAATTCATTTCACCTGACTCTATTCGTGAGACCTTCAGTCGCTCTCGCCGTCGAAGTAATCGGCCGCCTGCATGCGGCCCATTCCCCGATAGGTGGCGCTTTTGAAATCGTCGCCTTTCATGCCGGCCGAGATACCGATCTTCCCGGAATCCGGATAATCGACGACCTCGGTTGCGGCCGCGCTGGAAATGCCGAGATAGCGCAATTCACCGCTGCCGGTGTTGATCAGCTGGTGCGGCTTTGTGCCGGCTGGAGCTGAAACGAGGTCGCCGGCTTTCACCTTCAGACGCTCATCGCCCCAACGATATTCGCCATCGCCGGCCAGCACATAAAATAGTTCGTCCATGACGTGGTGGCGGTGAAACGGAAACGCCTTCTTTCCTGAAGGCACAACATGCAGCGCGCAGCCGAGCGCTTGAAGCCCGAGCAGCGGCCCGACGCGGCCCCATTTGACCGCAAATGCGCCGCCATTGCCGCGTTCAACGACAGGCACCTCGGCAACATTGACGATCGGACCTTTGGTCATCCGACGCTGCCTTCCAGCGAAATCGAGATCAGCTTCTGCGCCTCGACCGCGAATTCCATCGGCAGCTGTTGCAGCACGTCTTTGACGAAACCGTTGACGACAAGCGCCACCGCCTCTTCCTCCGAGAGACCGCGCTGCATGCAGTAGAACAGCATGTCCTCGGAAATTTTCGAGGTCGTCGCCTCATGCTCGAACACGGTCGAGGAGTTTTTCGCCTCGATATAGGGCACGGTATGGGCGCCGCACTGATCGCCGATCAAAAGCGAATCGCAATTGGTGAAATTACGCGCGCCGCTGGCGCGGCGATGCGCAGTCACCAGTCCGCGGTAGGTGTTGTTCGAATGCCCGGCGGCGATGCCCTTGGAGATGATCCGGCTCGTGGTGTTCTTGCCGAGATGCAGCATCTTGGTGCCGGAATCGACCTGCTGGTAGCCATTGGAAATGGCGATCGAGTAGAACTCGCCGCGCGAGTTGTCGCCGCGCAGAATGCAGCTCGGATATTTCCAAGTGATCGCCGAGCCGGTCTCGAGCTGGGTCCAGGAGATCTTCGCGTTCTTGCCGCGGCAATCGCCGCGCTTGGTGACGAAATTGTAGACACCGCCGCGGCCCTTGGCGTCGCCCGGATACCAGTTCTGGATGGTCGAATATTTGATCTCGGCATCGTCCAGCGCGATCAGTTCGACGACCGCGGCGTGAAGCTGATTTTCTTCGCGGACCGGCGCGGTGCAGCCTTCGAGGTAGCTCACATAGGAGCCGCGATCGGCAATAATCAGCGTGCGCTCGAACTGACCGGTATTGCGCTCATTGATACGGAAATAGGTCGATAGTTCCATCGGGCAGCGCACGCCCGGCGGCACATAGACGAACGAGCCGTCGGAGAACACCGCCGAGTTGAGCGTGGCGAAGAAGTTGTCGCTAATCGGAACCACCGAGCCGAGATATTTCTTCACGAGCTCGGGATGCTGCTGCAGCGCTTCGGAGATCGGCATGAACAGCACGCCGGCCTTCGCCAACTCCGCCTTGAACGTGGTGGCAACCGACACCGAATCGAAGACGGCATCGACCGCAACGCGGCCATAGCCGGCAACGGCTTCGCCTTCGGCGCCGTCACCGTCGCCCGTCCGCGGGTTCTGCACACCGAGCAGGATTTCCTGTTCGCGCAGCGGAATGCCCAATTTATCGTAGGTGCGCAGGATTTCCGGATCGATCTCGTCGAGCGATTTCGGCCCCTCTTTCTTCTTGGGCGCGGAGTAATAATAAATATCCTGATAGTCGATCGGGCCGTATTCGACCTTGGCCCATTTCGGCTCGCGCATGGTCAGCCAGCGCTTATAGGCATCAAGCCGCCAGGCCAGCATCCAGTCCGGTTCGTTCTTTTTGGCCGAGATGAAACGCGCCGTGTCTTCGGACAGGCCCTTGGGGGCCTTTTCCGATTCGATCAGCGTCTCGAACCCGTACTTGTATTGATCGACGTCGATGCGCCGGACCTGCTCGACGGTCTGTTGTACTGCCGGCATTCGTCCCTCCGCTCACGGTTTCAAGGACCGCGGGTTGGATTTAGTCGGTTATGGCGATGTTCTGGCTCGGATTGTCCTCTGCCGGTCACCCAACGTTGACTGTTTGAACCATTCGAACGATCTTTGAAACCGTTCGCCAATGCAGCCATTTAGGCGACGATATTGTGGCCTCTATATAATGCCTTCGCAAGCCTTCTCCGAGCGGCAAGAAAGCGTTCTCTCCGGTCCTCCAACCCAAGCGCACGCGCACCACGCCGCGCACGAGCGCAGGGGAAATCTCCATGGCCGCAAGCACATGGGAGGGTTGCACTTTGCCCGAGGAGCAGGCGGCGCCGGAAGAAACGGCGATGGCCTCAAGATCGAAGGCGATGACCGCGGTTTCGGCCTTCATGCCCTCGACCGCGAATAATGTCGCGTTCGAAAGACGTCCAGCCATGATGACGGCGTGCGGAACTATTGCTACCATTGGTCTGATGTTCGGGGTTCATCGAGGATCCAAGTAGGGAACCTCTTTGCCCGAGGCGCGCAATTACGCCAAACCGCAGCGATTGCGCCTGGAGGATCCGATGGACGACCACGGCCAGCTCGAATACACCACAGCACAAGGCAACGAGTACGTGGGCCACGAGCAGACGTATCGCACGTTCGTGACCCTGACGAAGATCTCCGTCTTGGTGATCGCCGCCACTGTGATCCTCATGGCGATTTTCCTGACCTGAATGCAGAACTGCGGGACGACGGTCGTGCAGTCGGCTGCAAGCCGGCCGATACTTGGTATCAAGATTACTGTCGCCGCCCGAGAGCACATGCGGGGACCCGCAGATCGACGACGCCCCAACCCAAGGCGACGGCCAGGGAATGCAGGCATCCCCTGTGCAAGCCCAGCCGGCAGCGGCATCACCAGACCGTTGCATGGTAAACATACATTTGATAGGCTTATTTTGGCTGCGCGGTGCCGGCACCGCCAAACGGGCCATGAATAGGGAGATCGATGCCGGTATTCTCACGGTTGAGCGCGACTGCGCTAATGTCTGTGATTTTGCTTGCCAGCGCCGGCGTCGCGTGGGCCGGACTCGGCCAACCGACACCCTGGGAAATGGATCTGCAGGACTCCGCGTCTCCGGTGATGGCGGACGTCGCCAGTTTTCACTTTTTCCTGCTCTGGGTCATCGCCGTGATATCGGCCTTTGTGCTTGCGCTTCTCCTCATCTGCATCGTGCGTTTTAACGCCCGCGCCAATCCGACGCCCTCGCGCACCACCCACAACACGCCGATCGAAATTCTCTGGACCATCGTTCCGGTTATCATCTTGGCAGCGATCGCGGTGCCTTCGTTCCGGCTCTTATTTGTCCAGCTCGAAGTGCCCAAGCCCGATCTGACCGTGAAGGTCACCGGCAAGCAATGGTTCTGGAGCTACAGTTATCCGGACAGCAAGTTCGAATTCGATTCGTTGATGGTGCAGCAGAAGGATCTTAAGCCGGGTCAGTTGCGGCTCCTCGCGGTCGATAACGAGATGGTGGTGCCGGTCAACAAAGTCGTGCACGTGCTGGTCACCGGCGCCGACGTCATCCATTCGTTCGCGGTGCCCTCATTCGGCATTCGCATGGACGCGATTCCCGGCCGCGTCAACGAGACCTGGTTCAAGGCCACCAGCGAAGGCGTGTTCTACGGCCAGTGTTCGGAACTATGCGGCAAGGATCACGCTTTCATGCCAATCGCGGTGCGGGCGGTGAGCGAAGGCGATTTCAACAACTGGCTGAACGGTGCCAAGCAGAAATATGCGACCGACAATAATGTCGCGCCTAATGCGCTCGCCGCGTTTGCGATCCGATAACGCTCGCAGCCGCGTCCGACGAGCGGTCGTAAACAAAGGGACTGGCAATGGATACGATGACACACGCTGCCTATGGCGATGAGGAAGCGCACGAAATCCCGCACGGCTGGCGGCGCTTTCTCTATTCGACCAATCACAAGGACATCGGCACGATGTACCTGGTGTTTGCGCTCATCGCCGGACTGATCGGTGCCGCGCTCTCGATCGCGATCCGCGCTGAGCTGATGTATCCGGGCCTGCAGATCTTCCACGAGACCCACACCTACGACGCCTTGGTCACCGCGCACGGCCTGATCATGATCTTTTTCGTGCTTATGCCGTCGATGATCGGCGGTTTCGGTAATTGGATGATTCCGCTCATGATCGGCGCGCCGGACATGGCGTTCCCGCGCATGAACAATATTTCGTTCTGGCTGTTGCCGGCCTCGTTTGCGCTGTTGCTGACGTCGATGTTCGTCGAGGGCGAGCCCGGCACCAATGGCGCCGGGACCGGATGGACGCTCTATGCGCCGCTGTCGACTTATGGCCATCCCGGCCCGGCCATGGACTTCGTCATTTTGTCGATCCACCTCGCCGGCGCTTCGTCGATCCTCGGCGCGATCAACTTCATCACCACGATCTTCAATATGCGCGCGCCCGGCATGACCATGCACAGGATGCCGCTGTTCGTGTGGTCGGAACTTGTGACGGTGTTTCTGCTTCTGCTGGCGCTGCCGGTCCTGGCCGGCGCCATCACCATGCTGCTGACCGACCGCAATTTCGGCACGACGTTCTTCTCGCCGGACGGCGGCGGCGATCCGCTGCTGTTCCAGCACCTGTTCTGGTTCTTCGGTCACCCTGAAGTCTACATTCTCATTCTGCCGGGCTTCGGCATGATCAGCCAGATCGTGGCGACATTCTCGCGCAAGCCGGTGTTCGGTTACCTCGGCATGGCCTATGCGATGGTCGCCATCGGCGGCATCGGCTTCGTGGTCTGGGCGCACCACATGTACAACGTCGGCATGTCGGCGAGCGTGCAGGCCTATTTCATCGCTGCCACCATGGTGATCGCGGTGCCGACCGGCGTGAAGGTCTTCTCCTGGATCGCGACCATGTGGGGCGGCTCGATCGAGTTCAAGACGCCGATGCTGTGGGCGATTGGATTCATTTTCCTGTTTACCATCGGCGGCGTTACCGGCGTGGTGCTCGCCAATGCCGGCGTCGATCGTGAGCTGCACGGCACCTATTACGTTGTCGCGCACTTTCACTACGTGATGGCGATCGCCGCCATCTTCGCGATTTTCGGCGGCTGGTATTACTGGTTCCCGAAGATGACTGGCTACACGTACAATGAGGTCCTCGGCAAGCTGCACTTCTGGTTAACTTTCATCGGCGTCAATGTCGCGTTCTTCCCGCAACACTTCCTCGGCCTTGCCGGCATGCCCCGCCGCTACGTCGATTATCCCGACGCCTTCGCCGGATGGAATCTCGTTTCCTCGATCGGGGCCTACATTTCCGGCGTCGGCGTGCTGGTGTTCCTCTACGGCATGGTGCTGGCCTTCGTCCGCAAGGAACGGGCGGCCGCCAATCCGTGGGGCACGGGCGCCACCTCGCTGGAATGGACGCTGCCGTCGCCGCCGCCGTTCCATCAATATGAAACGCTGCCGCTGGTCCGATGAGCCTCACCGTCGCGCGCGCCGAACCGAGCGTCGCCGGAGTCGGCGATTACATTGAGCTGATGAAACCGCGAGTGATGTCACTCGTGGTGTTTACCGCGTTGGTCGGGCTGGTGCGGGCGCCGGTGCCTGTGCACCCGGTGATGGCATTCACGGCGTTGTTGTGCATCGCTGTCGGCGCCGGGGCCGCCGGCGCGCTCAACATGTGGTACGACGCCGATATCGACGCGCGGATGGGCCGCACCGCTGGCCGGCCAATCCCGCGCGGCCGCGTCATGCCTGGCGAGGCGGCTGGCTTCGGGTTTACGCTTGCAGCCTTCTCGGTCGTATCGCTCGGGCTGTTGGTGAACGTGCTGGCGGCGGCGCTGCTCGCCTTCACCATTTTCTTCTACGTTGTGATTTACACCATTTGGCTTAAGCGCTCGACTCCGCAGAACATCGTGATCGGCGGTGCCGCCGGTGCGCTGCCCCCGGTGATCGGCTGGGCCGCGTCTACCGGCACCGTGGCGATCGAGCCACTGATTTTGTTCCTGATCGTCTTTTTGTGGACGCCGCCGCATTTCTGGGCACTGTCGCTTTATCGCACCGACGATTACGCCCGCGCCGGCGTGCCGATGCTTCCCGTCGTGGCTGGCGCTGCAGAAACGCGGCGCCAGATTCTGCTCTACACGCTGGCGCTGACGCCGGTCGGCGTTGCGCCGTGGCTGCTCGGTTATACCGGAGCCGCATACGGCATAACCGCCGTGGTGGCAGGTTCCGCCATGATCGCGCTTGCTATTCGCGTTCACGGGGAGACGCGCGGCCATACTGCGAGCAAACAGATGTTCGGCTTCTCGATTTTGTATCTGTTCTTGTTGTTCGCCATGCTGCTGGTCGACCGTATGTCGGGGGGGCTGTTCGGCCATTTCGTGGCATGAAGATGAGCGGGATCATGGAAGTCATCGAGCAGGCCGAAGGCGGCAGGATCAAGCTGACGCCCGAACAACTCTGTGCGCGTCGGGCGCGTTCGATCGCGATCGCATTCACGCTCGGCGCATTCGTGCTATTCGTTTTCGCGGTCACCGTCGTGCGCCTCGGCTCTGGCGGGCTTGCCGGCCCCGACTACATGCGACCCGTGGAAGCAATCGGCAGAATCTAGGACCAGATGCAAATATGGCGCGGAGCGCAAGGTCGCGCCGAAGTGGAGACGATGACGATGGCCAATGTTGCACATGCCAAACCGCATCACGATTACCATCTGGTCAATCCCAGTCCGTGGCCTGCGGTCGGCGCCACTTCGGCTTTCGTGTTGGCCGTTGGCGCGATTCTGTGGATGCACCATGTGGTCGCCTATGCCCCGCTGCTGATGGGCGCCGGCGCGATCGGCATCGCCTACACGATGGTGGGCTGGTGGCGTGACGTCATCTACGAAGCCGAAGTGGAAGGCGATCACACCCGCGTGGTGCAGATCTCGCATCGCTATGGGATGATCCTGTTCATCGCTTCGGAGGTGATGTTTTTCGTCGCCTGGTTCTGGGCCTATTTCAACACCGCGCTGTTCCCGGATGAATTCCGCGACGTCGCGCGCATCGCCTATACCGGCGGGGTGTGGCCGCCCAAAGGCGTCGACACCTTCGACCCTTGGCACTTCCCGCTGTTGAACACGCTCATTCTGCTGACCTCGGGCACTACGGTCACCTGGGCGCATCACGCGCTCCTCCAAAATGATCGCAAGGGGCTCATATGGGGCCTAACGCTCACCATCCTCTTGGGGCTGAGCTTTACCTGCGTCCAGGCGTGGGAATATGGCCATGCGGCGTTCCACTATTCGGGCAACATCTACGGCGCCACGTTCTTCATGGCGACCGGATTCCACGGCGCCCACGTCATCATCGGCTCGATCTTTCTCATCGTCTGCCTCTTCCGCGCCATTGCCGGACAATTCAAGCCGACCCAGCATCTCGGCTTCGAATTCGCGGCTTGGTATTGGCACTTCGTTGACGTGGTGTGGCTGTTTCTGTTTGCCTGCATCTACGTCTGGGGCGGCAGTCCGCAGGCGTGATGACGGCTTGAATAAGTGGGTTCTCGGATGCGGTGCAGCGGCGGAGCGGTGCACCGCAATCTGGGATCGCCGGTTTGCAGCGCATCACGGCTGCGCTTTGTGGTCGCCGCGTCTGATAGGAACATGATCAATACACTCTCAGGGGCAATTCACGCTGGCCTCTGGTGCCGCTGTCCGCGCTGCGGCGAGGGTAAGCTGTTTACGGGCTTTCTTACGTTGCGGCCGCGCTGCGAGGTCTGCGGGCTCGATTATGGCTTTGCCGATTCCGGCGACGGGCCGGCGGTATTCATCATGTTCTTGGCCGGCGCAATTGTGGTCGGCGCTGCGTTGATGACCGAGATTGTTTTTCAACCGCCATATTGGGTGCATGCGGCGCTGTGGTTGCCGCTGATCCTTATTGTCACGCTGGGGCCATTGCGGCCGATGAAGGGTTTGATGATTGCGCTGCAGCACTATCACAAGGCCGACGAGAGGCGCTTCGGCGGCGGCTAGCTCTGAACATGCCGGCACTGCGTGGTTTAGCACCGGGACCCTGGAGCAGACATAGCGCCAGAGCCAGCCGAGCTTTAGCAAGCTCTTATTGAGCCTTCGGCAGCGGCACCGGGTTCTTCGACAGGGTATCGAGATAGGCGATCAAGTCGGCGCGCTGCTTATCGTTCGACAGACCGGCGAAGGTCATCGCGGTGCCTGGCGCATAAGCGGTTGGCTTGGTCAGCCACGCGTTTAGCGCGTTGAAATCCCAGGTGCCGTTCTTTGACTTCAAAGCCGAGGAATAATTGAAGCCGGGGGCGGAGGCGATCCTGCGGCCGACCACACCGTACAGATCCGGGCCGACCTTTGGGCCCTGGCCTTCCTCGAAGTTGTGACAGGCCTGGCATTGCTTGGCGACCTGGGCGCCGCGCTCCGCTGACGCGGTTGCCAATAACGAGTTTATCGGTGCCGAAGCGGCGCCGGCCTGGGGCTGCTCCTCCTTTGCGGCTACTTCAGACC
>DASXLC010000082.1:0-9819 GCA_036496445.1 Pseudolabrys sp. | reverse complement strand
TTCGTCGTTTTGTTCGATTGTCAGCCAATTGGGGAGCCCATCATGTCTATTAGTATCGCGCACCTGCAGCCCGTTATCGCGCTCATCGCCGGCATTCTTATTCTCGTCATCCCGCGTCTGCTCAACTTCATTGTCGCCGTCTATCTGATCATTATCGGTCTGCTGGGACTCGGACTTTTCCGCTGATCGAAATTCCGGACTTGCGCCGGGCTATTCGACGGTGCTTTTAAGGGCCGTCGTCCCACCCACGTTGCGTGACCAATGGCCAAAAGAAAACATTCGCGCGTCAGCGCAAAAAGCAAGAAACGGCCGGTACGGAAGGCTTCCCGGGCCAAGCCGAAGGCGGCGGCCGGCCCACCCAAGGGCAAGGGTAAGGGTAAGAACAGGGGCAAGTGGGTCTACAGCTTTGGTGACGGCCGCGCCGATGGCAAGGCCGCGATGCGCGATCTGCTGGGCGGCAAGGGCGCCGGACTTGCCGAAATGGCAAACCTGGGATTGCCGGTCCCGCCCGGCTTCACGATCACCACCGACGTTTGCACCTATTATTACGGGCACAATAAGGAGTACCCGAAGGACTTACGCGCCCAGGTGGAGAAGGCGCTCGCACAAGTCGGCCGTATCACCGGCAAGATATTCGGCGATAAATCCAATCCATTGCTGGTTTCGGTGCGATCGGGGGCGCGCGCGTCGATGCCCGGCATGATGGATACCGTGCTCAATCTTGGTCTCAACGATGAAACGGTTGAGACCCTCGCAAAGAAGTCCGGCGACCGGCGTTTTGCCTATGACAGTTACCGCCGCTTTATCACGATGTATTCGGATGTGGTCCTCGGCGTCGGCCATGAGCATTTCGAGGAATTGCTCGATCACCACAAGGAGCGCCAAGGCTACAGTCTCGACACGGATCTTTCCGCCGACGACTGGGCCGAGCTGGTTCTGCGTTACAAGAAACGTGTGAAGGACGAGCTGCGCCAGGACTTTCCGCAAAATCCGCACCAGCAGCTTTGGGGTGCGATCGGAGCTGTGTTCGGGTCCTGGATGAACCAGCGCGCAATCACATATCGCAAGCTACACAATATTCCGGAGAACTGGGGTACGGCGGTCAACGTCCAGGCCATGGTGTTCGGCAATATGGGCGACACCTCCGCGACGGGGGTCGCTTTCACGCGGAATCCGTCGACCGGTGAGAAGAAGCTTTACGGCGAATTTCTGATCAACGCGCAGGGAGAGGATGTTGTCGCCGGCATCCGTACGCCACAGGAGATCAGCGAGGCGGCGCGCAAGGAAGCGGGCTCGGACAAGCCGTCGATGGAATACACGCTGCCCAAGGCATACGGCGAGCTCAAGCGCATCTACAACGTTCTTGAACGCCATTACCGGGACATGCAGGACCTCGAGTTCACGGTCGAGCAAGGCAAGTTGTGGATGTTGCAGACCCGCTCCGGCAAGCGTACCGCAAAAGCCGCGTTGCGTATCGCGGTCGAACTCGCCAACGAAGGTCTGATCTCAAGGAACGACGCGGTGCTCCGCGTTGATCCACTTTCGCTCGATCAGTTGCTGCATCCGACCATTGATCCGCGCGCACATCGACGCGTCATAGCCACGGGGCTGCCCGCTTCACCGGGCGCCGCCAGTGGCGAGATCGTTTTTTCGTCCGATGAAGCGGCACAGCTCAAATCCGACGGAAAAAAGGTTGTGCTGGTGCGTGTGGAAACGTCGCCCGAAGACATCCACGGCATGCATGCGGCGGAAGGCATCCTGACCACCCGCGGCGGCATGACGTCCCACGCCGCTGTGGTGGCGCGCGGCATGGGCAAGCCCTGCGTTTCGGGTGCGGGTTCGCTTCGCGTCGATTACGCTGCGGGCACAATGTCAGCGGGCGGCCAGACTTTCAAAAAAGGCGACCACATTACCGTCGACGGCTCGACCGGACAGGTGCTGGCCGGCAAGGTCGACATGATCGAGCCGCAGCTATCCGATGAATTCGCAACCCTGATTGGCTGGGCTGACAAGGTACGCCGGCTTGGCGTACGCGCCAACGCCGACACGCCGGCCGATGCGAAGGCCGCCATTCGTTTCGGCGCCGAGGGCATCGGGCTTTGCCGCACCGAGCACATGTTCTTCGAGGAAGGACGCATTCAGGCGGTGCGCGAAATGATCCTCGCCGACGACGAGAAGTCGCGCCGCTCGGCGATTGCCAGGCTTCTGCCCATGCAACGAGCCGACTTTGTCGAATTGTTCGAGATCATGGCCGGCCGGCCGGTGACCATCCGCCTCCTGGACCCGCCGCTGCACGAGTTCCTGCCGCACGGTGAGAAAGAGGTCGCCGAGGTCGCCGCCGCGATGCGCGCCGATCCGAAAAAACTTGCGGCGCGCGCGAACGAACTGTCCGAATTTAATCCGATGCTGGGATTCCGCGGCTGCCGTATAGCGATTGTCTATCCGGAGATCGCCGAGATGCAGGCGCGCGCCATTTTCGAGGCGGCGCTTGAGGTCGGCAAACGCACCGGCAAGCCGGTGGCACCGGAAGTCATGGTGCCGTTGATCGCCACCAGGGCTGAGTTCGACCTGGTCAAGGCCCGTATCGACGCGATGGCGGAAGCGGTCACCAAGGAGAAAGGCGCCAAGGTTGGCTACCAGGTTGGCACGATGATCGAGCTGCCACGTGCGTCCTTGATGGCCGGCGAAATCGCGCAAAGCGCTGAATTCTTTTCATTCGGCACCAACGATCTGACCCAGACCACTTTCGGTATTTCACGCGACGACGCGGCGAGCTTTCTCGGAGTGTATACCGCGCGCGGCATACTTCCTGCCGACCCATTTATCTCGATTGATCAGCAAGGCGTTGGCGAATTGGTCAAAATAGGTGTGGATCGAGGCCGCAAGGTTCGCCCAAAGCTGAAGGTCGGAATTTGCGGCGAGCACGGTGGCGATCCTGCGTCGGTCGCCTTCTGCCACGAAACCAATCTCGACTACGTATCCTGCTCCCCCTTCCGCGTTCCGATCGCACGCCTTGCCGCTGCGCAAGCCGCGCTGGGAAAAGCAGCAGCCAGCCAGGCTTGATCGGCGCTACACCGCTACTTTGCCGAGGAAGTCTTCGACCTCAATCCGAAGGTCGGACACGGCATGGTCGACCGCTTCGGAAGCATCGCGTACCACTTCCGCCGAAGCCCGCGTCTGCGTTGCCGCGCCGGCGACGTCGCCAAGCACGGATACCACGTGCCCGGTACCCTCGGCCGCGCTTGCGACATTGCGGGAAATCTCGCTGGTCGCCGAATTTTGCTGTTCTACGGATGCGGCCACCGCCGAAGTATTTTCATTGACCTCGCGCATTCGTGCGGCAATCTGGCGGATGGCTTCCACTGCGCCCGCGGTCGAGTCCTGCACGGCAAGAATGTGGCTGGCGATGTCCTCGGTCGCTTTGGCAGTTTGAACTGCCAGCGATTTCACCTCGGAAGCAACGACCGCGAAGCCCTTGCCGGTCTCGCCCGCGCGCGCAGCTTCTATCGTGGCATTGAGAGCCAGCAGGTTCGTCTGTCCCGCAATATTGCGGATCAGTTTGACCACGTCGCCGATCTTCTGCGCGCCGTCCGCCAGGCCGCCGATTTCGCCGTCGGTGGATCGCGCTTCGTTGGTCGCGAGGCTGACGACGTTGGTGGTGTGCGTCAGCTGACGACTGATCTCGCTGATTGAGCGAGATAGCTCGTCGGCGGCCACTGCCGCGGTTTCCACGTTGACCGAAGCTTCATGAAATGCATGCACGGCGCTCTCTGCTCGTTGCGATGTCTGCTCGGAGGAGCCGAAGAGCTCGCTTGCGGTCGATCGCATCGCTGTAGCACTGGCGCTTACGGTGGACAGCAACTTCTCGATAGTCGGGCGGAATGAATTGATGGCGGAGTCGATTGTCGCGCGCCGCTTTTCCTGGTCGCGAATGGCCAGGCGCTCCTGCTCGGCATGACGCTGTTCGGTGACGTCCTCATGAGTGGAGACCCATCCACCGCCCGGCAGGGGCTCATTCTTGGCGAGCACGATACGACCATCGCTTGCCTCAACGTAGTGTTCCTGGCTCTTGCCCTGCGCCATCGCATCGAGAATTTTCTGCACGTAGCTGTCGACGTCGCCAGCGAATAAGCCGGTCTCTTTGCGGTAGGTGATCAGACGCTTAAGCGTGCAACCTGGCTTCACGATCTCGGGCGCGAGCTTGTACATCTGCAGATAGCGCGTGTTGAGCAAGGTGATGCGGCCCTGCGCATCAAACATGTTCAAGCCCTGCGACATGTTATTGAGCGCGGTGGAAAGCCTGCGGTTTTGCCCGTACAGGCGACGATAGAGAAGGCACAGCACGACAAAAGCTGCGAAGCACAGGCCGAAAAGCAGTGTGGCCTGGCCGGCAATTGTTGATGGCTGGATGGAAGCGAACATGCCGGCCCGTGAAAAATTTTGCCGGCAATATTGGCCAGCAGCGCTTGCGATATAGTTAATTTTTGTTTCCGGTTCGCGGCTGTGGAAACAGGCGGCCAATTGATGGATTTGCCGGATACGCCGGCTGGCGGGCAAAGGGCGCGGCCTGGAGCCGTATCTGGCGCCTGCGCGCCGATCCAATGTTAACACCTTCGCAAGGTTAATCGGGCCATAAAAAAATCTGTCGCATTGTCGCCACCCGGCGGCGGGGCGGTCGCAGGGCGTTGCGGTGTGGCGTGAGCGAACGGCTGGCAGTTTCGCTTGGGCGTCGGCGGCGGAGAAAAGCCGCATCGACCGCCATTGCAGCGGCGCTGCTCATCGTGCCTGCCGAGAGGACTGCGTTCCAGGATCTCGGCGCCTTGCTTGCGCGTCAGTCTGGGGTCGCCAAACGCTGGCAACAGCATCTGATCGCCTCTCCGTTCGGCACTATTCATGCGGCCACGTTCAGCCTGCCGAATCCGGTAGGCACTACAATTCCGCATCCGCCGATCTATGCGCTCGCCAATTTCGATCCGGCCGACATCACAGGTTCGATCGGCAAGCAGCCGCTTGGCGATGGAACCGCACCTTTGCAGTTCCCCAAGGCGAACCGGCATGCCAAGCGGGACTCGCTGATCGCGCGGCCACGCGAACCACTGCCGCCGCTGCCGGCGATTGAACCTGCTCCGGAAACGGAGGCCGGCGCTTCGCCGAAGAAGGATGAAACTTCCGCTGGTCGCTTCGATTCATATTCGCAGTACGAATTCGTGACTGTTCCGGATGAAAAGACGCCGGCTCCGGACGTCGATTTGCCTTATGCCGACATCCCGCCTGCAAATCTGACTCCTGCCGCACCTTCAAAGGCTACCGGCAAAGAGGCGACGGAGCTTTACTTCGGTGCTGACTCGATGGCAGGCGGGCGGGAGGCAATTGCGCCATGGGCGCCGGGCGAAGCGCCAGTGGTGCTCGCCTCGCGCGGCGATCCCGATATCAAACAATCGGCGCTTGGCCCGGCGTCACCGGACGGTGAAGGCAGGGGAGGTGAAAGCATTGCCAGCAAGGGCGAGGTTACCGGTGTCGACCAACGGCCCCGATCTCCCGCAGAACGACTGGCGCTCACGGGCGCGGGACGTGCAAAGGCCGAAAAATGTCTCGCCAATGCGGTTTACTTCGAAGCGCGTGGTGAGTCTGTGCGCGGACAGATTGCCGTGGCGCAAGTGGTCATGAACCGGGTGTTCTCGCCATTCTATCCGAACGATGTCTGTGGCGTGGTGTACCAGAACGCTCACCGGCATCTCTCATGTCAGTTCACATTTGCCTGCGATGGTATCCCCGACATCGTCACGGAACCCGACGCCTGGGAACGCGCCAAACGTATTGCCCGTGACATGCTCGACGGCAGATTGTGGATGCCGGAAGTGTCGAAATCGACTCACTATCACGCCTACTGGGTGCACCCGGATTGGGTTAACGAGATGAAGAAGGTCTATAAGCTCGGCGTGCATACCTTCTATCGCCCACGCGCATGGGGCGACGGCGACGATGAACCGACTTGGGGCGACGCGACTGCAACCGAAAAGGAGGCCGCTGCCGAGGAGGCAAAAGGGCCCGTAAGTCATAGCCTTGAATGGCTTAAGTCAGAGGAAGGGCAAGCGTCACTTCGCCAGAACGCCCGCAAATAGACGGAGCCATACGCCGCGCAAATGCTCCGGATCACGAATATTCGTTTGGGGTGGCTCTTCTCAACCCTATATGGTCCCGGGCGTATCGCGCCGGAGACTTTTTGCAATGACCACACAAGCGACGACTGACGGGCCAGCCTCGGTCGGGTGGCGCACGCCGGCCGTGGTCGTCATCAGCGGTTGCTTGATCGCGATGCTCGCTTTCGGGCCGCGATCCTCGTTGGGCTTTTTCCTGACGCCGATATCCCAGGAATTCCACTGGGGTCGCGAAGTATTTTCGATGGCATTCGCCATCCAAAATTTGCTCTGGGGTATCGGACAACCATTCGCCGGCGGCGTCGCCGATCGTTTCGGCGCCAACCGCGTGATCATCGCCGGCGCCGTATTTTATGCGCTCGGCCTTGCGTTAATGGCACGCGCCACCACACCCAGCACGCTCGATCTCTCCGCCGGCGTGCTGATCGGACTTGGATTGTCCGGCTGCTCGTTCAACCTCGTGATCGGTGCTTTCGGCAAGCTGCTGCCAGAACAATGGCGCTCGCTTGCTTTTGGTGCCGGCACGGCCGCCGGCTCGTTCGGCCAATTTCTCTATTCGCCGATTGGCGTGGCGCTGATGGATAAATACGGCTGGCAGACCGCATTGACGATCTTTGCCGGCGTTACGATGCTGATAGTCCCGCTGGCAATTGCGCTCGCGACGCCGCGCGCCACCGGCGCCTCGCCGATAGCAGCCCGGCCGCCGCAATCCTACCAACATGCCTTGGTCGAAGCCTTCGGCCACCGCAGCTACGTTCTGCTCGTGCTCGGATTCTTTACCTGCGGCTTCCAACTCGCCTTCGTGACCGTGCATTTACCGTCTTATCTGATCGATCGCGGCCTTTCCGCCCAGATCGGCGGATGGACACTGGCCACCATCGGATTGTTTAACATCATCGGCTCACTGGGTTCCGGCTATCTCGGAAACCGTATGCCGAAGCGCTACATCCTCTCGACTATCTATTTTGCGCGGGCGCTCTCCATCGTCGTATTCATTTCGTTACCGGCAAGTCCGGTCACAACGCTGATCTTCGGCGCCGTCACCGGTCTGCTGTGGCTTTCGACGGTGCCGCCAACCTCAGCGCTTGTCGCCGTGATGTTCGGGACTCGCTGGCTTGCCATGCTGTTCGGCTTCGCGTTTTTCAGCCATCAGGTCGGAGGCTTCCTCGGCGTGTTGCTGGGCGGCTACGTGTTCGACACTTTCGGCTCCTACAATCCGGTTTGGTGGCTATCGGTGTTCTTTGGTGTGATGTCGGCAATTATCAACCTGCCCATCATCGAGAAACCGGTCGCGCGTCCCGCACTGGCGCCCGCCTGAGACAGGCATCCAGCTCGTAAAAATCGTCATGCCCGGGCTTGTCCCGGGCATCCACGCCTTTAGAACTATACCCGTTGATGCGGAGTGCCGGTACGAGGCCGGCCATGACGGGGAGTTTTGTAGCGTGGCGGCATTCAAGGCGATCGTCATCGAGAAAGCGGACGGTGGAACCAAGGCCGCGCTCGCTGAGTTCGACGAAGCGAACCTGATGGACGGGGACGTGACGGTCCGCGTCGAATACTCCACGCTTAACTACAAGGACGGACTGGCGATCACGGGCAAGGCGCCGGTCGTGCGCCGGTTTCCGATGATTGCCGGTATCGACTTCGCTGGCACAGTTGAATCATCCACTCATGCCGGCTGGAAGCCCGGCGACAAAGTCATCCTCAATGGTTGGGGCTGCGGCGAAACCCATCTCGGCGCCTACGCCGAGAAGGCGCGCGTGAAAGGTGATTGGCTGGTGCCGCTGCCCAAGACGATGAGCGCACAGGAGGCCATGGCGATCGGCACCGCTGGCTACACCGCGATGCTGGCGGTCCTCGCGTTGCAGCGGCACGGTCTCACGCCCGCAAACGGGCCGGTCGCGGTAACAGGTGCGGCCGGCGGGGTGGGTTCAGTCGCGATCGCGATTCTCGCGCACCGCGGCTTCGCGGTGCATGCGGTAACGGGCCGCCCGGAGGAGGCTGACTATCTGAAAGGATTGGGGGCCACCGAGATCATTGATCGCAAGGAGCTCGCAGGACCTGCCAGGCCACTCGCGAAGGAGCGCTGGGCTGGTGCAATCGATGCGGTAGGCTCCACCACCCTTGCGAACCTGCTGTCGATGACCCGCTACGGCGGAGCGGTAGCGGCCTGCGGCCTCGCCGGTGGTATGGATTTGCCCGGCGCGGTCGCGCCTTTCATTCTGCGTGCGGTGTGTCTTTACGGCATCGATTCCGTCATGTGCCCTATAGGACGGCGCCGGGAAGCTTGGAAAGCCCTGGAAACCGACCTGAACCGCCAAAAACTGGCCACGATCAGCCGCGAAATAGGCCTTTCTGACGTATTCAGGGTGGCTCCTGAAATTCTATCCGGCCAGGTGCGCGGCCGGATCGTGGTCAAGGTTGCGTAAACGCGTTCAGGATTTGTCGACGAAAACGGTGCATAAATTGTTAGGCCTAAAATTGGGCCGAATGTGCAGTAGTCTGTTGCGTAGGTCGGAGTACGGGGAGTACCGGGGATGGTGCGTGTTTTTGTTTTGACGATCGGCCTTTTGGCCGCATTGCCGGCATGGGCCGGCGAGATGAGCGCCGATGAGGCCCGCCGGTTCGTCATTGGCAAGACGTTCAACTACACCTGTTTTGAAGGAACGCGCGGGCAGGGCCGTGTCAATGCGGATGGCTCGGTCGCCGGCTCAATTCAGGTCCAGGGCGCCGGTCCCGTGCGCTACGCGCATCTGCCGGCCAATACGCTCCAGGTGAAGAGTGAGGGCGTTTGCGCCTCGATGCGGGGGCTGTTGTTCCAGCCCTGCTTTAACCTCGAACGCACAAGCGACGTCAGCTTCCGCGGTTCGATTTCGGGCCTGGGTTTCGCGTATTGCGAGTTCACGCGGCATAACGGCCGAACAATTGTGGCTCATCGTTCGGCTGCGGCTCAACCGCTCGGCCTGCGTCCGTCGCTGGCGGCCGACAATAATAATAACTGACCTTCAGTCCTTCGCGGGGAAGATCATGCACGTCGTCGTGGCGTGCGCATAAAGCTTGCCTGCGCGATCTTTGAGATCGCCTTCTGAAGTTGCCACCGTGCGGCCGCGATGCACGACGCGGCCCTCTGCACGCACCGGCCCCGTGTCCTTGGTGAGCGGGCGTACAAAATTGAATTTTAGTTCGAGCGTCGTCCAGGCCTCGCCCTTGGCAACTGTAGAAAAAATCGCGCAGCCAAGTGCGGAGTCGAGCAACGTCGCGGCGAAGCCGCCATGCACCGTGCCAATTGGATTGTAGTGGTGGAATTCCGGCACACCCTCGAATACGGCGCGTCCTTGTTCGGCTTCAACCAGGTGAAACCCCATGAGCCCGCTGATCGGCGGATTCGGCACCGTGCCGGCGATGATTGCTTTCAGGAAGCCAAGGCCGTCGTAGGATTTGAGCACATCGGGCTCGACGACGCCGTAGGTCTTGCTGCTCACAACGCCCCCGCTTCGTTACGGTACCCATGCATGGTCTTGTCGTCACAGTGAATTTGCTGGGAAGAGGCTGGTCAAGTGCCGTCTCCCCTTGATGTGTCGCTCCTGCGCCCTTGCTTGCTCCGAATCAGCTGCGTGGCTAGGCCTTTATGCCTGCGGTTTGGCAAGACGTGCTGATCGGA
>DASXLC010000081.1:0-7277 GCA_036496445.1 Pseudolabrys sp. | reverse complement strand
AGGGGTGCGCTTGCTCTGCTTATTGCGCGGGCATTGCCATCATATTGGTATTGAGATTGGCGATGATCCAGACGGAACCGGTAATGACGAGAAAAACGATCAGCACGCCAAAGGCGAGGGCCAGAATATTGTTTGTGCTGTCGGGGCCACTGCCCAGATGCAGAAAGAAGACGAGGTGGACGCCGATCTGGGCAAAGGCGAGTACGATCAACCCGACCGGGATGCCCGGAGGCCAGAGCAAATTGGTCTGCGACACGATGAAAGAAGCGATCGTCGCAATGATAGCGAGCCCCAGCCCCGCCGTGTACGACAGATAGCTGGCCGTGGGCTCACGCTCCTCGACACCCGGCGTCCGGTCATCGAACACGCGCTCGGGATTGGTCATAAATGGCCTCCCATCAGATAGACCAGCGTCAATACGCCGACCCAGACGATATCCAGCGCGTGCCAGAACAGGCTCCAGCACAACAGGCGCCGCAGCACGGTGGCTTGCAGGCCGTTAGCGATCACCTGAGCCACCAGATAGATGAGCGCGATCAACCCGCTGGTGACGTGCACGCCGTGCGTGCCGACTAAAGTGAAGAAGCTGGACAAGAAACCGCTGCGCGAGGGCCCGGCGCCCTTCTCCACCATGCCGGCAAATTCCGTGGCCTCGATGAACAGAAAGGCCGCACCGAGCACGAATGTGAGGACTGCGAAGATCAAGAAGCGCGCCGGCTGCCCCCGTTCGGCGGACAGTACTCCGATCCCGCATGTATAGCTCGACAACAACAGACACATCGTCTCGATGAAAACGTTGCGCAGATTGAACAGCTCGGCTCCGGTCGGTCCGCCGGCGGTATTGCTGGATAAGACGGCATAGGCCGCGAACAGCGCCGAGAACATGACCATGTCGCTGATGATGAAAATCCAGAACCCATAAGCGACGACGATTCGCTTGCGAGCCGGGCCGCCGCCGCCGCGACCGCGCGCGAGCTCGGTTGGAACCGCGGTTAAAGTTCTGTCGAGTGTCGTTGCGATCGTCATGCGGGTCGTCTCACCTCAACGGGCCCGTTCCATTTGTGCAACTTCGGCAGCCGAGATTTCGTGCTCGCGCTCGATGCTCCACCCGGCTATCAGAACCGCGATGATGGCGGCGAGGAAGCCGAGGATTGCCAGCCACCAGATGTGCCAGATCAGCGAAAAGCCCATGATGGTCGCAAAGAAAGCGGTAACTAAACCGTCTGGGCTGTTGCGCGGCAATTCGATTGGTTGATAGGCAGGTTTTACAGGGGCTAGCCCCCTGCGCTTCATCTGCCAGAATGCGTCGATGGTCTCGACCTCGGGCAGCACCGCAAAATTGTAGGCCGGCGGCGGCGAAGAGGTTGACCACTCGAGAGTGCGACCGTTCCATGGATCGCCGGTCAGGTCGCGGCGCTGCTCACGCGTGCGGATGCTGATATAGAGCTGCACGACCTGGCAGAGGATTCCGCCAAAGATGACGATGGCGCCTACCTCCGCGACCAGCAGCAGCGGCCGCCAGCTCGGATCCGGGATATGCTGCAGGCGACGGGTCATGCCCATCAACCCCAATGCGTAGAGAGGCGTAAAGGCGAGATAAAAGCCGATAAGCCAAGACCAGAAACTGGCCTTGCCCCATCGTTCGTCGAGGGTGAACCCGAACGCCTTCGGGAACCAGTAGTTGATGCCCGCCAGCACGCCGAACACGACGCCGCCAATGATGACATTATGAAAATGGGCGACTAAGAACGCGCTGTTGTGGACCACGAAATCCACCGGCGGCACCGCCAGCAAGACGCCGGTCAGACCACCGATGACAAAGGTGACGATGAAGCCGACGGCAAACAGCATCGGCGTGTGAAACACGATCCGGCCGCGGAACATCGTGAACAGCCAGTTGAAGACCTTGACGCCGGTCGGCACCGCGATGATCGATGACATGATCCCGAAGAAAGCATTGACGTTCGCCCCCGCGCCCATGGTGAAAAAGTGATGCAGCCAGACCATGAAAGAGAGGATACAAATCCCGAGCGTCGCCCAAACCATCGAGCGGTAGCTGAACAGCCCCTTGCCGGAAAAGGTCGCGACCACTTCGGAAAAGATGCCGAACGCCGGCAGAACGAGAATGTAGACTTCGGGATGGCCCCACGCCCAGAACAGATTGACGTACATCATCTGGTTGCCGCCGGCATCATTGGTGAAGAAATGCATGCCGAGATAGCGATCGAGCAACAGCATCATGAAGGTTGCGGTCAGGATGGGGAAGGCGGCGACGATCAACAGATTTGTGGCCAGCGCGGTCCAGCAGAACACCGGCATGCGAAAATAAGTCATGCCCGGAGCGCGCAATTTGAGGATCGTGGCCACGAAATTGACGCCGGTCAGCAAGGTGCCAATCCCGGAGATCTGTACTGACCAAAGGTAGTAGTCGACGCCGACATCGGGCGAAAAGGCGAGTTCCGATAACGGCGGATAGTTCCACCAGCTCGTTCGGGCGAAATTGCCGATGACGAGCGATACATTGATTAGCAGAGCGCCCGTTGCGGTGAGCCAGAAGCTGACTGAATTGAGCACGGGAAAGGCGACATCGCGCACGCCGAGCTGTAACGGCACGGCGAAATTCATCAGCCCGATGACCAGCGGCATCGCCACGAAGAAGATCATGATCACGCCGTGCGCCGAAAAGATCTGGTCGTAGTGATCGGCCGGCAGATAGCCCTGGGCATCGCCGATAGCGATCGCTTGCTGCGTGCGCATCATGATCGCATCGGAATAACCGCGCAGCAGCATGACCATGCCGAGCACCACGTACATCACGCCAATGCGCTTATGGTCGACGCTGGTCAGCCACTCGCGCCACAAATAGGGCCACCACCCCTTTACGGTGACGAGCCCGAGCGCGGCAAGAATGACAACGATGATCACCGCCATGCTGATGATAGGGAGCGGCTCGTTGAACGGAATCGCGTCCCAAGTCAGCCTTCCAAGCATGTCAACCTCCCGCCTGGCGTGATGGCGGACGCCAGGCCCGGCCGATAGACGCGTTTCCAGGACCCGCCGTCGTCAGGTCTAGGATGTGCTCGAAAGCTTCGGTTCCACCGAGCGATAGGTTGCGGGGGGTACCGCCTTGCTCGGCTTGGCCAGATCGGCGTAGCCGCCCTCGTCGAGCACCGAGCCGGTGCTACGCACCTGCTCGATCCAAGCGTTGAAATCGCCAGGTGGCACCGCTTTGGCGATGAAGCGCATGTCAGAAAACCCGTCGCCGCTGAAGTTTGCCGAGAAGCCGGGATACTCGCCCGGTTTGTCCGCGAGGAGGTGGAGGTGTGTGATCATACCGCCCATCGCGTAGATCTGGCTGCCAAGTTGCGGCACGAAGAACGAATTCATCACGGTTGCCGAGGTAAGCCGAAATTCGACGGGCGTTCCGGCCGCGATGACCAGTTGATTGACAGCGGCGATACCCTGATCGGGGTAGATGAACAACCATTTCCAATCGAGCGCCACGACGTCCACGTGCAGCGGGTCGGATTTCGCCGGAATCGGCGCGCGCGGATCGAGCTGATGGGACCCGATCCAAATGACGCCGCCGAGCAAGATGACGGTTAGCGCCGGGATCGACCAGACGACGAACTCCACGCGCCCTTCATAAGACTCGTCCAGGCTGCGGGTCGCGTGCGTATTGGATGCGCGGTACCACCAGGCGAACGCCAAGGTAGCCACGATTACCGGAACGACGACGACAAGCATGATCGACGTCGAATTGATCAAGAGAAGTTGCTCCGCTGACGCGATCGGCCCTTGCGGATCCAATACGCCGGCAGGCGCACAGGAAGTAAGAAGGATGGCGGCGCCAACCACGAACCAGCAGAGCCGGCGCGAACAACCCGTGCGGTAGCTCTCAGCTCGTAAGTTCATCAACCAATTCTTTCCTGGCGTGTAAGATCTCGGCGCGGGGACCCTTCATCTGCGGTCTGAACCGCTTACTAATCGGCAACTTTATACCGAAGTGATCTAAGCCATCACCTTGAAGCGAGTCGTGCCTTAGTCGCTTCGCGTTTTACGGACCGCGTCAGCGCCGACTGCCGGCGTGGCATTTTCCCAAGCACTGCGAATATATGTCAAGACCGCGGCCACCTGATCGTCGTTCAAGATCCAATCGGACTGCGACATGGCGGCGCCTGTCGGCCCCTATCCGTCGCGGCGCTGCGCGTGCCACGCAACACTGCGCGTGCCACGCAACACTACATGTAAAAGCGTGGTCGGATCGGCCTGTTGAACGCCTGGCGATCCGTTGAGCGGACGGCCGTCGAACCAGGATGCCGGCCGACGTCGGCTGCAAACAGACGCGTTTCGTCTTGGTTATGGGCGATCGACCCGGTTTGGCGTATCGACCAACGATGGACCAGCACAAACGTTTTTGTAAAAGGTGATGTGCACAGCCAGAACGGGAGCTGCGCGATGGACACGGCAATATTGTCCGCTACTTCTGCACTAGTTGGCTCGCTGATGGGTGGATTTTCGACCTTTTGTGCCTCCTGGATCACACAGCGCAGGCAACTTCGAAGTCATCTGCTGCTACAGCGGGCGGCTCAGCAAGAGACGCTGTATGCGGAATTTATCATAGAGGCGGCAAAGCGATTAACAGAAGCTTGGAGCAAGCCCGAACAAACTGACGTTCTCGCGGGGCTTTACGCAGCCATGGAGCGGATGCGCCCGAACTCTTCGAATACCGTCATCAAACATGCAGAACATGTCATCCGAACGGTTGTTGATGCCTATGCAGACCCTAACAAGACGTTCGACGACTTGCGAAAGGCCCTAATAGGCGGCCATATTCACCTAGATAATCCGCTTAAAGAATTCACTGACGCTTGTAAGGCAGAACTTTATGCGTTGCGTATTTGATCGGACATTTCTGAATCCATCCCATTCACATACGAAGGCTGGACGGTCTGCCCGGCACATACATTCGCCTAAGAAAAAGGGGCACGCTGCCGGTTTGGGCCGCGGACACATTTTTTCAAACAGCGATTATTATCATGATCCTGAGTTGCTTTGCCCGTGACTGAACATTGACGTTCAAATGACCAGAGCCTTCTCTTTGAAGCGCAGCGGTTCTCGGGTCGGCTGTCGCAAATAGTCGTGCACGACCTCGCCGAGGCCGAGGGTAAGGTCGGCGCAGATGTGGATTGCGGAAACGATCTCGAGGACCGGCAGTTCGGCGACCGGTGCCAAAGCGTGAGGGCTCAAGCACAAAGCCGCGGGCCCGGTCCAGGCTCCCTTCAAGACGATTCCCTCCAGATGATATTCGACAAGTTCGCAGATGCGCGGAGTGCCATCGACGTGCGGAATGATTTTAAGCAGAAAATTCGGCGCCTCGAGCGAGGCTTTGACTTGCGCCGCATCGGCGTCACGGTGCTTATATCCCATCGTGCCGGTTGCGACTCGAATCGGCCCGTAATCCAGCGTGCCGACGAGCGTGTCGATCTCGGTTCGCAGCGTCGGCTGCGCCAGCTTCTTAGGAAAACCCCAGAGTTCGCGGCCGGCGGCGATCGGTCCCTCGTCATTGAGAAACATGCAGTGGGTGTACCCGCCCTTGCGGCCGCGGAAAGAGACCGGGATGACCTGGCCGGTCTCCGTATAGTCGCCGAAACCATTTGAATCCGGCATGCGGATGAATTCGTATTTGACCAGCGCTTCGCGCTGATCGAGTTCGAGCGGCGCTGGCACGATCGCCCGCAGTCTCGCCGGATCGGTGCGGTAGGTGATGATCAGGTATTCGCGGTTGACGAACCGATATGGGCCGGGTGGATACGCTGGGTTGGTGAGCGGCATCGCGAACGCGCGCTCCAGCACTTCTCTCTCGCGCATTTAACTTCTCCATAGGCTCAGGTATTTCCTTATTCGCGACCGTCGCGGTCGAGATCGAAGATGAAAACGCCTTGGTGATTTGTGGGGCGTTCAAGTACCTCGCGGTGACGCAAGGTGCGTCGCGCGTCGTGATAGCCGGCACGCCAATGTTCCTGCATGCTCAGGCGCGAAAACTCGTAGTCCTTCGAGTTCCCTTCATAATTCTTCGTGCGATAGATCAGTTGAATAACGTTGTAGACCTTTTGCTCGGCTTCCTTGCCGAGCAGCCGCGCTTCCGGGCTGTTTTTCAAATCCTCCGGCAATTTTTCGATCAGGTCGGCAAGGTTGTGGCGAAGTCTCTGCACATGTTTGAATTGGTCAGTACCGGCACGGGTGCGGCTCGAATATCGGATCTCCTTTTCCCGCGTCGCCACGTCCAACATGTTGCGCGGGAAATCGCCGCGTGCGCTCCACAGGTCGACCTGAAAGGCCAAGGTGTCACGGCGCGGCACGGTTTCGCCTATCCATTGCAGCGGTGTGTTCGAGACGAGGCCGCCGTCCCAATATTGCTCGCCTTCAATCTCGATCGCTGGAAAGCCGGGCGGCAGCGCACCGCTCGCCATGACATGCTCTGGCCCGATGGTATGGGTGGTGTTGTCGAAGTAGACCAAGTTGCCGGTCCTGACGTTCACGGCGCCAGCACTAAAGCGGGTCATCCCGGCATTGAGGCGATCAAAATCCACCAGGCGCTCCAGCGTTTGCTTGAGTGCTTTGGTGTCATAGAAGCTTGTAGCCTCGAGCGTCCCACCCGGTTGCAGCCACGGTGTAACCGGTCGCGCAGAGAAAAAGCTTGCACCGCACGCGAGCGCGAAATTGGCGTTCATCTGGTTAAGGAAATCGCGTGTCTGATCGCCCAGGCTGGCCCAATGCCAGAGCGCGCTCGAAGTCGCCTGCGTCCAGAACTCGCGCAGGCGATCGACCCGGCTCTCGGGCGCGTTGCCCGCGATAATGGCAGCGTTGATGGCGCCAATCGAAATGCCGGCGATCCAGTCCGGGTGGATGTGTGCCTCTGCGAGGGCCTCGTAAACGCCCCCCTGATACGCGCCGAGTGCACCGCCGCCCTGCAAGACCAAAGCAACGCATTCGAACGGCAGACTTCGTTTTGCGGTCGTGAGGTGTGGTCTGACTTGAACATTCATAGCGCTCTACCAAGGCCAACGCGGTTTCAAGATTCAGAAAAAATTTGCCGTTTCCTGTTTAGGTGATGCGAATGCTGGGCTGCAGCAGGCATGGTGGAGAAGGGCGCCGGGCCCTCGCGCAGCGGTTTCTTGTCCAGCTTCTTCACTTTAGTCGGCACGCACGGCGTGCACGTCGCCAGCGGGTTGATCGCGCTCATCTATCTGGTGGCTCAGGTGATCGCTAACGGC
>DASXLC010000080.1:0-2154 GCA_036496445.1 Pseudolabrys sp. | reverse complement strand
GTCGCGCGCACCATGTTGTAGGGGTTGGAGGAGCCGAGCGACTTCGCCACCACATCCTGGATGCCGAGCGTCTCGAACACCGCGCGCATCGGCCCGCCGGCGATGATGCCGGTGCCGGGAGGGGCGGCGCGCAGAAACACCTTGCCGGCGCCGTGATGGCCGGCCACGTCGTGATGCAGCGTGCGGCCTTCGCGCAGCGGCACGCGCGTCAGGCTGCGCTTGGCCGCCTCGGTTGCCTTGCGGATCGCTTCCGGCACTTCGCGCGCCTTGCCGTGGCCGAAACCAGCCCGGCCTTTTTGGTCGCCGACAACCACCAGCGCAGCGAAGGCGAAGCGGCGACCACCTTTGACCACCTTGGCGACGCGATTGATGTGCACCAGCTTGTCGATGAACTCGCTGTCGCGCTCATCGCGGCCGCCGCGTTCGCGGTCCCTGCGGTGCTCTCGTCGAGGTTCTTGTGCCATTCGATTTTGTCCGTTCAATCCTTAGAAGTTGAGGCCGCCTTCACGCGCGGCGTCGGCCAGCGCCTTGACGCGCCCGTGATAGAGATAGCCGCCGCGGTCGAACACGACGTCCTTGATGCCCTTTTCCTTGGCGCGTTCGGCGATCAGCTTGCCGACTGCCTTGGCGGCGCCGATATTGGCGCCGTTCTTGGCGCCTTCGCGCAACGTCTTTTCCAAAGACGATGCCGCAACCAGCGTCTCGCCTTTGTTGTCGTCGATGAGCTGGGCGTAAATGTGCTTCGACGAGCGGAACACCGACAGCCGCGCGCGGCCACTTCTCGCGGTCGCAAGCTTGACCTTGCGGCGTATGGTCGCGGTCCGTCGCGCGGTCCGGTCACTTAATCTCGACATGACGCGCTTTCCTCACTTCTTCTTGCCTTCCTTGCGGAAGATGTATTCGCCGGCATATTTCACGCCCTTGCCCTTATACGGTTCGGGCTCGCGGAAGCCGCGGATCTCGGCGGCGACGTGGCCGACCTTCTGCTTGTCGACGCCAGTGATGACAATTTCGGTCGGCTTCGGCGTCACAATCGCGATGCCGTCCGGGATCGGGTACATGATGTCGTGGCTGTAGCCGAGCTGAAGCTGAAGGTTCTTGCCCTGCACCGCGGCACGATAGCCAACGCCGGTGATTTCGAGCTTCTCCTCGAAGCCCTTGGTCACTCCCGACATCAGATTGGCGACTAGCGTCCGCGAAGTGCCCCACAGCGAACGCGCGCGCTTGGTTTCGCTGCGCGGATCGACGGTGATCGCGCCCTTGTCCATTTTCACGGTCACGTCGTCGTCGAGCACGACCTGCAAGGCTCCCTTCGGGCCCTTCACCTTGACGGTCTGCCCTTCCACATTGGCGGTGACGCCGGAAGGAACCGCGACTGCTTTATTGCCAATGCGCGACATCAGAACACCGTGCAGATGATTTCGCCGCCGACATTGGCGTCGCGGGCATCGTGGTCGGCCATCACGCCCTTGGGCGTCGACAGAATCGCCACGCCAAGGCCGTTATTGATGCGCGGCAAGGCCCGCACCGAAGCATAGACGCGGCGGCCGGGCTTGGAGATGCGCTCGATCTCTCGGATTACCGGCGCGCCGTCGAAATACTTAAGCTCGATCTCGATCTCGTTGCGCCCCGAAGCATGCGCCACGCTGGCGTAGCCGCGGATGAAGCCTTCGGTCTTGAGCACCTCAAGCACGCGCTCGCGCTGCTTGGAGCCGGGCATCGACACCTTCGACTTGGCGCGCATCTGCGCATTGCGGATGCGGGCAATCATGTCGCCGATTGGATCGTTCACCATGCGCCCCTCCTCACCAGCTCGACTTCACGAGGCCGGGAATAAGCCCCTTGGAGCCAAGCTCGCGCAGCGCGATACGGGACAGACGGTGCTTGCGGTAATAGGCGCGCGGCCGGCCGGTCATCTCGCAG
This sequence comes from Pseudolabrys sp., assembly GCA_036496445.1. Lineage (GTDB taxonomy): Bacteria > Pseudomonadota > Alphaproteobacteria > Rhizobiales > Xanthobacteraceae > Pseudolabrys. The sequence continues at coordinate 231 of DASXLC010000080.1, read as the reverse complement.
CGGTTGCGCACGCGATTGGCCGACGAATTGCGCGGCAATTCGGACAGCTTGAGGGTTGCGGCAAAACGCTCTTCGGTCGGCAGTTTCTTGTCGCGCGCGATCGCCTTGAGCCGCGCCCGACGGCCGGAATACTTCTTGGCCAGCCTCTTGCGCCGGTTGTTCTTCTCGATCGAACTCTTCTTCGCCATTACTATCGCTCCTTGTTTCCGCGTTTGAGGACGGCCTGGATAG
>DASXLC010000079.1:0-8181 GCA_036496445.1 Pseudolabrys sp. | reverse complement strand
TACGTGAATTCTTTCGGCACAAGGTAGTTGTGGATCGGAATGCCCTCGTGCATGGCGTCTTCCTTTTCCCAGGGTGACGCCTTCATTTCTTCAAAGCCCGAGCGGACGACAACATCCACCTGTTCGCCGCCAAGCCGTCGGGCGGAGCGGCAACAATCCATCGCAGTATTGCCGCCGCCGAGAACGACGACGCGCCTGCCGATCTTTGAGATGTGGCCGAACGATACCGATGAGAGCCAGTCGATGCCGATATGAATGTTCTTCGCGGCCTCTTGGCGGCCGGGAATGTCGAGGTCGCGCCCGCGCGGCGCCCCGGAGCCGATGAAGATCGCATCCCACTCTTCGGCGAGCAGTGCCTTCAGGCTGTCGATGCGCTTGCCGGAGCGGAATTCGACGCCGAGGTCGAGGATGTAGCCGCATTCCTCGTCGATCACCGAATCGGGCAAACGGAATTTAGGGATTTGCGTGCGGATCATGCCGCCGGCTTTTGGGTCGCTGTCGAACACGACGCATTCGTAGCCGATTGGGGCGAGGTCGCGGGCGACCGTGAGGGAGGCCGGACCACCGCCAACCAGGGCGATGCGTTTTCCGTTTTTCCTTGCCGCAGGCTTCGGCAACCGATCGCGGATGTCGTCTTTGTAATCGGCCGCGACTCTTTTCAGGCGGCAAATAGCCACCGGCTCCTTTTCCACGCGTACGCGCCGGCAGGCCGGCTCACAGGGGCGGTCGCAAGTGCGTCCGAGAATTCCCGGAAACACGTTCGAGCGCCAGTTGATCATGTAGGCGTCGGAATACCGGCCGTGAGCGATCAGGCGGATGTATTCGGGGACGGGCGTATGCGCCGGGCAAGCCCACTGGCAGTCCACGACTTTATGGAAATAGTCAGGCGCAGAAATGTCGGTGGTCTTCATTGCTTCCTCGAAACGCGCCCCGCCACTCAGTACAACTCAACGGTGTCGCGTCACAGCCCTTGGCGGCTCCGCTTGTCCGGTCGGCCTTGTTGTGCGGCTCGAATCCGAGGGCGGATATTATTGGGTACAACTCCACAAGGCTACTTATCCTTCCGTCATGGGTGAGGCCTATCAACCACGAGTCTGCATGATGCTTTTCGCTCCTTGAAAGAGGCGCCAACATGGCCATCCGCCCTTAACATCGCCGTTTTGGGGTAACATTCAGGATATCGAGTTCCGGTCATTTTGCGCCGCACAAATCGGTCCCAATGCGTGAGATTTTTACCGAGATTTTCGAAAACCAGCCGCTCGACCCGACCGAGGCGGCACGGCGCACGGTACGGCCACGCCTGCGCAAGCGTTTCTTCAAACACGCGCGCACGGATGATGCCGGCGAGGAACGTGTAGCAATATTGCTCGACGGCAAACCCGTTCTGACACCGTTGCGCCGCCCGCTCGCAGCGCCGTCGAGCGGGCTCGCGCAGGCCATCGCGTCGGAATGGGATGCGCAAACCGATATGATCGATCCGGCGCGCATGCCGCTTACGCGCCTTGCCAATGCAGTGATCGACGCAGTGGTCGACAGGCCGCAGCCGGTCGCGGACGAAATCGCACGATATGTTGGGTCCGATTTGCTCTTTTATCGCGCCGATGCGCCGGCCGGGCTCGTCGCAAAGCAATCGCAAGCCTGGGACCCGGTGCTCGCCTGGGCGCGCGAAGTCTATGATGCGCGCTTTGTGCTGGCGGAGGGCGTAGTGCACACACCGCAGCCGCACGACGCCGTTGCCGTGATGCGCGCAACGATTCCGCGCGACCCCTGGCGGCTCGCGGCCGTCTCATCGATCACGACGCTGACCGGATCTGCGCTCCTGGCGCTGGCGCTTGCACATGACGCCATCAATGCCGACACGGCCTGGAACGCCGCTCATGTGGATGAGGACTGGCAGATGTCGCAATGGGGCCAGGACCAGCTCGCGCTCGAGCGCCGTGCGTTTCGTGCGGCTGAATTTCAGGCCGCAGTGACTGTGCTCAAACTCGCAGCTTAGGTCCGCTCAATAGCGGTCCCCGCTTTCGCGGGGACGAACCGGCGAAGTCGCTGGCTAAAATTAGTGCCCGGTGGGGTCGCCGCGGCGGCTGGCCTCGTAAAGAAACCACACGCGTTTTTCGGCTTCGTCGATATAGACTTCCAGCAGGCTGGTCGTTGCCACGTCGCCATGCTCGTCGCAGACATCATGGGTCTCGCGCATCGACGTAATGAACCGCTGATTGTCGTCGCGCAACTCGGCCAGCATATCCTGCGGATCGACATAGGCTGCGTCGTTATCGGAGATGCGTTGCTGGCGCGAAATATCGCCGATCGAACGCAGCGTGGGCTGCCCAATCTTGCGCACGCGTTCGGCCAACACGTCGATGGTGGCGAAAATCTGATCACCCTGCTCGTCAAGCAGAAGATGGTAGTCGCGGAAATGTGGCCCGCTGATATGCCAGTGGAAATTCTTGGTCTTCAGATAAAGCGCAAAGGTGTCCGCCAGCAGCAGGTTGAGTGCTCCGGCGATATCCTTGGCAGCATTGGCGCCGAGATCGGTTGGGGTCGCAAGGCGTGGCGATGGCTTGGCTTGGCTCATGGCAAATGTCCTCGGTTGTCAAAAACATCCCCCCGAAGGATGCAATCCGCCCGTCCGTCGATATTATGGCGCCTAATTGTCAGCTTTGTGAAGGCTGCGTTTCGCTCACCTCGCGCTTTTTCGCCTCGAGTTCTTCGGCCCTGGCATCAGCGGCACGTGCGTCGTCTTCGCGGCCGAGCGACCGCAGTAGGCTGGCCCGAGCCTCGTGCATCTTGGCAACGTCCCCTTTGATCTCAATGGCCTTATTGACGCTTGCAAGCGCATCTTCGAGCCGCGCAAGTTTTTTCAGGACCAGCGCGCGCCCCAGAAAGGCCTCCGCCATTTTCGGCTCAATTTCCAGCGCGCGGTCGTAGGCCGCGAGCGCCTCTTCAGGGCGCCCGGCGTCGAACAACGCGTGGGCCCGGTTGCAATGGGTCACACAAAAGGCCGGGTCGAGCGCGATGGCCTTGTCGTAACTTGCGATGGCGTCGTCAATACGTCCGGCACCATGGAGCGTGGCACCGCGGTTGACCCAGTCGTTCGGTGAGTTGGGGTTCAGCGCTATTGCGCGGTCGAAACTCGACAGGGCCTCAGCATTGCGGCCAAGTTCGCTCAACATATTGGCGCGGTTGCCATAGGCGTCCGCAAAATTTGCGTCGCAGGCGATCGCGGTGTCGAAGCTTTCCAGCGCGTCCTTGATCTGGCCCATCCGGTGCAGGGCCTGTCCGATAAGGTTATGTGCGCGGGCCTGCTGCGGCCGATACGCCAGCGAGCGGCGGGCGAGATCGATGCCCTGCTGAAACTGGCCTTCGCCGCAGGCGACCATGGCAATGTAATAGAGGGCGTCGGCGTTCCGCGGGTCATTCCGCAGCACCTGCGTATAGCGGTCCATGGCAAGCGAAATCTGGCCGGCCCGGTGATGGACGAGGCCCTGCGTAATGAGCTCGGCAGCGGTCTGTTGTTCGCTCATGGGGGTTCTAAAGCAGCCTTTGGCGGGGATGCCAAGCCTTTCAACGGTCGTCCCCGCCAACGGGCCCGCGCGAAGCGCGGCCCGATGACAGGCTCCGACCCATATGCCGTCCCTGTCGAAAGACTGCGGAGTATGGGTCTCGGGTCTCGCTTCGCTCGCCCGGGACGACAGAAGAATGCTATTCCTTCACTCAGCCGGATTCCGTGCGGGCAGGGGTTCAATTCGATGAAGGATATCCTCGATAGACTCGAGAAGCGTCGGGAGGAGGCCCGCCTCGGCGGCGGCAAGGCGCGTATCGAGGTTCAGCACAAGCGTGGCAAGCTTACCGCGCGCGAACGCATCGAGCTTCTGCTCGACAAGGGTTCGTTCGAGGAGTTCGACATGTTCGTCGAGCAGCGCTCCAACGAATTCGGCATGGAGAAATCGAAAATCCCCGGCGACGGTGTCGTGACCGGCTGGGGCACCGTCAACGGCCGCGCGGTCTATCTGTTCTCCAAGGATTTCACCGTGTTCGGTGGCTCGTTGTCCGAAACGCACGCGCAAAAGATCATCAAGGTGCAGGATATGGCGATGAAGGCGCGGTGCCCGATCATCGGCCTGTTCGATGCCGGCGGCGCGCGGATCCAGGAAGGTGTTGCCGCCCTCGGCGGTTACGGCGAGGTGTTCAAGCGCAACGTTATGGCGTCCGGCGTCATTCCTCAGATCAGCGTCATCATGGGCCCCTGCGCGGGTGGCGACGTCTATTCACCTGCGATGACCGATTTTATTTTCATGGTGCGCGACACGTCCTACATGTTCGTCACCGGCCCGGACGTCGTGAAAACCGTGACCAACGAGGTCGTCACCGCCGAGGAATTGGGCGGCGCTTCAGTGCATACGACAAAATCGGGGGTATCGGACGGCGCGTTCGAAAACGACGTCGAGTGTTTGCTGCAAATGCGCCGGTTGATCGACTTCCTGCCCGCCAACAACGAAAGCGGCGTGCCGGAATGGCCTGCCTACGACGAGTCCGACCGGATCGATAAGTCGCTTGATACGCTCATCCCCGACAACCCCAACAAACCCTACGACATGAAGGAACTGATCCTGAAGATCGCGGACGAGGGCGATTTTTTCGAGCTCTCCTCGGCCTATGCAAAAAATATCGTTATCGGCTTCGGCCGCGTCGCCGGCCGCAGCGTGGGCTTCGTCGCCAACCAGCCGATGGTGCTCGCCGGCGTGCTCGATGGCGATGCCTCGCGCAAGGCAGCGCGTTTTGTGCGTTTCTGTGATGCCTTCGGGATTCCGATCGTTACGTTCGTGGACGTGCCCGGTTTCCTGCCCGGCACCGACCAGGAATATGGCGGGCTGATCAAGCACGGCGCCAAGCTCCTGTTTGCGTACAGCCAGTGCACGGTGCCGCTGATCACAGTGATCACGCGCAAGGCTTTCGGTGGTGCCTATGACGTGATGGCGAGCAAGCATGTGGGCGGCGACATTAACTACGCGTGGCCGACGGCGCAGATCGCAGTCATGGGCGCCAAGGGGGCGGTCGAGATCATCTTCCGCGCCGACATGGATGATCCGCAGAAGATCGCGGCGCGCACCAAGGAATACGAGGACCGGTTCCTGTCGCCGTTCGCCGCAGCAGAGCGCGGCTACATCGACGACGTGATCATGCCGCACTCGACGCGGCGCCGGATCGCGCGGGCTCTGGCGATGCTGAAAAACAAGCATGCGGAAATGCCGGCAAGGAAGCACGACAACTTGCCGGTGTAATCGTGCCCAAATCCGTCAAGCGGGCAAAGACGGGTTCCCTAGGTTGCACGCACCCTGCAGGCTCCTACATGAAGGACGGGAGAAGCAGGCAGAATGTCAACGCTTTTTGCGTTTCTTCACCATGTCGCCGCCTTCACGCTCGTGTCGGCGTTGGCCGTTGAGTTCATTCTGATTGGCCAGGAGCTCTCGCTTGCCACGGCACGGCGCCTGGTCATCGCCGATGGCGTGCTTGGAGCGGCGGCCGGGATCTTGCTCGTCGTAGGTCTGCTGCGCGTATTTTTCTTCGAGAAGGGCGCAGATCATTATTTTCATAGCCACGCGTTTATGACGAAGTTTTCCGTATTTATCGCGGTTGCCTTGCTTTCGATCGTGCCGACCTTGGAATTCATGTCTTGGCGCAAGACGCTTAACGCCGGAAAGCTGCCATCTCCGAGCGTGGGCAAGCTGAGTTTCATCCGCAAGATCATCCACGGCGAGCTGGCTGCGATTATCATCATATTGCTGTGTGCTGCGATCATGGCGCGCGGCGGGTGGGTCTAGAGACGCTAGTCACCGCAACATCAAGCAGTCGCCGTTGCGGTATGACCGTACTAGCCGTTTTTGACTCAAACTCGCGACAACTATCAAAGCAGAAATTCATTCCGAAACGAGTTGTTGCTTGAACAAATTCCGAAACGCGGCATTTCTCCTGTCGGGTGGGAGGCTGACGGAGGGACGATTATGTATGCGAGCTATTCGAAGGTTCTGATCGCTGATGACTCAAGTGCTGTTCACCAGCTGATCTGCAGCGCTCTATCCGACGACTACTCAACCAGCATCGTGCATGCATTCGACGGCCTGGAGTGTCTTAACGCTCTCGATGACGGGGTCGATCTTGCGTTCATCGACGTCCATATGCCAACGATGGGCGGCATGGACGCCGTGTGGGCCGCGCGGATTGCCGGCAACAAGACATTCGTCACCCTGATATCGGGACAGGCCAACAGACGCTGCATCGATCTTGCGCGCCAGCTCGGGGCTTACGAGTTTCTGACCAAGCCGTTCAGTGCCGCCGATATCGATACAATTCTGGCAACGCATCGGCGCGTTTCGATGCCGATGCAAGTCTTGCTGGTGGACGACTCTCCGGTGACGCTGAAGGTCATGCGCAAGGTGCTGGCAAGCTCGGTTTTTCATCTGAACATCGAAGTGGCAAATACCGGAGCCGAAGCGCTGGCACGCTGCAATGCCGAAACGTTTGACGTCGTGTTCCTTGACGTCAACATGCCGGGATTGAACGGCTACGCGACGCTCGCACGCCTGATGCAGGCAAGCCCGCAGACAAAAGTCGTGATGATTCCCGGCGAGTACAATACGCAGCGCGAGCTGGAGGCACTCAGGCTCGGCGCTGCCGCGATTATGCACAAGCCGTTCTTTCCGACTGAAATCGATGCGGTGTTGCATCGGATCTTCGGTTTGCAATCGCCGAAACTTGCAACGGACGCGTTTGTCCGTGACTTCGGCATCAGGATTCACGGCCGGACGATCGCCGTGGAGCACGCGGAGTCAGGCCACGTTTACGAATATGTCTGGTTTCGCGATCCGCCATATCTGCGCTTGCCGCTCATCCGGGCAAACGAACTGGCGGCGATTCCGGTCGGCGAAATGTCAGCGAATGCGAAGAGGGCGGCGATGCATGAACTGGAAAATGCCAGGCTGCTTGATTTCTGTCGCGCCGCCTAGCCAGGCGAGGCGTTTGGTTCGGCGAATCGGCTCGATTTGAAAAAATGGCCCCGCAGAAGCGGGGCCATCTGACACTATACTGAAGTTACGTGCAGATCAGTTGCAAACCCGCCAGCATCGATACGGGTTGCAAACACGATGCGAGCCGCGGCCACCGCAGGGGCCGGGCGCCACCACGACCGGCGGGGCTGCGACCACCACGCCCGGCGCTACCACGGCGCCACCATAATAGACGCCGCCGTAATAACCATTGCGACGGCAGCCGCCGTAGGGACCACGATGAAAGCCGACTCCACAACCACCAGCGACCGGAATTGTCAGGCCGGCCTGTGCCTGTTCGAGCGGTGCGAGCGGCATGGCCTGTGTGGCGGCAACGCAGAACAAGCTGATGCCGGCGGCCACTGCGAGAGAAAGAAGTTTGTTCACTCATTCCTCCTTTGGTTCGTTACATACATTTTGCGCCCCCGACGTGCTCGAATTCAGCATTCTCACCTTCGTGCGAGGTTCTGACGCACGAAATTCATGATCGAAGAAAGCTTTCACAAATCTGTTGGCCAGTCAAAAACGCGCGTGAATATCGCGGTCCATTTTCTGAACGGTTGTACAGACTCGGTCAGCAGCGCGTGACTGTGATGTCGCGCGTACCCCCGCTTTCCGACGGCACCGTCACGGTTTCCTTGTTGTATTGGCAACTATGCACGCGTGGCGGTTCAACCACGTAAACAAAATTTGCCGGTTGCACCTGAGTGGCATTGTTGTCATAGGGCGGCATTGCATAGACACCGCCGTACAAAGGCCACTGATTGAAATTTCTGTGACCCCGCGCATGCCGAAAGTGCTTTGCAAAGTGCAAGGAATTGATGGAATGGAAGGAGCGTATTCCGATTCCACCTCCGCGCGCATGTGCCGGAATATCCAGCGGTGCGCACAGTGCGACTATGGCTGATACCGAAATGATGGCAGCATGTTTAATTGTCATGTTTACGTCTCCACTCTCCCAATTTGATGCTTAAGCGCGATGCAAGTCAAAGGCTTTGAATTGGCCCGCCGCCACCGGTCTTTTCAGGCCTATGGCCATGGCATTTGTGACCGCGTCATTCGCCAGGTCGCAAAAGCATAGCCATGACCCGTGACCAGTCCGGCGTTCTTGCGGCGATCGCGTCGAGCGCGATCGGTG
>DASXLC010000078.1:0-8370 GCA_036496445.1 Pseudolabrys sp. | reverse complement strand
CGTCGAACTGATCGCGCTGGACGATGCGGAGATCAAATATTCGACGATCCAGAACTGGTATCCGGGCGACGCCAAAGGCCGCGGCGGCGTCTACAATTTCGTCACCAAGCGCGGCGATTGCCGCGGCAAGAACGCGAAGATCTCCTGGACCCAGCTCGAGACCGGCTCGGCGATCACTTGGAAATATCCGAGCTGCATTCTGCGCGGCGACAACTCGCGCGGCGAATTCTATTCGATCGCCATCTCCAACGGTTACCAGCAGGTCGATTCCGGCACCAAGATGCTGCATCTCGGCAAGAACACCACGAGCCGGATCATCTCCAAGGGCATCGCCGCCGGGCATTCGAACAACACCTATCGCGGGCTGGTCACGGCGCATCGGCGCGCCGCCGGCGCGCGCAATTTCACCAATTGCGATTCGCTTTTGATCGGCGATCAGTGCGGCGCCCATACCGTGCCCTATATCGAGGCGAAAAACTCCTCGACCGTGTTCGAACACGAGGCGACGACCTCGAAAATTTCCGAGGACATGCTGTTCTACTGCCGCCAGCGCGGGCTGTCGGCGGAGGAGGCGACCGCGCTCGTGGTCAACGGCTTCGTCAAGGACGTGCTGCAGCAATTGCCGATGGAATTCGCGGTCGAGGCGCAGAAGTTGATCTCAGTCTCGTTGGAAGGTTCGGTTGGATGAGGGCGGACGATTTGGATCCGCCCAAGCTTGCGGGACAGGGAATGCCATTGCTTGAAATCGAAAATCTGCACGTCGAGATCGACGGCAAGAAAATATTGAAGGGCGTCGACCTCGCGGTGAACGCCGGCGAGGTGCACGCGATCACGGGACCGAACGGTTCGGCCGAGGTGGATATTCTGGCGCAGGCGCTCCTGAAAGCGCAGGAATTTTTGAAATGACGGACGAAGCGAAAACAGCTGGGACGGAAAGCGCTCCCCCGGCTGGAGCCGGCGGCGCCGATGCGGCGGAACGGCCACCGACCATTCCAGCCGACGAGATGGCGCGCTTGACCGACGAAATCGTCGCCGCGCTCAAGACCGTCTACGACCCGGAAATACCCGCCGATATCTACGAGCTTGGTCTGATTTACAAAGTCGACATCGATGACGACCGCATGGTCACGATCGACATGACGCTGACGACGCCGAACTGCCCGTCGGCGGAAGAGATGCCGGGCCAGGTGGAGAACGCGGCCGCGGGCGTGTCCGGCGTGCGCGAAGCCAAGGTCACTATCGTCTGGGATCCGCCGTGGGACCCTGGCCGCATGTCGGACGAGGCCCGCACGGTGCTCAATATGTGGTGACGAAAATCTTGTTGCGTTGCGCCGTCAATTCTGGCGCATGAGATAATATTAAGTTAGTTTAGGTTTTTGAGCTGTTGCAAATTGCAGCTGACGCGTTGGCTCTAACCCAGCGGCGCGCGGAGGATGAGGCGATGGCCGCTCCCCGGCCGAGACCACAAGTGATGCAGCTCACCGAAGCCGCGGCCGAACGCATCAAGGCGGTGATGGCGAACGCCGACCGCCCGATCGCGGCGGTGCGCGTCGGCGTCAAAAACGGCGGCTGCGCCGGCATGAGCTACTACATGGAATACGCCGAAAAGATCGATCCGCTCGACGAGACGATCGAGGACAAGGGCGTGCGCATTCTCATCGACCCGAAGGCGGTGATGTTCCTGCTCGGCACCGAGATGGACTACAAGGTAGAAAAACTGTCCGCGCAGTTCATCTTCAACAATCCGAACCAGACCGCGGCATGCGGCTGCGGCGAATCGGTCCAGCTCGAGCCGGCGAGCGACGCGTCGTAGCGCGGGCATTCTTACAATGATGGCTACGCCACCCGGGCAGGCGGTGCGGCTTGAGGATTGGCGCGGTTCGGCCTCGGGGTCGGTCTGGCAAATGACGCGATCACCCCCTGGCGCTTGGCAGCGTAGAGGCAGTAGTCGGCGCCCTCGATCCGCGACTGCGAGGTGTCGTCGGTACGCAACAGCGCAACGCCGATGAAACCGGCGCTGAGCGAAGTAGAACTCCTCGATCCGCCGACCGGCGAGGTCCTTCTCAATCGCCTCCATCAGGATGAGATATTCGCGCGGCGTCACCGGTACGCCAGCCTGCTTCAGCTTTTGAAAGAAGGTTGCAAACATCGCTCATCCGGTCCGGTCGCGCGCAGAGTCGAAGTAAATGATGAGTGCACATTGCACCCGTACAACACGACCTAACCCCGGAGACATGTTTCTTGCGCTACATCGTAATATGAGCGTAATATGAGCTACCAAAAGATATATCTTGACCGAGAAAAAATGCCGGCCCAAGGCAACGAAAAGCTGGTCCAGGGCAGCAAAGGTCTGGCCCAAGGCGACCTACGTCTGGTTGCGCTCGCGCTCATCGCCGAGGCGCCCCGTCACGGCTACGAGATCATCAAGCTGATCGAGGAGAAGACGGCCGACTGGTACTCGCCAGCTCCCAGCATCGTCTATCCGACGCTGACCAATCTTAAGGAAGCGGGCTATATGACATCCACCGAAGACCCACCGAGGCTTTACACGATCACCGACGACGGCCGCGCCTATCTCAAGCAGAACCGCGAGCTCGCCGATGTAGTGCTCAACCGCATGACAGCGCTCGGCGAACGCATCCGCCGCTGGCGGCGGGCCCTTGGAACCACCAGTAAGGGGCTGGAACCAGACGCGGATAGCACAGAAAGCCTAGTGGAAATCCTCGCCCGCGCGGCCGGTGATTTGCAGCGAAGATAAAGACCTTGCTCAGACCTCCGCCTTGCGCCGAATCGCCAAACGTGATGTCGCGGCAGACGGCGTTCGCAGCGATGACCGTCTCCGCAAGCAGCGCTCTCATCGATAGATGTGGTTTGTACCGTCGCAGCCCGCTCGACAGCGGGCATAGCGTTCTGCTACGCCACTCCCATCCTTCGAATGCTTGATGAAGAGTGTCGTGCCAAGCGACGTCACCGCGTGCCCGCACCCTTCCGCGCCGGCTGGCAGAAACGCGGCACAGCCGTCGGATCAACTACTGTTCCGATTGTGGCGAGCACCGGGATGCGGCTGAGCGAGGCGTTTGATATTGACGGCGAGTTGAAGGAACGGGGATGCCGATATGTTGTCTCCGCAATCCTCCTCCGCCTCGCGCTTTCACCGCTGGCGCGCTCGCTACACTGTTTCGATAATCCCACCCTCGGGGGTGCGAAATGGGATTTTGGAAACGACTGTTCGGATCAGCCGACATTGATGATGTTTTAAATAAAACTATGAGGAGCATTGAGCAAAGCGCAATCTTGCTTAATGCGCCACGCGACAAGGAGCTTTGGGACCAAGCTTACGCGGCGAAAAATCATATCTCCCTCAAGGCGGTGGATGAGGAGTACTGCCGTTTGATCTTAGAAAAGTACGGACCCAAGTAGCGGGATGGCGCGGCGATTGACCAGGCGGTGATCGAGTTCCGGTTGATGTTGCAGTTCGAGCAACGTCGGACGGCGACACACCCCAGCCCCCAGCCTGAACGCTGCGGGCCCGTGCCGCTCCTTATTGGCGCGCAGCGGAAATCCACAGCGCCGAGTGCATCCTGATGGTCGTTTCGTTGCCGCCACCCCGCGGCTATCGGTTCAGCAAAGCTGCCGCCGCGCTGAACGCCGCCGGAGCTCTAGCGCTCCCGTATATTGTATTGGCTTCGACGCCAACCCCAAGTAGGAAAGTTTGAGCTTGCGGTGGGAGCCAGAAAGAGGAAACTGATCTTCCTGAGGAATCTCGGCTCTACTTGAAACCCCAAGGGAGGTAATGCCGTGTCGAAGCCAACAACCGGACCCGTTGGGAGCGCCTCTCGCCGCGCGATTCTATTGAATAGTGTATCGATTGCTGCGGGAGGATTCATCCTAAGCGCGCCAGCCGCTCGTACGGCCTTGGCTCAAACCAAACTAGCTCACGAAGTAGCCAAATATCAGGAGACCCCAAAAGACGACCAGAAATGCTCGACCTGCATTCAGTTTGTGACGCCGCCGGCATCTTGCAAAATCGTGGTCGACCCGATCAGTCCTGACGGTTGGTGCCAGTTTTGGGGAGCGAAGACAGGATAAGAGCCGTGTACTACTAGAGCGCGCTTTGGAGCGTCAACTAAGAATGCATGCGCCAGCTGCCGTAGGCTTTAGCCGCTATTGTTTCGTTCTCCTCGGTGGAGGGAGCGGCGGCAGCCAGGCCGAATCGAGTGGGCCTGAGGCCAATGCATCGATCCGGGCGGCCATCACGAAATCGGACTCGTGCAACCCTCCGATTTTCCGGGTGGTCAATGATACGTCGCAAAAGCCCCATCCCAACGCAAGCTCCGGGTGATGCCAGATTTCCTCTGCAAGCGCGCTCACCGCATTGGCGAACGCCAAGGCGGTTCGATAGTCGTGAAATTGGAAGCGGCGCTTGATGCTGCGTGCCGTCGCGTCAAGTTCCCAGTTGGAAACCTCGGCGAGATAGAGTGCACACTGTTCGCGCGTGAGCGGTTCGACGCCGCCTCGGCAAGGAATGCAGGGACGTTGCGCGAGCGTAGGCATCACAGCTTCACACTCTGGCGCCCTCGTCTATACCCCACCTCCCATCCTATCCATAGGGTATCCCGTACTCCATGAAGACACAGTGTCAACGGTGTCCCACACCAGACGTAAGAAAGAAAAGTTGCGGGTGGGCGGCCAGGTCGAGGCGGTCGAGCGTGCTCACGAGGACGAAAAGGGTAGCGCCATCGTGTTATACCTGTTGCCGCCCGCGGGGCCATGAATAGCCTCATGACGGAAGTTATTGAGGACCATATCCGGCTGCACGTCGTCGATCCGGCCAAGAACGCCGAGCGCACGCGCGGCGCCGAAGAAGACTGATCGAAGCTGTCCAGACCTATCTTGAATTGTGCGACGGGGAACTCATTGGCCCCATCTTGGTCTAAGACTTGCCGAGGGTTTCAGACACATGAGAGTGAAATTAAATGGTACGGCTTTGGGACGAACCCGGCTGGGTTTTGGCCGGGGCCGCGATTGCGTATATAGTCTCCCGGCCACTCCGAAATTAAGTCTTTATCGATGCCACCAACAGTTTCGCCAATATCAATTTCGCTCTGACCGCCGCAGCAGGGCCCAGGAAGAGCTCAAGAGCGAACCCGTTTTGCGCTTCCGGCGCCAGGGGCAGGCGGCCCCAGACCAGGCGCCAAACACCAGAGGACAGCAATGCCCGAGCAATCTACGTCTGAAAAAATTCCGGTGACGGTACTGACCGGCTATCTCGGCGCCGGCAAGACGACCTTGCTCAACCGCATCCTCTCCGAGCCGCACGGCAAGAAATACGCCGTGATCGTCAATGAATTTGGCGAAATCGGCATCGACAACGACCTCGTGGTCGGCGCCGACGAAGAAGTGTTCGAGATGAACAACGGCTGCATCTGCTGCACCGTGCGCGGCGATCTCATGCGAATTCTCGATGGCCTGATGCGGCAAAAAGGAAAATTCGACGCCATCATCGTCGAGACCACCGGCCTTGCCGACCCGGCGCCGGTGGCGCAAACATTCTTCATGGACCCGAATGTCGGACGCAAGACCAGGCTTGACGCCGTTGTCACCGTCGCCGACGCCAAGTGGCTCAACGAGCGGCTCAAGGATGCGCCGGAAGCCAAGAATCAGATCGCTTTTGCCGACGTGATTCTGATCAACAAGACGGATCTGGTCTCACCTGATGAATTGAGCGACGTCGAGGCGCGCATTCGCGGTATCAATCCTTACGCCAAGCTGCACAAGACGCAGCGGGCCAAGGTTCCGTTGGATGCGGTGCTCGGCCGTAACGCATTCGATCTCGATCGCATCCTCGATCTTGAACCGGACTTCCTCGGCGGCGACGATCACGATTACCACGATCACGAGCATCATCACGACCACGATCACGATCATGCGCTTGGCGGGCTCAAGCACTACCACGACGAGGAGATGCAATCGATTGCGCTGCGCACCGATAAGCCGCTCGATCCCGACAAATTCTTTCCTTGGGTGCAGGATCTGGTGCAGAAGGAAGGCCCGAGTATTCTGCGCTGCAAGGGCATTCTCGCCTTCAAAGACGACGACCAGCGTTTTGTCTTTCAGGGCGTGCACATGATCCTTGACGGCGATCATCAGCGGCCGTGGAAGGCCGACGAGAAACGCGACAGCCGGATCATTTTCATCGGCCGCAACCTGCCCGGCAAGTTGATCAGCGAAGGCTTCGAGAGCTGCGTCGCCACATAGGATCAGGTCGCGAAGAGCAACGCGAAGATGGTCGCGTCGCTCATCAGGTAGATCCAGAAGCGTACGCCTTTTCGTTGATGACGCGTTCGGCTCGTTCGGCTTCGGTATCTTCGTCTTGACCGGCGGTGATGACGGCGTCGGTCACGTCGGCGCCCCGGGTGCGAATGCGGGAGCCATGGTGCGGCGGTGCTCGATCGTTTCGATTTCGCTCGCCGGGATGCGGTGCTCGGCATGATCACGGAAAGTCTGCGACAGCACCGCAGCGAACATGCCGAGCCCGCCGACGGCGGCCAGCCACCAGATTTGCCAGATCATCGCAAAGGCGAACACGAACGACATCGCTCCAAGCACGACGCCGGCGCTGCTATTGGCAGGCATGATAATGTCGTGGAAGCGGGCGGGTTTGTAGCCCGCCCTCCCCGCCTGCTTTAGGGCCCACCATGCATCGATGCCCCGCACGTGTGGCACGACGGCAAAATTGTAGGCCGCCGGCGGCGAGGCGGTCGCCCATTCCAGTGTCCTGCCGTTCCATGGATCGCCAGTAGCGATTGCAAGCGCTACGCGATTGCGGATGCTCACGGCGAGCTGAATGGCAAGGAAGGTGATGCCGCACAGGATCAAGAAGGCGCCGAGCTCGGCTACGATTAGATACGGCTGCCAGCCGGGGACATAGTAGCGCTGGAGGCGCTGCGGCATACCCATGAAGCCGAGAACATAAAGCGGCATGAAGGCGAGATAGAAGCCGACGATCCAGGCCCAGAACGCGCGGCGGCCCCATTTTTCCTCCAGCCGAAAGCCGAACGCCTTAGGGAACCAATACTGGTAGCCGGCGAAATAGCCGAACAGCGCTCCGGGGATGAATACGTTGTGGAAATGTGCCACCAGGAAGGTTGTATCGTTCATCAGATCCGGCGCGACCGCGAGCAAAACGCCGGTAATGCCGCCAAGGACAAACGTTACGATAAAACCGAGCGTAAAAAGCATCGGCAGGGAAAATTCTACCCGGCCGCGATACATCGTGAATAACCAGTCGAAAATCGCAACGGCTGTCGGCACGGCGACGAGCGGAGCCACCCGACCAAAAAAGGCGTTCACATCATGGCTGGTGCCGATGGTGAAGAAGTGGTGCAGCCAGACGATGAACGAGAGCACCGCGATGGCCGCAGTTGCGTAGACCAGCGACGCGTAACCGAACAATCGCTTGCCCGAGAAAGTCGCCACGATCTCAGAATAGACGCCGAACGCCGGTAAAATCAGGATATAGATTTCCGGATGGCCCCACATCCAGAATAGGTTGATGTAGTTGGTTACGCTGCCGCCATCGCCATCGGTAAAAAAGTGCATGCCAAGATAGCGGTCGAGACCAAGCAGCGTAGCGGCGACGATCAAAGCCGGAAAGGCGAACACTATCATGATACTGGTACAGAGCGCCGTCCAGGTGAACAGCGGCATCATCATCAACCTCATGCCTGGCGCTCGCCGCTTGATGATAGTGACGAGGAAATTGATACCGGTCAGCAGGGAGCCGACGCCGCTGACTAGGATCGCCCAGATCCAGTAATCGACCCCGACGCCTGGACTGAACTGCGCTTCCGAGTAGGGCGGGTAAGCGCTCCAGCCAGCGGCGGAAAACTTGCCGATGACGAGCGAGATCATAACCAAAGCGGCGCCGGACGCGGTCAGCCACAGGCTCGCCGAGTTGATGAACGGGAACGCTACGTCGCGCGCACCGATCTGTTGCGGAACGATGACGCTGAACAGGCCGACCACGAACGGCATTGCCACGAAGAAGACCATGATGGTGCCGTGGGAGGTGAAAATCTGATCGAAATGGTCCGGCGGCAGATAGCCATGCGAGTCGAGAGCGACCGCCTGCTGGGTCCGTATCATCATGGCATCAATGAAGCCGCGCACCAACATGATCAGCGCCAACGTCACGTACATGATGCCGATCTTCTTGTGATCGAGGCTCGTCAGCCATTCCCTCCACAGATAGCGCCATTGGCCGAGCCAGGTGATGAGTGCAACCACGCCAAGCGCGCCAAACACGACGATCAGTGCGCCGCCCATGGCGATGCCACTATAAAACGGCAGGGCGTCGATCGTCAGCTT
>DASXLC010000077.1:0-6172 GCA_036496445.1 Pseudolabrys sp. | reverse complement strand
AGCACGAAGGCCGCCGCCACGGCGCAGGCCGACTGCCCGAGATAGCTGGCCGCAAACAAGTGCGGCGACAGCAAGTCCTTTGTGAAGATGACGAGCTGCGGGCCGATCACCGCCGCGAAAATTCCGCCCGCGAGGACCCAGGAAACAACTTTCGGCCGGTAGGCGTCGCTCGCGGTATCGGCAGCGGCAAAACGATAGGATTGATGCGCGGCAGCGTAGAGCCCGCCACAGAATGTCCCGACCAGCAGCAGCCAGAAATGGCCGTTCATCACTGCGACGCAGGAAATCAGACCCGAAATAATTCCAAAGGCCGAGCCGCATTGCAGCGCAAAGCGACGGCCGAAGTGACGTGCCAATACGCCAAGTGGCAGTGTGCCGAACCACATGCCAAACACCATGGCGGTGATGGGCAAGGTCGCGAGCCCTTTGTCGGGCGCGAGCACGGCGCCGACGATGCTGGCGGTGCTCACAATGACGGTGTTGTTGCCGCCGGCGAGCGCCTGCGCGACTGCCAGCACCATCGCATTGCGACGCGCTAGGTTGTCATCGGGCTTGGCGTGCTGGAAAGGCTCGGCAATCGCCGACATGGAGGGGTTCCCGGAAAGCCGCCCCTTGTAGACATGATCCCGCCGAATCGCCAATGCCGGGCGCGCAGAGCAGGATTGAGTCCGAAAGATTGCGGGTTACCGATTGCTTTTTTCGAAGACGATCGCGCCGGGATGACGAATGGTCGCCGCCCTCGCCTCCGCCAACGACCGGGCTCCGATTTGACCAAGAGAAGCGCGCAATTCATCGATATAGAGGTCAATCAGGTAGTCAGGTCCTTCGTCGCCGAGTGCTGCAACCGCCCAAAGGAACGACTTTCCCGCAAAGGCCGCGTCGGCGCCGAGCGCCACTGCCCGCATGACGTCCTGGCCGCTGCGCACGCCGCTGTCGAGGACAACCGTCGCCTTTTCTCCAACTGCCGAGACGATTGCCGGCAGGACATCGATTGAAGGCGTCAACGCCTCGATCTGGCGCCCACCATGGTTGGAAACCCATATGCCCTCAATGCCGAGTGCGACCGCTTTCTGGGCATCTTCCGGATGCAGAATGCCCTTGAGCGCCATCGGCCCTTTCCACGCGTCCCGATAGCGCTTGACCTCTTCCCAGGAAAAGGCGCCGCCCATCCGCGAGCGCGCATAGGCAATAATCTCATTCGTGCCGGCGCCGGGGCGTGCGTAGTCGCTGATGGTCGCAAAGCGCGGGTAGCCGTTGCGCATGAGCGCGAGCAGCCATTTTGGACGGATCATCATTTCGTAGATCATCCGCGCGTTCGGGCGAAATTGATGGGCGAGCCCGGCGTAGGTCTCGCGCGACCGCGTGGTGCGGACCGGCACGTCAAGCGTGAGCGCGAGCACCTTGGCATCGACCGCCTGCGCGCGCCGTACCAGATCGAAGCCGATCTTGTGATCATCGTGCCAGAACCGATAGAGCTGCAGCCAGAATACATCGGGCGCAGCTTCGGCTGCCTGTTCTATGGTGGCGCCACCTGCGACACTGAGCGTGTAGGGCACGCGCGCGCGTTGCGCAGCCTTAGCCATCAGCAGATCCGCACCCGGCCAGACCAGGGACGGCCCGCCCATGGGGGCAACGCCAATGGGTGCCGCGTAGGTGCTTCCAAACAATTTCACATCGACCGGCGGCAAGGATGGCATCACGCCATAGCGCGGCACGATTTCGACGGCATCGAACGCGGCCCAATTGCGCGCAACGCCGACGTCGTTGCCTGCACCGGTATCGCCATATTCGAACGCGAAAAGCGGCACATTGCGCGGGGCCCGCCGCCGTAGCCAGGCCGTGGTCGGAAACCGCGCATGATGCTTCTGAAAGTTCGGATGCTGGCCGCCCGACGTCACAGCCGCCTGCTTTGCCGTCATGTCGTGCATAGCGAATTCCCGTTCCTTGTCGCTGCATTATAGCTGTGCCGCATGGCTTCGTCCCACAAAACTCTTGCCATTTCAGAAATGGGTGAACGAGGCGCGCTTGAAGGTCAGCGCGCGGCCGTCGGCAGCAATGAAGCGCGCGCCCTCACCGCCCTTGATCTCGCCGATCTCGCTGACCGCGACGTTGGCAGCCCCGGCCGCCGCGTGGAAGCTTCCGGCTTTGGCCGGCGACACAGTGCAGACGATCTCGTAATCGTCGCCACCCGTAAGCACGGATTCGACCGCATCCGGGTTGGCAGCGATCACGGCCCTGGCCGCATCCGAGAGCGGCACCCGTGAAATATCAACATCAGCCGCGACGCCGGAAACCCGGCACAGCTTGGCGAAATCGCCGACCAGACCGTCCGAGACGTCCATCGCCGCCGAAGCATGGTTCCGTACGGCCTCTGCCAGTGCGTTGCGCGGCTGCGGCACCAGATATCGTGAAAGGAGATGCTGGCGCTGCAGCTCGTCCAATTTCCAGCCCTTGCCGTTACGTATCATCACGCCGAGCGCCGCATCGCCGATCGTACCGGTGACGAATACGCGGTCTCCCGCTTTGGCACCGGCGCGCCGTACCATCGTCCCTTCAGGAACGGTGCCAAACATGGCAATGGAAACCACGATCGGCCCCTGTGTGCGATCGGTATCGCCACCGAACAGTGGACAGCCGAACAGGTCGGCGTCGGCGCGCAGGCCTTGCGCAAACCCCTCAAGCCACTGCTCGTCGATCTCCCTGGGCAGAGCGAGCGACAACAGGAAACCAAGCGGTCGCGCACCCTTCGCGGCGAGGTCCGACAAGTTCACGCGCAACGCCCTGCCAGCCACCGTATGAGCGGCATCCTCGGGGAAAAAATGCACCCCGCCGACGATAGCGTCGGTTGTGAGCACCAGATCATATCCCGCTGGCGGCGTGAGAAAGGCCGCATCATCGGAAAGGCCGAGAGCCCCGGGATGCGTCGCAAGCGGCTTGAAGAAACGCGCGATCAGGCGGTCTTCGGGCGAGATGTCGTCGTGCGGGGCCATCCGTGTCACCCGGCGGCGCGACCGAATTCGTCCGCACGCACACGCCGCGCGAGCTGGTCGAGCACGGCGTTGACCATGCCGGTCTCGTCACGCTCGACAAAGGCGGCCACGACGTCGGCATATTCGGCCACCACGACCCGCGCAGGCACGTCGTTCCGGTGGATCAGCTCATAAGCGCCGGCCCGCAACGCTGCCCGCAATACTGTTTCGATCCGCTTGAGCGGCCAGCCCTTTGACAAGGCTTCATCAATCAGCGGGTCCAGCTCTCGCTGTTCGTGGACCACGCCGGAAACAATATCGCGAAAGAATGCCGCTTCGGCCGGCAGATATTGCGCACCCTCGACTTCGCGGCCGATCCAGTGGCTTTCGAATTCGGCAAGGATTTCGTTCAGACCGGTACCGGCGAGGTCCATCTGATAGAGCGCCTGCACCGCTGCGAGCCGGGCGGCGCCGCGCTTGTTCGCCTTGCGCGCATCCTTGTCGTCACGTGCGGGACCCGCGGCCATCAGCGCCAGGCCAATGTGTGCTTGAGCGCGACCAGCATGAGCGCGGCGCGGGCGGCCTCGCCACCTTTGTTGCCTTCTTCAGGGCGGGCGCGAGCGTGCGCCTGGGCCTCGCTCTCGACAGTGAGAATGCCGTTGCCGATCGGGAGGCACTCCTTCATCGCAAGGTCCGTCAATGCGCGCGCCGACTCGTTTGCGACGATCTCGAAATGGTGAGTCTCACCGCGGATCACGCAGCCGAGCGCAACAACACCATCATAGGGTGCCCGACGGCGCCGCGCGGCCTCCATGGCGATCACTATGGCAGCGGGAATTTCCAGACTGCCGGGCACTGTGACGCGGTCATATCGCGCGCCGGCGCCATCCAGCACGCGCGTTGCGCCGGCTAAAAGCTCGTCGGAAATATTGTCATAAAAGCGTGATTCCACGATCAGCATATGCAGGCTGTCGCGTTCCCTCGCGCTGCGCTTTTTCTTTGCCATAATCAATATCCCTGGGCGTCGTAGCAGGCGATCCACGCCCAAACAACATTCTACTTCATCTCCGCCAGCCGCGCAGCGTACCGCGCCATCGTATCGACTTCGAGATTGACACCGTCGTCCTTGCGCAATGCCCCGATTGTGGTCACCTGCAAAGTGTGCGGAATGACCAGCACTGAAAATGTATCATTGTCCACTGCATTGATCGTAAGCGAGATGCCGTCCAGGGTGACCGAGCCCTTGGGCGCGATGAAGCGCGCAAGTTCGGGTGGAGCGCGCAGCGCGATACGCGCCATGTCCTTCATGTCCTCACGTGCGATCACGATCGCAATGCCATCCACATGGCCTGCAACCAGATGTCCGCCCAGCTCGTCGCCGAATTTCAACGGACGTTCGAGATTGATTTTTGACCCATGACGCCAGCGGCCCGCCGTAGTGACACGCAGGGTTTCAGCCGCTGCATCGACTGCGAACCAGACGCGCCCATCTTCCTCGCCCGCATCCACCACCGTCAGACAAACGCCTGAACAGGCGATCGATGCACCCTGCACGATTTCGATGCGAGGATAGGCGCAAAAGATCGTGATGCGATGCAAATTGTCCGAGCGCAGGTTGACCGAACGCACCTCCCCCACGTCGGTAACGATGCCGGTGAACATGACCTAGACCCGCACGAAACTTTCGATTGTATCGGCGTCGAGCCTTTCGCTGCCGCGCCTCGCAAGCCGGCCGGTCAATGCCTCGAGTGGCATTTTTTCCAGCGGATCGATACCCGTTGCACCAATGGGTTTCTCGCCGCGCAGCAAGACTGCTTCATCCACAAGGTCGGCTTCGACGAAGCTGGCCGCAACAGCCGGACCGCCCTCCACCATCAGCCGCGTGATGCCCTGCTCGGCAAGCGTCTTCGACACCTGCTGAATATCCAGCCGGCCGTCGCTTTCATCAACACGAAAGACCTTGCAGCCTTTTTGCTGAAGGATCTCCCCGGCGATCGGGGATGCCTTGTGCGAGGTGAAAACCCATGTGGGCGTTTCGCGCACGGTTGCAACAACCGAGGTCGACAGCGGCACCCGCAATTGTGCATCAAGGACGACACGAACCGGCGAGCGCTCGAACATGCCGGGCAAACGGCAGGTGAGTTGCGGGTCATCCGACAATACGGTGCCGATACCGACCAATATGGCATCGCTTGCCGCACGCATTTGGAACACGCGCCCGCGCGCTGCCTCGCCAGTGATCGACGCCTGCCTTCGGCCGGCCAGCCCCGCCTTGCCGTCGGCCGAGATCGCCAGCTTGAGCATCACATGCGGCCGCCCTTGAGAAACGCGGGTGATGTGACCCGCGTGGATGCGGCGCGCTTCGTCGGCGCCCAGGCCGATATCGACAACAACGCCTTTGGCGCGCAGTTTCTCGTGCCCCTGCCCCGCCACCTCCGGATTTGGGTCTTCCAGCGCCGAAACAACGCGGGCGATGCCGGCACGGACAATTGCATCGGCACATGGTGGCGTTTTGCCCTGATGTGAGCATGGCTCAAGCGTCACATACATAGTGGCGCCCTGCGCCGCTTTTTTGGCGCGGCGCAGTGCCTCGACTTCAGCATGAGGTCGGCCGCCCTGCTGGGTCCAGCCGCGACCGACAATGATGCCGTCCTTGACGATCAACGCGCCGACCGCAGGGTTCGGCCAGGTGTGACCAAGATTGCGCCGCCCGACCGCAAATGCGAGCTGCATGTAGCGCTCGTCGTCCGAGACCGGTTGCGAAACAGGCGCGGCGTGTTCGTTCATTTTCGTGCGCTGGCCGCGGGCCGGCCATCGTCCTCACCCGACAATTCGTCGAGCGCGGCGCGGAAGTCCTTGGCTTCGCGGAAATTGCGATAGACGGAAGCGAAGCGCACATAGGCAACATCGTCGAGCTCACGCAAATGCTCCATCACAATTTCGCCGATCGCTTCGGAGGAAATTTCACTTTCGCCCTGACTCTCCAGTTCGCGAACAATCTTTGAAACCGTTTGCTCGATGCGTTCGGGATCGACCGGACGTTTGCGCAGCGCGATCTGCACGGAACGCATCAATTTATCGCGATCAAACGGCACGCGCCGGCTATTGCGCTTGATGACAGTCAGCTCGCGCAATTGCACACGCTCGAACGTGGTGAAGCGAAAATTGCAGGTAAGACAAACACGACGACGCCGGATGACCGC
>DASXLC010000076.1:0-52789 GCA_036496445.1 Pseudolabrys sp. | reverse complement strand
CAACAACCAGATCGGCTTCACGACCTATCCGCGCTATTCGCGTTCCTCGCCCTATCCCTCCGACGTCGCCAAGATGATCGAGGCGCTGATCTTCCACGTCAACGGCGACGATCCGGAGGCGGTGGTGTTCGCGGCCAAAGTTGCGATCGAGTACCGGCAGAAGTTCCAGCGCCCGGTGGTCATCGATATGTTCTGTTACCGGCGCTTCGGTCACAACGAAGGCGACGAGCCGTCGTTCACCCAGCCGCTGATGTACAAGAAGATCCGCTCGCATCCGAGCACGCTGGAAATCTACGGCAAGAAACTGACTGCCGAAGGTGTCGTCACCGAGGGCGAAGTCGAAAAGATGAAGGCCGACTGGCGGGCGCGCCTGGAGGCCGAATTTGAAGCAGCGCAGGGCTACAAGCCGAACAAGGCTGACTGGCTTGACGGCCGTTGGGCGGGATTGAAGCCGACCGGAGAGGTCGAAGATCCGCGCCGTGGCAATACCGGCGTTGCGCCAGAAACACTGCGCGAGATCGGCAAGAAGATCACGGTCGTGCCGGCGGGTTTCAGCGTCCACAAGACGGTGCAGCGCTTCCTCGACCACCGCGCCAAGGCGATCGAGACCGGCGAGGGGATCGATTGGGCTACCGCCGAGGCGCTCGCCTTCTGTTCACTGCTGAAGGAAGGGCACCCGGTACGCCTGTCCGGCCAGGACAGCGAACGCGGCACATTCTCGCAGCGCCACTCGGTGCTGTTCGATCAGAACACCGAGGAGCGCCACACCCCGTTCAATCATCTCGGCAAGGAGCAGGCGCGCTTCGAGGTGCTAAATTCAAGTCTGTCGGAAGAGGCGGTGCTGGGATTTGAATACGGTTATTCCACCGCCGAGCCCAACGCGCTGACATTGTGGGAAGCGCAGTTCGGTGACTTCGCCAATGGCGCACAGGTCGTGTTCGACCAGTTCATCTCATCCGGCGAGCGCAAGTGGCTGCGACTGTCCGGTCTCGTTTGCCTGCTGCCGCATGGCTACGAAGGCCAGGGCCCGGAGCATTCCTCGGCGCGGCTCGAGCGTTTCCTGCAGATGTGCGCGGAAGACAACATGCAGGTGGCAAACCTCACCACGCCGGCGAACTACTTCCATGCGCTGCGCCGTCAGTTGAAGCGCGAAATCCGCAAGCCGCTGATCCTGATGACACCGAAAAGTCTGCTGCGCCACAAGCGTGCGGTGTCGCGGCTCGACGAGATGGTAACGGGTACGTCGTTCCACCGCCTGCTGTGGGACGACGCGCAGCTGCTGCCTAACGAGAAGATCAGGCTCGTCGCCGACGACAGGGTTCGCCGCGTCGTTATGTGTTCAGGCAAAGTCTATTACGATCTTTACGAGGAGCGCGAGAAGCGCGGCATCGACGATATCTATCTCCTGCGCATTGAGCAGCTCTATCCATTCCCGACCAAGGCATTAGTCACCGAGCTTTCACGTTTCAAGCAGGCGGAGATGGTCTGGTGCCAGGAGGAGCCGCGCAATATGGGCGCGTGGTTCTTCGTTGACGTCTTTTTGCAGTGGATCCTTAATCAGATTGGCGCGAGGAACCGCACAATGCGCTATGCGGGTCGGCCGGCCTCGGCCTCGACCGCGGTTGGGCAGATGTCGAAACACCTGGCGCAGCTCAAGCAATTCCTGGAAGAGGCGCTTGGGTGATCCATTGCACTCCGTCCTGCCCGGCCCTGTGCCGGGCATCCACGTCTTTATGACGACGCAGACGAGGCGAGAGAAAAGTCATGGCTGACATTCGCGTGCCCACCCTCGGCGAATCGGTGACCGAGGCGACCGTCGGTAAATGGTTCAAGCAGCCGGGAGATGCGGTGGCGGTGGATGAGCCGCTGGTCGAACTTGAGACCGACAAGGTTACGCTGGAGGTGCCCGCACCGGCCGCCGGCGTTCTGGGCGATATCGCCGCCAAGAACGGCGAAACCGTCGGGGTTGGCGCGTTGCTCGGCCGGATCAAGGAAGGTGCCGCAGCCGCAACAGCGAAATCGGCTGCTCCCGCCGCGCGGCCCGCGGAAGCGCCGAAGGCGGCCGCACCCGCTCCGGCCGCAAGACCCATCGAAATGCCGGTGCCGCCGTCGGTCCGGAAGATCGCGGCGGAAAGCGGGGTCGATCCCTCAAAAATCGCCGGCACTGGCCTGCATGGGCAGGTCACCAAGGGCGACATGCTGAGCGCCATCGAACGCGCCGCGGCGGCACCGACGCCGGTTGCCACCCCGGTGCAGATGCGTGCGCCGTCACCTGCCGACGATGCCGCGCGCGAAGAGCGCGTGCACATGACGCGGTTGCGCCAGACCATTGCTCGCCGCCTGAAGGACGCACAGAACACCGCCGCCATGCTCACGACCTTCAACGAGGTCGACATGAGCGCTGTGATGCATATGCGCAATCAGTACAAGGACCTGTTCGAGAAGAAACACGGCGTGAAGCTCGGCTTCATGGGTTTCTTCGTGCGCGCCTGCATCCAGGCGCTGAAAGAAATTCCCGCCGTCAATGCTGAGATCGATGGCACGGATATCGTCTACAAGAACTATTACCATGTCGGGATCGCGGTCGGCACGGAGAAGGGCCTCGTTGTGCCAGTGGTGCGCGACGCCGATCACATGTCGCTCGCACAAATCGAAAAGACCATCGCCGATCTTGGCCGTCGCGCACGCGATGGCAGCCTCAAGATTGAGGAGATGCAGGGTGGCACTTTCACGATCACAAATGGCGGCGTCTACGGCTCGTTGATGTCGACGCCGATCCTGAACGCGCCACAGTCCGGCATCCTCGGCATGCACAAGATCCAGGAACGGCCGGTCGTTCATGAAGGTAAAATCGAAGCACGGCCGATGATGTACCTTGCGCTGTCTTATGATCACCGTATCGTCGACGGCCGCGAGGCTGTCACCTTCCTCGTGCGGGTGAAGGAAGGCCTGGAGGATCCGGCGCGGGTTGTCCTTGACCTGTAATTTTTTCCGTCGTGCCCGGCCTTGTGCCGGGCATCCACGTCTTGCTTACTTAGGACGTGGATGGCCGGGACGAGCCATGACGATTGAGAGCGCGGAGTAACGATGGCCTACGACCTCATCGTCATCGGAACCGGTCCCGGTGGCTACGTCTGCGCTATTCGCGCGGCGCAGCTTGGCCTGAAAACGGCAGTGGTCGAAAAGCGCGCCACCTATGGCGGCACCTGCCTCAACATTGGCTGCATTCCCTCGAAAGCCTTGTTGCATGCATCGGAATTATTCGATGACGCAGGACACACGTTTGGAAAAATGGGTATAGGCGTTTCCCCGCCGAAGCTCGATCTTACCGCGATGATGGCGTTCAAGGATCAGGGCGTCGATGGCAATGTAAAGGGCGTCGATTTCCTGTTCAGGAAGAACAAGATCGAAGCATTCCACGGCAGTGCGCGCATTGCGGCGCCCGGCAAGGTCGAAGTAACGGGCGCTGACGGCAAGACGCAAACGCTCGAAGCCAAATCCATCGTCATTGCCACCGGCTCAGATGTTGCACGCCTGAAGGGCATCGAAATCGACGAAAGGCGCATTGTCTCATCCACCGGCGCGCTGTCGTTGCCCGAGGTGCCGAAGCATCTGCTCGTCGTCGGTGCCGGCGTGATCGGACTTGAGCTCGGCTCGGTCTGGCGGCGGCTCGGCGCGCAGGTGACTGTTGTCGAATTTCTCGATGGCGTCTTGCCCGGCACGGACGGCGAAGTACGCCGGCAGGCGCAGCGCTTGTTCGAGAAGCAGGGCATGACATTCAAACTGTCGTCAAAAGTGACGGCGGTCGACGCATCGGGAAAGCGGTTGAAAGCGGCAATCGAGCCCGCGAAAGGGGGCGCGGCGGAAACAGTCGAGGCCGATGTCGTTTTGGTCGCGATCGGACGAGTGGCATATACAGACGGACTTGGGCTCAAGGAGCTTGGCGTGAAGGTTGACGAGCGCGGTCGCGTCGTTGTCGATCATTATTACGCGACCAGCGTGCCCGGTGTATGGGCGATCGGCGATGTGATTGCCGGGCCGATGCTGGCGCACAAGGCTGAGGACGAAGGCGTTGCCCTTGCGGAAATTCTCGTCGGGGAGGCCGGTCACGTCAACTACGATGCGATTCCGAACGTGATTTATACGTACCCTGAGATTGCGACCGTTGGAAAATCCGAGGAAGAGCTGAAGGCAGCCGGCATCGCCTACAATGTCGGCAAGTTTCCATTCACTGCAAACGGCCGCGCCAAGGTCAACCTGACGACAGACGGCTTCGTGAAGATTATCGCCGACGCAAAAACCGATCGCGTGCTCGGTGTGCATCTCATTTGTGCCGATGCCGGCAACATGATCGCAGAAGCAGTGCTTGCCATGGAGTTCGGCGCCTCGGCCGAAGACATCGCGCGTACTTGCCACGCACACCCGACGCTGCCGGAGGCGGTGAAGGAAGCGGCCATGGCTGTGGCGAAGCGCGCGATTCATATGTAGAACGCGGCAGTCCAGAGCGATGTGAATCCAATTTTTGTCATGGCCGGGCATAGTCGTCCCAAGGACGGCGTGCTCTCGCCCGCCTACGTCCCGGCAATCTCGTTTAGAAAGGCACTGTTCCTTCATAAGCGGGGTCACCGGGACTCGCGCTTGCGTGCGCCCGGTGATGACAAATGATGGGTTCAACGGTCGCAGGCAATTTTCGCAAGGGGAAATCGATATGGCCAAAGGCCACGAGGATAAAGTCGCCGTCATTACTGGTGCAGCGAACGGCATTGGGCAGGCCTTTGCGAAGCGGCTGGCCGAGGACGGCGTGCACGTGGCGGTTGCCGATATCGCCGACGGCAAGGACACGGTGAAGCTGATCGAGGCCGCGGGGCGTGACGCGCTGGCCGTGAACTGCGACGTGTCTTCGGAAGTGTCAGTCGCGGCCATGGCCAAACAGGTACAAAGCAAATTCAGCCATGTTGACATCGTCGTGAATTGCGCCGGCGTCTTCCCGCAGAAGAATTTCCCGGAGATGAGCTTCGCCGACTGGCGCAAGGTTCTTTCGATCAATCTCGATGGCACCTTTCTGGTGACCGCGGCATTCGTGCCCGGCATGCGCGCGCGCAAATGGGGCCGTGTGGTCAACATGGCGTCCAGTACGCTCGGGTCGGTGGTGACCGGCTTTGCACACTATGTCGCCAGCAAGGGCGGCATTGTCGGCTTCACGCGCGCTCTCGCAAGCGACCTCGCGGGCGATGGAATCACAGTCAATGCGATCGCGCCCGGGCTCACGCGCTCGCCCGGCACGCTGGTGCGCTCGCCGCGCCCCGGATTCAAGACCATGGACGAGGAGTTTGCCGCGGTTGCGCAGATGCAGGCAATCAAGCGGGTGGAGGTTCCGGACGATCTGGTTGGCGCCGTCTCGTTCCTCACCAGCGACGATTCGGCCTTTATCACCGGACAAACGTTGAATGTGGATGGCGGACGCGTTCGGTCGTAGATCCTTTGAGTCGGCGTCAGGCGAGGGAAATACACATTCCGACCGTATTCGGCGGTTCACAGGGTTGAATTTGCTGGCAAAAGTCTTGCTTTTGTTGCGGTAGCCGGCGGGGTTACTATTTACGACAAATGCGCCGCAATCTCTTCCGACCGCTATGGGTCATTCTCGCGCTGCTGCTTCTGCTGGAAGCGTGGTTGTGGGATCACCTCGAACCCCTTGTCGCGCGCATCGTCAATGTCATTCCCTGGGGCAGGGTCAAGACGGTCCTTGCAGGCCTGATTGAGGATCTGCCTCCTTATGCATCGCTCGTCGTGTTCATCGTCCCGGTCATTGTCCTGCTGCCGCTGAAATTTCTTGAGGTCTATTTTCTCGCTACGGCTAACTGGTTCGCCGCCATCGTGGTGCTGGTCCTCGCGAAGCTTGTTGGCCTTGGTGTTACCGCCTTCGTGTTTGATGTCACGCGCGGCAAGCTGCTTCAGATTGCGTGGTTCCAGCGAATGTATGACTGGTTCCTCTGGGCGCGTGACTGGTCGCGCACGCAGACCGAGCCGATCCGTGCCCGCATCCGCAAGATTTTCTGGCTATTCATGCCAGAACGCGCCGGCCGCACATTTCGTCGGCTGATCCGTCTGCGCCGCTCCTATAACCGCCCGGCCTGACGTCGCCGTTCAGTGCCCGGCCAGATGGAGTGCGTGTGGCGCCCACAGGCCGAGCGCCATGAAGCCGAGGCCGCAGAATCCGAGAAGCCCGGACAGCCAACCCATCGCTACAATGCCCGTGATGACCTGCGCCGACGCCATTACGATGCCGATCTGGAATGCCGCCGACGCGAATTCATATTGATGATAGCGGGCCAGCCAGGTGTCACGCTCATGCTCCAAGTGTTCGGCCAGGGCCCTCAGCTCTTTGCGCCCATCGTTTTCTTTCGGATCCGAGTCGTAGCGGGACACGGTACTGCGCCAGGTCTCGATCTGCTTGGCAATTGCAGCTTTGGCCTCATCATTCGTGACCGCGGGCAATTGCGCTGCAAATCCCTCGGCTGCCGTCCGCAATGTCGTTTGCCGGATGGTTTTGGCCTGAAAGAAATTCCAAGTGTCTGAAGCCTTGATATTGTCGGCGATGGCCGCCGTCTGCGAGCTCTTGCCGAGCGTCTCCGAAAACGCGAGGAATAACGCCAATACCGCAATCAGCAGCGCGATCTTCTTGTTCGACTGCGCCGCGTGCTCAACATGCTCAGCGTGCTCCATGTTTTCGTGCGCGCTCATTAGCCCCTCCTTTGACCTGCGGCTACGATCATAGCAGAGCGCGGGACAGCGCAAGGGGCGGAAGTCGCTTTTGGCTGTATGGGGTTTATGCGCGCGGATGCGCACTTTCGTAGGCTTCGAGCAAACGTTCGGTGTCGACCGCGGTGTAGATTTGCGTTGTCGAAAGCGAAGCGTGGCCGAGCAATTCCTGGATAGACCGCAGATCGCCACCGCGGGCTAGCAGGTGTGTAGCGAAGGAATGACGGAGCGCATGCGGTGTTGCAGTGTCGGGCAATCCGAGGGCTCCGCGAAACCGGGCCATTGCCAGTTGCACGATGCGGGGTGAAAGCGGGCCGCCGCGTGCGCCAACAAAGAGCGCGGCTTCTTGCGACCGTTCGAAGGGGCAGAGAGCAATATACTCGCCGATTGCTTTGGCGACCTGCGGAAGCAGCGGCACCATGCGGGTCTTGTTGCCCTTTCCATTGACGGTGAGGGCGTCGCGAGCGGCAGTAAAATCCTTGCGCTTCAGGCCTAGTGCCTCGGAGACACGGAGGCCTGAGCCGTAGAGCAAGGCAAGCACCGCTGCGTCGCGCGCGATGATCCACGGCTCGCTTGCCTCGCCTTTGCGCAGTCCAGTGTCTGCGATTTGTTTAGCGGCGGAGATCGCCAGAGGCTTCGGCAAGGTTCTGGGCAGCTTAGGCGTGCGCACGGCGGAAAGCGCCGCAACCTTGCCCTTGCCGTTGCGCTCGAGGAAGCGGGCAAAAGAGCGGGTGCCGGCAAGTGTCCGCATCAATGATCGATTGCCAACACCCTCGTTTCGCCGTGCTGCCATGAAGGCGCGCACATCGGCCGGCGTGAGCCTGGCCAGTTGTTTGAGCGAAGGGGCGCCACCCAGATGGTCCGTCAGGAATGCAAGAAACTGCGATACGTCACGTCGGTAGGATTCGAGCGTTTTGGCCGACATGCGCCGCTCGGCGCCGAGATAGCTCAGCCAGCGCGCAATCTCGGCGGCAACGTCCGGCTTGGCCTGGAATTCGCTCATGGAGCGAAGAGTGGCACTGCTTCCTTCACCCTTCCTTAAGCGCCCGGAATCGGCCAGACCATGCGGTATGAATAGAGTTGTCGATATCCTGGTGCCGGTAGCACTCGACCAGACCTATTCCTACCGTGTGCCGGCAGGTCTTGAACTTACGCCAGGCGATCTCGTGGCCGTCCCGCTGGGCGCGCGTGAATGCATGGGCGTCGTCTGGGCCGAGAATCCGGCCCCCAACCCACGCCTGCACAATCGCCTGAAGGACGTCGACGAAAAACTCGACGTGCCGCCGCTGAAGGCCGAACTCCGTCAGTTCGTCGATTGGGTGTCGAGCTACACGCTCGCCTCGCGCGGTATGGTCCTGCGCATGGCCCTGCGGATGGGCGAGCATCTTGGTCCCGGGCGAGAGCGCGTCGGCGTGCGGCTTGCCGGTCCTGCGCCGCAACGAATGACGGCCGCGCGCTCACGTGCTCTCAGCCTGTTTGCCGACGGGCTCATACGCTCGAAGAACGAGGCCAGCCGGGAAGCTGGTGTCAGCGCCGGGGTGATCGACGGATTGATCGATGAAGGCACGCTGGAAACGGTCGTACTGCCACCCGAGCCCGTGGCTTCGCAGCCGGATCCTGATTTCCGCAAGCCGGAATTCTCGCTGGCCCAGCTCGCCGCCGCCGACACCCTGCGCACGACGGTCGAACAGGGCGGCTACACGGTCACATTGCTCGACGGTGTGACGGGCTCGGGCAAGACGGAGGTCTATTTCGAGGCGGTTGCGGAAAATATCCGGCGCAAGCGGCAGACCTTGATCCTCATGCCGGAAATAGCGCTCACGGCGCAATTCCTCAATCGCTTTTCCGGACGTTTCGGCGTTCGCCCCGCGGAATGGCATTCGCAGCTTTCGCCGCGCAAGCGCGCACGGACATGGTCGGCGGTCGGGGCGAACGAAGTATCTGTCGTGGTCGGCGCACGTTCCGCGCTTTTTCTGCCTTACGCCGACCTCGGACTCATCGTGGTCGACGAAGAGCATGACCCCGCCTACAAACAGGAGGATGGTGCGCACTACCACGCCCGCGATATGGCGGTGGTGCGCGGCTCGATTGCGAAAATCCCCGTGGTGCTCGCCTCTGCCACACCCTCGGTGGAATCGGAAGTCAATGCACGCCGGGGCCGCTATCGGCACGTTCACTTGCCGGAGCGCTTCGGCGGCGCCCATCTACCCTCGATTGAGGCCATCGACATGCGCCGCGAAGGTCCGTCGCGCGGGCGCTTCATCTCGCCACGGCTGGCCGAAGCGGTGGCAGTGTCCCTGAGTCGCCGCGAGCAGGCTTTGTTGTTTCTCAATCGCCGCGGCTATGCACCGTTAACACTGTGCCGTGCCTGCGGATTCCGTCTGCAATGCCCCAATTGCGACGCCTGGCTGGTTGATCACCGCTTCAAGCGCCGGCTGGTCTGCCATCATTGCGGATTTGCCATGCCGCCTCCAGTGGAGTGTTCGAATTGTCACGCCACCGACAGCTTTGCTGCGGTTGGGCCTGGCGTTGAGCGACTTGAGCAGGAAGCCGGCGAGCTTTTTCCGCAAGCCCGCGTTCTGGTGCTATCGAGCGATCTGGTCGAGTCTGTCGAACGTCTACGCCAGGAACTCGACGACGTGGCGGAAGGCCGGTTCGATCTCATCATTGGCACACAGCTGGTGGCAAAAGGGCACCATTTTCCAAAGCTTAACCTGGTCGGCATCGTCGACGCCGATCTCGGTCTGGGCAACGGAGATCCGCGCGCGCCCGAGCGCACGTTCCAGTTATTGCATCAAGTGGTCGGCCGCGCCGGCCGTGAGGAAGGCCGCGGCGTCGGTTATCTACAGACCCATCAACCCGAGCATCCGGTGATGCGAGCGCTGATCTCCGGCGACCGTGAGGCATTCTACAAAAACGAGATCGAGCAGCGCGAGCGCACCGGCTATCCGCCGTTCGGCCGGCTGGCCAGACTCGTCATCACGGCCAATTACAGGCACACGGCAGAAGCCTACGGTCGTACACTCGCCAATGCAGCGCCAAAGGACGAGCATGTACGCGTGCTCGGGCCCGCTGAGGCACCGATTGCAGTGGTACGCGGCCGGCATCGGTTCCGGCTTCTGGTGAAATCACCAAGGCCCTTTGATCTTTCGGCCTATTTGCGCGGATGGCTCACCAGTGCACCCAAACCGCGCGGCAATGTGCGTCTGGAAGTGGACGTCGATCCGCAGAGCTTTTACTAGCCAGCCTTGCTCGTTGCATCCGCGGTACTGGCAGTGAAGCGCACGAGCGGAGGCTTCAATCCAACGCGATCAAGCACACGCTGTACACCGGGCCGCGCGGCTGCAAAGATGACACTGGTCCCCGAGCG
Source organism: Pseudolabrys sp. (assembly GCA_036496445.1). GTDB lineage: Bacteria > Pseudomonadota > Alphaproteobacteria > Rhizobiales > Xanthobacteraceae > Pseudolabrys. Next base: position 42,660 of record DASXLC010000076.1, on the reverse strand, counting down.
ATTGAGCTTGTTGACAAAGGCGACGAGTGAACGCGCGGCTGTGATGTCAATTAATGGGACATCTGCGAAGTCCAGCACAAGCAGCCGCGGCGCCGCTCCCACCCTCTCCAATACGGTCAGCACGCGCGCGGTAGCACCGAAAAAGAACGCGCCGCTGATACGGTAAACCATGACATCGCGGTTAGTCGCCCGTTCAGAGTCATAACGGGTACGGTCGACGGCGCTATCGGCGATATCTTCAATCGTCGAGTGGACGCCATCGACTTCAATCGCTTCCGCCATTCGGTGAAGAAACAGTAACGCACCGAGCACAACGCCGACGGCGATGCCGGTGACGAGGTCGACGAAAATCGTCAACAAAAATGTCGACAGCAGCACAATGGCATCTCCCCGCGACGAGCGGAGCAACGACCAGAACTCCTCCTTTTCCGCCATATTCCAGGCGACCACGGCGAGCACTGCGCCGAGTGCTGCGAGCGGGATGAAGCCAACCAAAGGCGCTGCCACAATGAGAAAAATCAGCAAATAGCCACAGTGGAAAATGCCAGAGATGGGGCCGCGTGCTCCGGAGCGCACATTGGTGGCTGTTCGTGCCACTGTCCCGGTGACGCAAATGCCGCCAAACAATATAGAGGCAATATTGGCGAACCCCTGGGCACTCAGCTCGCAATTTGACCGATGACGGCGGCCCGTCATGCCATCGGCGACCACTGCAGATAAAAGCGACTCAATTGCTCCGAGCAACGCAATGGCGATTCCGTCGGGCACTACCGCTTGCAGCTTGTCGAGGCTGAAGGGCGGCAAGGTTGGTGCCGGCAGCGAGCGCGGAACGGCGCCGAATCGCGAGCTCACCGTCGCGACGTCGAGATGAAATAACGCACACACGGCGGCGGCTGCTACGACCGCGATCAGGAACGACGGCCAATTCGGACGCCGGCGGCGGATGGCGGCGATCACGGCAAACGATAGCAGGGCGATTGCCACTGTCGGAATGTGAACCGTCGGCAGTGCTTCGCGGATTGCGGAAAATTTGGGAATCAACGCCGACGGCTCGTGTGAAATGGTGAGACCGAGCAGCTCTCGAATTTGGCTGGCGGCGATAATCACCGCGATACCAGCGGTGAATCCGACGGTGACCGGGAAAGGAATGTACTTGATATACGTGCCTACGCGCAGCAAGCCGACAGCTATAAGGACCAAACCTGCGACAACAGTGGCGAGCGCCAGGCCATCATAGCCGTGCCGCTCCACGACGCTGGCGACGAGACCAATGAAGGCGCCCGCGGGCCCGCCGATCTGAAAGCGGCTGCCGCCGATAAGCGAAACGACCAGGCCGCCGACGATCGCGGTGTAGAGGCCTCGCTCTGGCGATACCCCCGAAGCAATGGCAATGGCCATCGATAGTGGCAGCGCAACCACCGCCACGGTCAGGCCGGACACGGCGTCGGCACGCACATCGCGCCAGCCGTAGCCCTCACGAAAAACCGTGATCAATTTCGGCGTAAAAAGTTCGGTAAAGGCCGGCTGCATATGAAGTTGGGCCGGCAAATGGCGGGGTGACATGGTGGCAGAATCAACCGATAGGCTAAAGCTTCCGGCAAATCAGGCCTGCGGCGCAAGGGGGGTCGCCGTCGTTACGGAGAGCTTGTTCTAAAGTCAGGAGGCGAATTTCAGCCCAACGATCCCAGCAACGATCAGACCAATGCAGGCGAGGCGGAGCGCTGTCGCCGGCTCGCTGAAAAGATAAATCCCAAGCGCTGCGGTGCCGACAGCGCCGATCCCGGTCCAGACCGCATAGGCCGTCCCGACCGGTAGAGTTTTCAGCGCGAGGCCCAGCAGCGCCAGACTAAGCACCATGGCAGCAATGGTGAGCAGCGACGGGAGCAGCCGCGAAAAGCCTTCAGTATATTTAAGTCCGATAGCCCACCCGACTTCAGACAATCCGGCCAGGAAAAGGTAGAGCCATGCCATGTGTGGTCTCCCTTAGATGGCGCAATCACTCCGGCATTTCGTCGTGCCGCACGTTCGGCTGCAGCAGCACGCACGCCGCCGCTGCAAAGATCATCGCGAAGCCGACTACGTCAGGCATCGTCAGCCGTTCTCCAAGGACCACCGCCGACGCGCTGACACCAATGACCGGTACCAGCAACGAACCGAGAGATGCCGTAATTGTCGGAAGCCGCCCGACGATCGACCACCACAGGAAATGCGCAAGGCCGACGCCGAACAGCCCGATAAAGAGCACCGCCATGATTGTTTCATTTCGCATCGACCAGAGATGGGGATAGCCCTCGACGATGAAGCTGCCTGCAATGATGAAACTCAGACCGAACAGCAACTGCCAGGCGGCGTTGGCCAAAGGCTCAACCGTGACTTTGGCCCATTTGATGTAGACGGTGGCGCCGGCCCAGCTCCATGCGCAGCCGAGCGAATAAAAGACGAAGGGTGGCAACCCATCTTCGAATAGCGGCCAAACCAGAATCGTCAGGCCCACAACGCAAAGCACGAACGCAAGCCAGCGTACTGTGTTCAACCGTTCGCCGAGAAAAAGCCAACTTAGTACCGTTGTCCAGATCGGCATCGAATAGGTAATGATGATGGCGCGTGTCGTCGCGCCGCTGACCTGTGCGAAGCCCGAGAGGATTTGGAAGCTGGCGACATTCAAAAATCCCGCTACCATAATGTGGATATATTCGCCGCGTGGGACTTTTAGATTATGGCCAGTGATGATGGCGGCCAGGAACAAGATCGTGGCGCCAATTCCTGAGCCCGCGACGCGCAGACTCCAGGGCGAGACCTCACGCAACGCGACCGCCGCAGCAATCCAGCTGAGGCCCCAGGCAAAGGCAAGCAGCACAACCAGCAGCTTGGCCGTAGTGTCGGCGTCGCCCTTCATTTTCGGCTTTGGCATTTCCTAGAAATCCGGCGGGCGCGCTTGCGTGTTCGGGTGGGCGGGTCACGCTATAGCGCGCGCGCCCTCGCATGGCGAGGCAACCCTGTGATGTAAATTTGTCGGCTGGCGCCAGGCGGTATCTGCACCCGCTGCGGCAAACAAGCCGGCTTGTTGCACCGCCAATCCCGCTGTGTTAGCTAGCCCCTCGATTTCAGGGGGTTCCCGCAGGCTTTCGCGACGTTCCCAGGGATCGGAATTCCCTCTTGGATTCCAATAGTTTGCGCCGCCAACCCGCGACGGCGTCCGAACTGCGAACGAAGTAAAACCAAACGAGCGTCCTCAGTGGCAGGCGAAGATCCAATTATCTCCGGTATGGCGGGCCGTTACGCCACCGCCCTGTTCGAGCTTGCACGCGACAATAAGGCCGTCGACGCCGTCAAAAAGGATCTCGATCAATTTGACGCGCTTGCTAATGGCAGCGCCGATCTCAATCGCCTCGTGCGCAGCCCGGTGTTCGGCGCCGATGAGCAGCTTAAGGCACTGTCGGCAATTCTCGCCAAGGCCGGCATCACAGGGCTCGCCGCAAACTTCCTGCGCGTCATCACCACCAATCGTCGCCTTTTCGCGGTGCGCGACATGATCCGCGCCTACCGTGCGCTGGTTGCCCGGCACAAGGGTGAGGTGACTGCTCAGGTGACCGTCGCCGAGAAGCTCAACGACAAGAATCTCGATGCGCTCAAAAGCGCACTGAAATCCGTGACCGGCGGAAAGGACATTGATCTCGAAGTTGAGGTCGACCCCGCCATTATTGGCGGGCTGATCGTCAAGGTCGGCAGCCGTATGGTCGACAGTTCGCTCCGCACTAAACTCAATTCGATCAAGTTTGCGATGAAAGAGGCCCGCTGATGGATATCCGCGCCGCAGAAATCTCCGCCATTCTGAAAGAGCAAATCAAGAACTTCGGCCAGGAGGCCGAAGTCTCCGAGGTCGGGCAGGTGCTCTCCGTCGGTGACGGCATTGCCCGCGTCTATGGTCTCGACAATGTGCAGGCTGGCGAATTGGTCGAGTTCGAGAACGGCGTGCGCGGCATGGCCCTCAACCTCGAAAATGACAATGTCGGCATCGTGATTTTCGGCAATGACCGCGAGATCAAGGAAGGTCAAACCGTAAAGCGCACTGGCGCCATCGTCGACGTGCCCATCGGCAAAGGTCTGCTTGGACGCGTGGTTGATGCTCTTGGTAATCCGATCGATGGAAAGGGCCCGATCAAGGCGGACAAACGTGCACGCGTCGACGTCAAAGCACCGGGCATTATTCCACGGAAGTCGGTGCATGAGCCTATGGCGACCGGCCTCAAGGCGATCGACTCGTTGATCCCGATCGGCCGTGGTCAGCGCGAGCTGATCATCGGCGATCGTCAGACCGGAAAGACGGCTATCGCGCTCGACACCATCCTCAATCAGAAACCGCTCAACGCGCAGCCGGATGAAAAAATCAAGCTCTACTGCGTCTATGTCGCCGTTGGGCAGAAGCGCTCTACCGTCGCCCAATTCGTGAAGGTGCTCGAGGAGCAGGGCGCGCTCGACTATTCCATTGTTGTCGCCGCCACTGCTTCCGATCCAGCACCGATGCAATACCTGGCGCCGTTCAGCGGCTGCACCATGGGCGAATATTTCCGCGACAACGGCATGCATGCCGTCATCATCTATGACGACTTATCCAAGCAGGCCGTCGCCTATCGCCAGATGTCGCTGTTGCTGCGTCGACCCCCCGGCCGCGAAGCTTATCCTGGCGACGTGTTCTATCTGCATTCGCGACTGCTCGAGCGCGCCGCCAAAATGAACGATGAGAACAAGGGCGGTTCTTTGACCGCCCTGCCGATCATCGAAACGCAGGCCAATGACGTGTCGGCCTACATTCCGACCAACGTGATCTCGATTACGGACGGCCAAATCTTCCTGGAAACCGACCTGTTCTATCAAGGCATTCGTCCGGCGGTGAACGTGGGTCTCTCGGTGTCGCGCGTCGGTTCCGCCGCACAGACCAAGGCGATGAAGAAGGTCGCCGGTCGCATCAAAGGCGAGCTGGCGCAATACCGCGAAATGGCTGCTTTCGCGCAATTTGGCTCCGATCTCGATGCTACGACCCAGCGCCTGCTCAACCGCGGCGCACGCCTGACCGAGCTTCTCAAGCAGTCGCAGTTCTCGCCACTCAAGATGGAAGAACAGGTCTGCGTGATCTACGCGGGCGTTAACGGTTATCTCGATCCGATGGCGGTGGATCGCGTGCGCCCCTTCGAAAGCGGGCTGCTGACGCTGCTACGCACCAAGCATGCCGATTTGCTCGACAGCATTCGCAAGAGCGGCGACCTTTCGGATGCCGATGCCGGCAAGCTGAAGGCCCTCGTCGACGGCTATGCCAAGACGTTCGCCTAATGACGACGGCAGAAAACCGACGGTTTTATTAAGAGCGACTGAAGAATGGCCAGCCTCAAGGATATGCGTGTCCGCATCGCCGCCACCAAGGCGACGCAGAAAATTACCAAGGCCATGCAAATGGTTGCGGCTTCCAAGCTGCGTCGTGCACAGGTGGCGGCGGAAGCCGCGCGCCCGTATGCGGAGCGTATGAGCAACGTGCTGGCGTCGATTGCCTCCGCCGTTGCCGGCAGCGACTCGGCCCCCAGGTTGCTGGCTGGCACAAACAGCGACAAAGTGCATCTGCTGGTGGTTTGCACCGCCGAGCGTGGACTATGCGGGCCGTTCAATTCATCGATCGTGCGGCTCGCCCGCGATAAAGCCAATGCGCTGATAACCGACGGCAAAGAAGTGAAGATCCTCTGCGTCGGCCGGAAGGGTTATGAGCAGCTGCGCCGCCTCTATGGCAAGTTGATTATCGAGACGATCGAGTTACGCGGCGTGCGGACTATCGGGTACGAGCAGGCGGACATGATCGCCGGGAAGATCGTTGCGCTGTTCGACCAGGGAGCTTTCGATGTCGCGACGTTGTTTTTCTCGCGCTTCAAATCGGTAATTGCGCAGGTTCCGACGGGGCAGCAGATCATTCCGCCGGTCTTCGAAAAGGATACAGAGACCGGCCCCGCTGCGTCCTACGAATATGAGCCGGAAGAGGAGGAAATCCTTGCCGAGCTGCTGCCGCGCAACCTGTCGGTCCAGGTATTCCGCGCGCTCCTCGAAAATGCCGCATCCGAACAAGGCGCGCGCATGAGCGCGATGGATAACGCCACCCGTAACGCCGGCGAGATGATCCGCAAGCAGACACTCACGTATAACCGCACTCGCCAGGCGATGATCACCAAGGAGCTGATCGAGATCATCTCCGGCGCCGAGGCGCTTTAATTCCGTAACGAGGACGAAATGGCCACACCCAACGCAGTCGGAAAAATCACCCAGGTCATCGGCGCCGTCGTCGACGTGCAGTTCGAAACGCACCTGCCGGCGATCTTGAACGCGCTCGAGACGACCAACGGCGGAAACCGCCTGGTGCTCGAAGTCGCGCAACATCTCGGAGAGTCGACGGTGCGTACCGTCGCCATGGACTCCTCGGAAGGTCTGGTGCGTGGGCAAGAGGTGACCGACACCGGTGCGCCGATTTCCGTTCCGGTCGGACCGGGACTGCTCGGCCGCATCATCAACGTGATCGGCGATCCGGTCGATGAAGCCGGACCGGTCAAAGGTGAGACCAGGCGTGCAATTCATCAGGATGCGCCCGCCTATACCGATCAATCGACCGAAGCGCAGATTCTCGTCACCGGCATCAAGGTTGTGGACCTGCTCGCGCCTTACGCCAAGGGCGGCAAGATCGGCCTGTTCGGCGGTGCCGGCGTCGGCAAGACTGTGTTGATTATGGAATTGATCAACAACGTCGCCAAGGCACACGGCGGCTATTCGGTGTTTGCCGGTGTCGGCGAACGCACGCGCGAAGGTAATGACCTTTATCATGAGATGATCGAATCGGGTGTGAACAAGGACCCGCACAAGGGCTCGGTCGAGGGCTCAAAGTGCGCGCTGGTGTACGGCCAGATGAACGAGCCGCCGGGTGCGCGCGCTCGTGTCGGGCTCTCGGGCCTCACAGTGGCCGAGTATTTCCGCGATCAGGGCCAGGACGTGCTGTTCTTCGTGGACAACATCTTCCGCTTCACCCAGGCCGGTTCGGAAGTGTCGGCCCTTCTCGGCCGCATCCCTTCGGCTGTGGGCTATCAACCAACGCTCGCTACCGATATGGGCGCGCTGCAGGAGCGCATCACGACCACCACCAAGGGCTCGGTCACGTCCGTGCAGGCGATCTATGTGCCCGCCGACGACCTGACCGACCCGGCGCCGGCAACTTCGTTCGCGCATCTTGACGCCACCACGGTGCTATCGCGCGATATCGCCGCCAAGGGAATTTATCCGGCGGTGGATCCGCTCGATTCCACGTCGCGTATGCTGTCGCCGATGATCGTCGGCGAGGAACACTACGCGGTGGCCCGGCAGGTGCAGCAGATTCTGCAGCGTTACAAGGCCCTTCAGGACATCATCGCGATCTTGGGCATGGATGAACTGTCGGAAGAGGACAAGGTGGCGGTCGCCCGCGCGCGCAAGATCGAGCGCTTCCTGTCGCAGCCGTTCCACGTGGCCGAAGTGTTTACCGGCTCACCCGGAAAGCTGGTTGATCTGCAGGACACCATCAAGGGCTTCAAGGGCCTTTGCGACGGCAAGTATGACAACCTGCCGGAGGCGGCCTTTTATATGGTCGGCGCTATCGAAGAGGCCGTCGAGAAGGGTAAGAAGCTCGCGGCGGAGGCAGCCTAAACACAATGCTGGGGCGGTCCAATCTGATTGCGTTTTTGCTGATTGGCCTCGTGATTGGCGGCCTTGCCGGTTACATGACGCGCCCTGAAGAAACGACCGAGATCAAGCTGGGGCCGCTAAGCCTCGAGGTGCGCAATGATGAAAGAGCGCGCGGAGGCGGGCGGATCACCAGCAAGCAGGCGCAGCACATTGCGATCATGACAGCGCTGGGCGGCGTCATCGGGCTGGGTGTGGGATTCGCGGTCGGCAAGCGCAGGGGTTGAGTGAATGGCTAATTTCCATTTCGAACTGGTGTCGCCCGAAAAGCTGTTGTTCTCGGGTGAAGTGGAGCAGGTGGACGTACCAGGCGCTGAGGGCGACTTTGGTGTGCTCGCCGAACATGCGCCCATGGTCACGACTCTGCGTCCCGGAATTCTGACGGTGCATGCGGCCGGCGGCCAACAGAAAATTGTTGTGCTTGGCGGCTTTGCGGAGGTGTCGACCGACGGTCTGACTGTGCTGGCCGATGTGGCCGAGGCGGTGGATGACATCGATCGCAGCGTGATCACCACGCACGTCAGCGAACTCGAAAGCCGCATTGCCAAGACCGAGCCCGGCTCCGAGTTGGACAGGCTGATTACACGGCTCGACCATTTCAAGGAAGTCGACCGCCACCTTACCGGTACGGCGATGCACTGATGGTCCGGCGTCATCCGCGCGGGCGAGGCTTGCGGGGCCACCGCAACTTTACCTGACGCGATTGCCGGCTTGCCTGCCTTCGCGGGCAAAGACGATCATGATTTGGAAAACTTGCCGAATTCCTTCACGACACGTTCGTAGGTGTGGCGCTTGAAGGGCACTACCAGCTCCGGCAATTCGCCGGCCTCTACCCAGCGCCACTCGACAAATTCGGGTTTGTGCCCGCCGCCCGGATGAGCAATATCAATTTCGCCATCATTTCCCGTAAAACGCAACGCATACCATTTCTGTTTCTGGCCGCGATATTTGCCGTCCCACGCCTGCTTCGCGACACTGCTCGGAAGATCGTAGGTGAGCCACTCGCCGATCTCGCCGAGCTTTTTCACCGAGCGGATATTGGTTTCTTCGTGCAACTCGCGCAGCGCCGCCTTGTACGGATCTTCGTCTTCATCGATGCCGCCCTGCGGCATCTGCCACACATGCGTCGCATCGACGTGTTCGGGGCCGTCCGATCGCCGCCCGATGAAAACGAGTCCAGCACGATTGAACACCATCATGCCGGCGCAAGGCCGATAGGGTAACGATTCGCGGGGAGGCATCGGCACTCCGTCATTCAGACGCGAAGTCTCGCGACCTGAAATGACGTTACGACGACTTCGCCTTGATCGCCACCATTGTAATGGGAACCAGGAATATGCCGCGGGCTTCCACTTTTTTCGCCCAGTCAGCAATCCGTGCGATTGTGGCTGGCTGTGCGGTCGCAAATCCCACCGCAACACCGCTGTCACGCGCCTTCATCTCAAGGCGCGCAAGCGCCCGGTCGATCTCAACCGGCGTTGGGACTGTGTCGAGCACAATATCTGTCCTCGCAAATGGCAGGTTATGCGCGCCGGCAAGCTGGCCGGCGATACTGCGCGAGGAGGAACCGTCGTCCACATAGATAAGGCCGCGCTGGGCCGCGTCACGCAACACGGGTGTCAATCCTTGTTCGGAGGCGGTGAAGCGCGCGCCCATATAGCTCATCAGTCCCACATAGCCCTGAAAGCGGCTCATCAGCCAATGCAACCGGTCGATATTCTGTTCCGATGTCAGCGAGGTCAGCAAAGTCTGCGGACCGGGATCGTTGTCCGGATAGTCGAACGGTTCCATTGGGACCTGAAGCAACAGCTCGTGCTGGTCCGCCCGGGCACGCTCGGCCAATTTTTCGAGATCTGCACCGTACGGCGCAAGCGCAAAGGTCACTGTCGCGGGCAGCTTCGCAAATGCGTCGGCGGTGCCCGAGGCGCCGATGCCAAGTCCGCCGATCACGATGGAAATGAGTGGAGAATCTTTCTTGTTCGGCGGCAGGTCGCGCGGGCGCGCGTAGCGGACGGAGGGACGTACGCCATCAGGCCCGACTTTTGGAATGGCACCGTGGCGCGTCGCCTCGATCAGCTTTGGATCGAGCAACGGTTTTGATGCGCCATCGGAGTTACCGGGAATAGTGAATTGCTGCCTCGCTCCGCTGGAGCCGTCGATGATCGTGACTGTCCTGGAACCGGGTGGTGGCGCTTCGACAGCCTTTGCCGCCGCCGCAGGAGCATTTGGCGCTGAACCAGCCTCGCCGTCGTGGCGGGCATGCTGCTTGCCGTCACGATCGCCATCGCGTGCGGTCTGGGTCGACGGCGGCGCCTTCGTTGCCACAACGGCCGTCGGCTCGCCGCCCAGCGGATCGTTAACGAGGGCCGCCCACGCGACCACGACGACCCCCGACAGGCCGAGCGCGCCGGCCAGCAATTGAGGCGCTGAGACGGGCAGGTTCAGCAGCCGTTTTCGCTTGTGCTGACCGAGGGGCGCGTTCAGTTCGTCTGCCACGGCGCAAAATCCTCGCGAATCATTGCGCGAGTCTAGCACGCGTCGTTTCCGCCATAGGCCATGTCGCGAAAGGCAAAGAAACTAGCCCTCGCGGGGCCGGGCAAAAATGATTGGGGCGGCCTCTTGGCCGCCCCGTGACTTCACCCAACCTTGCTTGCGGTCAGTTCGGGACCGGTGCCTTGGAATTCGGCGGGAAGGCCGAATTGACCTGTGTCCCGCGCAGGAGGTCGAGCGCCATGTTGAGCGCTTTGTCGTTCTTGGCCTCCGGCGGGATATAGGACTGCGACCCGGTTTGCTCTTTGCCCTCGTCGCCCTTCAGGTGGCCGCGCAGCGATGCCTCGCCTTTGGTATCAGTCTTTGACTTGAGCTCATCCGGCACGTCCTGAAGAACTTCGATATCGGGCGAAATTCCCTTCGCCTGGATCGAGCGGCCGGACGGAGTGAAGTAGCGTGCCGTGGTCAGCCGCAGCGCGCCATTCCCGGAGCCAAGCGGGATGATGGTCTGTACCGAGCCCTTGCCGAAGGAACGGGTGCCGATGACGGTTGCCCGCTTATGGTCTTGCAGGGCGCCGGCGACAATCTCAGACGCGGAGGCCGAACCGCCGTTGATCAGAACGATCAGCGGCTTGCTTTTCGTGACATCGCCCGGCCGCGCGTTGAAGCGTTGCGTCTCTTCTGCGTTGCGCCCGCGAGTGGATACAATCTCGCCCTTTTGCAGGAAGGCGTCGGAGACCGAGATCGCCTGATCGAGCAAACCGCCGGGATTATTACGCAGGTCGAGAACATAGCCCTTGAGCTTGTCGTCGGAGATCTTGGCCGTGATATCAGTGATGGCTTTCTTCAGCCCTTCGGTGGTCTGCTCATTGAATTGAGTCAGCCGGATATAACCGACGTCATCGCCTTCGGACTGTGAGCGTACCGAGCGTACACGAATAATGTCGCGCGTGATCGACACCTCGACCGGCTTATCCTGACCCTTGCGCGTGATCGTCAGCTTGATCTTGGTGTTCACGGGACCGCGCATTTTTTCGACGGCCTGATTCAGGGTGAGTCCCTGCACCTGCTCGTCGTCGAGCTTGGTGATGATGTCATTGGCCATGATGCCAGCCTTGGCGGCGGGCGTTTCGTCGATCGGCGCAACGACCTTGATCAGCCCGTCTTCCATAGTGACCTCGATGCCGAGCCCGCCAAATTCACCTCGGGTCTGCACCTGCATGTCGCGGAAGCTCTTGGCATCCATATAGCTTGAATGCGGATCGAGGCCGGCCAGCATGCCGTTGATGGCAGTTTCGATCAGTTTGCTGTCGTCCGGCTTCTCGACATAGTCGGCGCGTACCCGTTCGAACACGTCGCCGAACAAATTGAGCTGGCGGTATGTGTCAGCCGCTGCCGCTTTGGCAGTCGCGCCAACCAAAATTAAGCGAGGCTGGACCGCGAGCAATGTCATTGCCGCTCCTGCCGCCGCGCCGAGAAGAATGAGTGAAGTCTTGCGCATCATCCGCGAACCTTTTCGCCTTCGCCAGCTGCCCACCATGGGCCTGGATCGACGGGAATCCCGTCCTTTCGAAATTCAACGTATAGCACCGGTTGGCTGGAACCTGTCGCGAGGACAGCGGCGATATGGGAGCCTTTCCCCATCACCGCAACGGGTTCCCCGGTCAGCACGAACTGCCCGAGATCAACCGATATCCGTTCCATCCCAGCGAGCAAGACATGATACCCGCCGCCGACATTCAGGATCAAGAGTTGGCCATACGAGCGGAACGGTCCCGCATAGACCACCCAGCCGTCTGCAGGCGCAGTCACCTGGGCGCCCGCACGGGTAGCGATCGATAGCCCTTTTTCGGCCCCGCCGCTACTATCCGGGGCACCAAAATCCTTCAATTTAACGCCGTTAACCGGAATCGGAACTTGTCCGCGCAATGAGACGAAAGCGACAGCAGGCGCCAATCGTCCGGGATCGCGGAATGCGGAAAGCGCGGGGCGGCTATCCGATCGGGCTGCCTCGCGCGCATCGCGCGCGGCAGGGTCGAGGCCCTGTTCGAGCTTAGCGATCAAATCTTTGAGATTGTCGACGTCGCGCGCGAGATTTCCGGCGCGTGCGCGCTCCGCATCAAGGGCCTTTTCGCGGTCAGATATCTGCTTCTGACGTTCTTCCACCAGCGCCGTCATGCGTGCACGCTCGCCATCAAGCGCAGCGACTTCAGTCTTGAGTTGATCGCGCTCGGCGTCGATTTTCTTGCGCACCGCGAGCAGCGCAGAGAGGTCGTTGGCCAGCGCTTCCACTTCATGCCGCATCTCCGGCAATACGGCGCCGAGCACCATGGCAGTCCGCACGGACTGCAGCGCGTCTTCGGGGCTGGAGATCAGCGCAGGTGGCGGACGGCGGCCGATACGTTGCAGGGCCGCGAGGACTTCGCCGATCACTGCGCGGCGGCCGTCGAGCGAGTTGCGGATACTCCGTTCATTGTCATCCAGGGGCTTGAGCCGGTCTTGTGTCGCCACGACCCTGGATTCAACGCCGCGCAAACGACCCGCTGTGTCGATCAGATCCTGATTGAGCTTGCGGCGGTCGGCTCCGATCTGTTCGATTTCGTGCTTGAGCACAGCTTCAGTCTCGGCCGACTTGCGCTGCTCTTCGCGCGCCGATTTAAGCTTTTCATCATTTTGCTTGAGCGCGTCGAGCTTTTCCGCGTTGCCGTTTTGCGCAAACCGAATGGGCTGCTCGTGCGCCGCCGCAACCGCGAGCAAGAGTGGTAATGCGAACACGAGCCCCGCCAATAGCGCGGCGCGTGGTTCGCGACTCCCGAATCCCCCCAAGCCAATCATCGGGATCAAGGTACGCCCACAGGTTTGAACGGCAAGACCATTGTCGGCGCAGACGTATCGACGCTGATTGCGACTAAATAGGGGTGCAATACGGGCAATTTTCATCCCCGGTGGTAAGGGTGCCCGCTCAGGATCGTCGTCGCCCGATAGAGCTGTTCAAGCAGCATCACCCTTACCAGCTGGTGCGGCCACGTCGCCGTACCGAACGAGAGCCGCAATTCTGCTTTTTCGTGCAGGCTTGCCGCAAGCCCATCGGCGCCGCCGATTAAAAACGCAACGGCCGGTCGGCCATTGGCCCGCCATTTGGTGAGCTGGGTTGCAAAACCGTTGCTGTCGAGATTTTCCCCCCGGGAATCAAGCAATACGACCACAGCATTTTGCGGAATGACGTTAGCGAGGGCGATCGATTCCTCGAGCATGCGTCTGCCGGAATCGGCAGCGCGGCTCTCCTTGATTTCAATGATTTCAACATCACGCAGGCCGAGCTGACGGCCAGTCTGTATTGTGCGCTTGCGATAGCGCTCGCTCAACTCGGTTTCCGAGCCCTGTTTCAGACGTCCGATGGCGGCAACGACGATACGCATCGTACCGCCGAGATTATCAGCCCGGCCGTCTTACGTCTTGCTACGTCTTGCTACGTCTTGGGCCCATGATCCTGAAAAGTGCGCGCCAGTTTCGCACCAGCGCAAACTAAACTTTTCTCGCCGACCACATCTTTTCAAGATTGTAGAAGGCCCGAACTTCCGGCCGGAAGACATGCACAATGACGTCGCCGGCGTCGATCAGCACCCAGTCGCCTTGCCGCATGCCCTCGACACGGACGCGGGGACTACCCGCGTCTTCCAGGTCCTTGATCAGGTTGTCGGCGACAGCGCTGACATGACGCTGCGACCGGCCGCTGGTCACGACCATGTAATCGCCAATCGAGGATTTTCCGGTGAGATCGATAACGACGCTGTCCTCGGCTTTCATGTCTTCGAGACGGGCGAGGACGGTGCGGAGCGTCTCCTTGGCACTTGGGTGCCGGGGGACGATTTCGGGCTTACGACGCGAAGCCCGAGAGAGTGCAGGTGTATTCAGGGGTGCTGATCCTTTCGATGTGTTGCACTCACCCCGGCACGAACCGGGGTTTCACGAAACATAACTACCTCGCTCGCTTCTTTCTAGCCCGCCGCTTGCGGGCCTTTGCCGGTAATTTGCGCTTCGGGCCTTTGTTTCCACGCTTCTTCTTACCGCTCGTTTTCGACTTCTTGGATTTGCTGGATTTGGGAGTACGCGCGGCAGCGTCGGAAGTTCCCCGTTGCCGGCGCAACGCGCGCAGTGCGGTGGATGAAAGCGGCGACTTGAGACCGTGCAGAAAGGCCCATACGGGAGCCTTTCGGTCCGGAAGGGAGGAGGCGGCGTGTTCCGGGATGCGGGCGTAAGCAAGAGCATTGCCCGCGGGACTGGCGGCTGCGTAAAGGCTTGGGCCCAGACGGTCGACGACCACGATGGGCACCAGCTCCGCTATTTTTCGCCATTTCTGCCAGCGATGGAAACTCCGCAGATTGTCCGCGCCCATGATCCAGACGAATCGGACTCCGGGGCAGCGGGCCCGCAACCAGGATATCGTATCGTACGTGTATCTCGTCTTAATGACAGCTTCGAGACCGGTGACATCGATACGCGGATGATGTGTAAGCGCGCGCGCCGCCGCGATCCGCTTGAGGAGAGGGGCAAGACCGCTGGTGTTCTTGAGGGGGTTGCCGGGTGTCACCAGCCACCAGACGCGGTCAAGCCTCAGTCGCTTGAGTGCGAGCAAAGTCGCTGCGAGATGGGCCTGATGAGGCGGGTCAAAGGTTCCGCCAAATAGGCCGATCCTCATGCCGGGCGCATGAGGGGGCAGTAAGCGCTCGGATTTGGCGGGTGGCTTGGATTTCACGGCCGAGTCTGACCGCTCCCGTGGATACGGTATTTGAAGGTGGTGAGTTGATCGACCCCTACCGGGCCGCGGGCATGAAGCCGTCCCGTTGCAATGCCGATCTCCGCGCCGAAGCCGAATTCGCCACCATCGGCGAATTGGGTCGATGCATTATGCAGGACAATGGCCGAATCCACTTCGCGGAGGAACTTTTCTGCTGCGATCTGGTCATCAGTCACAATTGCATCAGTGTGATGCGAGCCATAACGCGCGATATGTTCGATAGCGTCGGAGATATCGCCCACCACCTTCACGGCAATGATGGCATCAAGATATTCGGTACCCCAGTCTTCTTCACTGGCCGGTTTCGCGCGCTTGTCCGCGGCCAGCGTCGCCACGTCGCCGCGGATTTCACAGCCCGCCTCGATCAGCATGTCAGTGAGCGGCTTCAGGTGGGTCGCTGCACAGCCACGATCAACCAGCAAGGTTTCCGCTGCTCCGCAGACACCTGTGCGTCGCATCTTTGCGTTCAGGACGATTTTCTTAGCCATGTCGAGCGCGGCCGCACGGTGCACGAAGACGTGGCACACCCCCTCGAGGTGAGCAAATACTGGCACCCGCGCCTCGGCCTGGACCCGCGCCACCAGGCCTTTGCCGCCGCGCGGCACAATCACATCGAGATTGCCGTCGAGCCCGGCCAGCATGAGTCCGACAGCCGCGCGGTCGCGGGTCGGTACAAGCTGAATCGCTGCCTCCGGCAACCCGGCACCGCGTAGTCCTTCGGTCAGCGCAGCAAGGATCGCGCGGCTGGAGCGCATGCTGTCCGAGCCGCCGCGCAGGATCGCGGCGTTGCCGGCCTTCAGGCAGAGCACGCCAGCGTCGGCCGTCACATTCGGCCGGCTCTCATAAATGATGCCAATAACGCCAAGCGGAACGCGAACGCGTTCGATCCGCATGCCGTTCGGGCGCGTCCAGGATTCGATAACAATGCCAACCGGATCCTTGAGGGCCCGTACCACGTCGATGCCATCGGCAATCGCCTCAACGCGCGACTGATCAAGCGCGAGCCGGTCGAGAAATGCTCCCGCGAGCCCAGCGGCACGCGCCTCCGAGACATCGTCAGCATTGGCGGCCAGAATCGAGGAAACCTGTGTCCGGATCGCTGCAGCCATAAGCTGGAGGGCGCGGTTCTTTTGCTCGGCCGGGGCCAGCGCCAGCACCTGGGCCGCCGCGCGCGCTCGGCGGCCGATCTCGCCCATGGCGGCGGCGATATCGCCCGATCCCTCAATGCTTTTAAGTGTAGCAGTCATATTTGTCAGAAAGCCCACGAAAACCCCCGCCCGGGGGCACTTTCCTATCACGTCGGGCATGCGCCGGCGAGGTCGGCCCGGCCCCTGCGTGGGGGAGGCCGGCCAAGGCGCGGCCAATGACCCCCTGGGGATAACGTGGATAACAAACCCGGGCATGCAACTGATTAATTGACCTACACATTGAGATGGCAGGGTAGCGGCGTTCGCAGGAGGTAGCCATGGCGTACGGTTCAAACCGCCTTCCCAGTCGGTTTCCTGTCGGCACCAAATTCGTGATCGAAGGCAAACCGGGCCGGGAAGGTCAGGTACAAGTGTCCAGCCGGTATCTTGAGTTTCCCGATGGCACGTTCTTTCCGTTGCCGGTACGGCCCGCCAAACACAACAAGCACAAAGAGGCACTGGCCGGACGACGCGCCAGAAGCTTACGCTCGCGCGGCCATTGAACCCGCGCTCAGCCAATGACCGAGCAGACGCCACACTGGTTCGGCGGCGGACCGTCTTCAAGGCCGGGTAGGCCAATGGCCTAGCCCAGACGCGAAAGCCCCGGCCTCCGGTGGGCCAGGGCTGAAGGGCGATCGGTCAATCGCCTTTTTCACGTGTGTCGCGTCGCGCCAGTACAACGCCCGGCGGGATTCGAGGTTCCCGGGGCGGCTATTCGCCCCCCAGAACGAGATCATCACGGTGGATCATCTCGGTACGGCCCGTGTAGCCCAGGATCAACAACACATCGCCTGACGAGCGACCTTTGATCTTTTCGGCATCGTCCGCGTCATAGGCGACTAGCCCGCGTCCGACCTCGTGACCGTCCGGCCCGCGCACAACAACCGCGTCGCCGCGTCCAAATCCCCCTTCAACTTTGATGACGCCTGCCGGCAGCAAACTCTTACCGCCACGCAGCGCCTTCACCGCGCCCGCGTCAATGACAAGGGCCCCACGCGGCTCGAGCGAGCCAGCGATCCACTTTTTGCGGGCCGTCACAGGGTTGGCTGGGGTGAGGAACCACGTGCAGGAAGCGCCATCACCGATTGTCCGTAACGGATGCTGCACCCGCCCGGAAGCGATGACCATGTGGGTGCCCGCGGTCGTGGCAATTTTTCCGGCCTCTATCTTGGTCAACATGCCGCCGCGCGCGAGCGCGGAACCGGAGGCGCCGGCCATTGCCTCGATCTCCGGCGTAATGCGAGCGACGACCGGCACGAGCCTGGCGCCGCTGCCGGCTTCGGGCGGCCTGTCGTAGAGCCCGTCGACGTCCGACAACAGCACCAAAAGCTCGGCACTCACCATCGTGGCGACGCGGGCAGCGAGACGATCATTGTCGCCATAGCGAATTTCGGTGGTGGCCACCGTGTCGTTCTCGTTGATCACCGGGACGCTTCTCCACTCCAGCAGCTTGGCAATGGTCGAGCGGGCATTGAGATAGCGCCGGCGTTCTTCAGTATCGCCGAGGGTGACCAACACCTGACCTGCGGTCAGGCCATGATCACCGAGCGCCTCCGACCACGCTCGCGCGAGCGCAATTTGCCCCACCGCGGCGGCAGCCTGACTGTCCTCGAGCTTGAGCGCGCCTGCCGGCAACTTGAGGACCGCGCGCCCGAGCGCGATCGCCCCTGACGAAACCACCAGCACGTCACGTTTGTCCTTGTGCAGCCCGGCAATATCGCTGGCGAGAGAGGCGAGCCATTCGTGCTTCAAGCCGCTGGCGGAGGAATCCACAAGCAGCGAGGAACCGACTTTCACGACGATGCGTCGAAAGTCCTTGAGCGACGGTGTTTTCGGCCCGGTTCTGGCGGAACTGTGCATGGCGGCGCTGTGTAGCACGGGTCTTGCCGCGTCGTCATGGCGCTTCCTGCGTGGTATCCTTGGGACGAGGGCGAAGCGATGCGACTTGTAACCTACGGCGCCGTGGCGGCGATTGCTCTTGGCAGCGTATTGCTGGGGCTCGATTGGCTGTCAGCACCAATGTCGCCGATGGCTGATACGCAAGCGGGTCTGCGTGCAGCCGCCCCGCCGCGTTTGGCCGCACCGGCACCTGCGGTTACGCCACAGCCTGTCGCGGCGACGGCGTCGCCGTCTGCGCCGAAAGCGCCCATCGGCGCACCAATTGTTTCTCCCAACCTGACCGCGCCAAGGAGCGTCGATACGCCGGCCTCATCTGGCGCCACAGCTCAGGCTACGCCCAGCGACCCGGTCGAGGCGCCGCAGCCGGCGGTCCGCTGCAACGTGAATGCTTGTGCGACCGCCTATCCTCATTCGTTCCGTGCCACGGATTGCACATATCAGCCGAGCAATGGCCCGCGCCGGTTGTGCGCGAAGTAGGCACAGAAACTTTGTTCCAATAATTCGACCCGCTTGGAGGTCTCCGCATCGGAACCGGGTTGATGATTCCCGCGTTCCGATACGGATACAATCAAGCGGGCCGGGCGATGCAATTTCTTGTCTATCTCACAGTTCTTATGGTTTCGGTCAGCACCATTTTGCTCGAGGTGCACTGGCTGACGTCACCGGCACCGCCTCCCAAACCCACCATTCAGGCAAGCGCGTCCCCGCCCACTCCGAAAATAGAGGGGCCCAACGCCGCGCTTAGCCCGGTCTATCCGAAAAAGGCAGACGCACCGCCCGCTGATTCTGCGTCCAGCGTTCAACTGGCAACTGTAGTAGCAATTCCTCAATCGGCACCTGTGCCGCTACCCGGGGCGGTGGTGTCAACGCAACAGCCAGCGGCTCAAGCGGTGCCAGCGCAACCGACTGCGGCTCAATCGACAGCGGCCGCAACGCGGCCTCAACGGCCTGCCGCTGAAACGACGGGCACGGTTGCGCGCGAAGACAACGCAAGACAGCAGGCCGGTGCAGCGAATGTGTCGCATGCTTTGCAAGAAACTGCCGCGGCGCCGGCGGGCAACCACTGCGATATTCAGGCCTGCGCGGCTGCCTACAAATCCTTCCGGGCGTCGGATTGTACCTATCAATCGTTCGAAGGCCCACGGCGCGTCTGCGGGAAATCGCCTGTGCAGCGTGCCGCACGCGAACAAAGGGAAGAGCAGGAGCGCCGCAAGTGGAGCAGAAATACCCACCCGCCGGACCTCGACCGCTCGACCGTGGGGCGCCGGATCGATGACGATGACGATGAGGGCGTGGCGGACTTCGAGGATGAATCCGACCAGATCGTCATTCGCCACCTGGGCCGGCGTTGGTAATCTACATTCCGCGCTGGGGCGCGTTCGCCAGCAGCTCTTCCAGTTGTTGCTTGTAGAACCTGGCGTTACCGGTCGTGCTGTGACCCGAGGTCTGCTCGCTCGCCGGGATTAAATAAATCCTGCCATTCTTCACGCGCTTCATCGCCGCGTCGGTGATTTTGGTTTCCGGCGGATTGCGCTCATCGTCGGCCGCGTTGATCAGCAGAAGCGAAGCCTCGATCCTCTCGAGTTCCGGGGCGGCATCGTAGTCAGCCGATGACTCCCACTGCCAGATGAAATCGTTTGCGTCGGCGGTCGTGGCGGCAGCAAGACGGGCATCCACCAATTTGTCGGCCAGCGCCCGCGTGGGCGCCTGCTTCTGATAGTTCAGCGTTCCGCCGGCCGTGGCGATGCCAAAGAACACGCTGGCAAGTCCCACAGAATGGAGCGGTTTAGTGTAGTTGCCTGCTGCGTATTCCGGGTCCTGCCGGATGGATTCCAGCATTATCCGGCGCAGCATCCAGTTGCGTGACGCCATTGCGGTCGGTTGCGAGGCCATGGGCACGAGCGCATCCATGTATTCGGGATATTTTTCGCCCCACAGCCAGACATGCATTCCGCCCATCGAGTTGCCGATAATCAAGCGCACATGCTTGATAGCGAGCCCTTCGGCGAGCAGGCGATACTGTGCATCCACCATGTCGGCGTAATTGTATTGCGGAAATTGGGCCTTCAGCCCATCCGATGGCTTTGTCGACTTTCCATGACCGATCCCGTCCGGAATGATGATGTAGTACTTCTCCGCGTCGAGTGGCTGCCCAGCTCCGAACAGTTCTCCCGCGAAGGCGGGCGTCAGCATACTTTGCGACGAACCGCCACTGCCGTGGAGAACGAGGACGGGAATGCCATCCGGCTTGCCGATCGTCGTGTAGTGAATCCGCAGCTCTGGCATGACCTCGCCCGTGTGAAATTTGAAGTTGCGGGCCGTCCATTCGCTCTGTTTCGGCGGCGGAAAATCGGCGGCGTAGCTTGCAAATGAAACGGTTGCGAATACGAACGCTGTAACCGCTCTGATGGACATTGTTCATCTTCCCAATGCAATTCACGGCGGACGCATCAAAATCTATACGACTCCAACCTGATGCAGGAAGCAAAAAGTTCGTCTGCATGATGTGTTGCGGCGGGAACAGAATGGCGTTCCGGCGGTCGCCGGAATGAGGTCAAAAAATTCAGTGAAAGGGTGCGTCGATCCGCTGGTGAAGGGCGGGCTCGTCATGCAGGACGATCGCATTGTCGATGGCGTCAGATGCCGATCTGCCGTGCGTTGCGACCTCCGTTTTCTCAGTAATAAAGGCCATTTCTGCGAGCCGGCGCCGAGCAATCACGATTTTATGAGACGCACCAAATTACCGGCGCATGGTATCCTGGACAGCCATATTAGTGAGGCCAAGACCATTACCGACTAGACTGCGTTTGAACGTCCTGCGTCCGGTTCTCGGGGTCGCTTATGTTTAAGGATTTGCGTGCCGGCACAAAGTTTCTCATTTTGTGCGGCGTGTGCTTGGTGCTCACGAGTGTAGCCACTTATGCTCTTTTGGTTGAAAAGCAGATTGCGATCAACTTTGCCCGCAGCGAGCTCGTTGGCAGCAAGTACCTGGCGTTGCTCCGCCCGATCTTCGTGGCTGTGCTGAAAACAGAAACAAATGCGCAGCTTGCCGACCCGAACAACGCTCTTGCGTCTGAATCTGTCGCTTCATTGTCGCGGGCAGACACCGAAACCGCAGGCATTTTGCATATAGAGGATCCTGTGAAAGCGCTGGCGGCGACGCTGCGCGACTTGAATGCCAATACGACTGCGGGCATTCCGACAGGCGAGGCGTATCTGGCCGCTTTGAAAAATCTTCGCGAGCTCGCCGCCCGTATAGGCGATGATTCGAAACTGACACTCGACCCTGTTCTCGACACCTATCACGTCGGAAATATCGTGGTGACGCGTTTGCCGACAGCTCTTGAGGAGCTCGGGAACGCACAACTACTGACACGAACACCACAGGCAGCGAACGATCCCGTCGACCGCAAGGCACGGCTCATCGCGCTCGACACCCTGCTGCGCGCAAATATGAACGGAGTAACGAACGATCTCAGGGCCGCTCAGCGCGGAAATCCTGATGGCCGTTTGCGGCAGCTTGTCGATCCCGCAATCACATCCCTTGCGATGGATACAAACGCCTATCTTGATACGTTGCGCACTTTCGTCGACTCCGGCGCAGACAATGCCAAGCCTGATGCGTCGTACGCTGGCGCCGTCAATGGCGCGCTCGGCGCCTGGGACATCGCGCAGAAACAACTCGACCAGCTTCTGCTGGAGCGCATCGACGATCTGAACCGCCAGCGTCTCATCAGTCTCATCGTGATTGGAGTGCTCGGGATGCTCGGCCTTCTGATCGCTCTTTTGACCTATCGGGACATGATCGTACCGATCAAGCGGCTCGCTGAATTGGCAAACACGATCCGAGAGACAAAAAACTACGGCCTGCGGTTCAACTATGAAAGCCGGGATGAAATTGGCCGGCTGGCAGGTGCCTTCAACGAAATGCTCGGCGAACTTTCGGTCGCGCGCGAACGTGAAATTATGAGTCAAACCGAGATCGCGCGAGTTTCGCGGCTGACGACCATGGGCGCGATGGTCGCCTCCATCGCTCACGAGATCAGACAGCCGTTGGCGGCGGTGGTGGCCAACTCACACGCAGGCACGCGTTGGCTCACAAGAGAGGAACCCAATCTTGGCGAAGTGCGAGCTGCGCTGGAAAGCATCGGGGAGAACGGCCACCGCGCAAACGAGGTCATTACCAGCATAAGCGCGATGTTCAAAAAGAATCCCGAAAGGCGCATGCCGGTCGACATGAACGAGGTCGTAAACAATGTGCTCAATCTGTCTCGCGGGGAGTTGCGCTCACGAAAAATTACTCTCCATACGAAACTGGCGCCGGATCTCCCCCGCGTTTCTGCTGATTCCGTCCAGCTGACGGAAGTGCTGCTCAATCTGGTTATGAACGCTGTCGAGGCTATGAGCACGACTGCCGAGAAATTACGCGTTTTGGCTATCTCATCGCGACTCGAAGCAGAAGGCGTCACGATCACCGTGGAAGACTCCGGCGCCGGGATCGACGCTAAGAGTGCGGAGCAAATCTTCGAGGCCTTCTTCACGACCAAGTCGACCGGCATGGGAATGGGGCTGGCGATCTGCCGGTCGATTATTGCCGCCCACGATGGACGCCTTTGGGCGTCGCCGGGACACTCATGTGGTGCGATATTCCATATCGTTTTGCCGGTCGGCGCCAAAACGGACAGTGTTCGCCAACTTTAGACTGGCGACGAACTGCGGCTGCGCAGCCTAGTAAATCACCACGCTGCGGATCGACTTGCCTTCGTGCATCAGATCAAAGGCTTCGTTGATCTGGTTGAGCGGCAGGGTGTGCGTGATCAGGTCGTCGATATTGATCTTGCCGTCCATGTACCAGTCGACGATCTTCGGGACATCGGTGCGTCCGCGTGCACCGCCGAAGGCAGTGCCGCGCCACACGCGTCCAGTAACGAGCTGGAATGGCCGCGTTGCGATTTCCTGACCTGCGCCGGCAACACCGATGATGATGCTCTCACCCCATCCGCGATGACAACATTCGAGCGCCTGGCGCATGACCTGAACATTGCCGATGCATTCGAACGAGAAATCGGCGCCGCCGCCGGTCAGATCGACGATCGCCTGCACCACCTTGTCTTTGCCGACGTCCTGGGGATTGATGAAATGCGTCATGCCGAATTTTTCAGCGATGGTGCGCCGGCCCGGATTGAGATCGATGCCGACGATCTTGTCGGCGCCGGCCATGCGCGCGCCCTGGATGACGTTGAGGCCGATACCGCCGAGGCCGAACACCGCGACGTTCGCGCCCGGCCACACCTTTGCGGTGTTGATGACGGCGCCGACGCCGGTCGTAACGCCGCAGCCGATATAGCAGATCTTGTCGAACGGTGCGTCCTCGCGGACTCTTGCCAATGCGATCTCCGGCAACACGGTGAAGTTGGCAAACGTCGAGCAACCCATGTAGTGAAACACTGGATCGCCGTCGCAGCGGAAGCGGCTGGTGCCGTCCAGCATCACGCCCTTGCCCTGCGTGGCGCGAATTGCGGTGCAGAGATTGGACCTGCGCGAAAGGCAGGTTTTGCATTGTCGGCATTCCGGCGTGTAGAGCGGGATGACGTGGTCGCCGGCTTTCAATGTTGTCACGCCGGCGCCGACCTCGCGCACAATGCCGGCGCCTTCATGCCCGAGGACTGCTGGGAAAAGCCCTTCCGGATCAGCGCCTGACAGCGTGTAGGCGTCGGTGTGGCAGATGCCGGTCGCCATGATCTCGACCAGCACCTCGCCGGCTTTTGGACCTTCGAGGTCGATGGTCTCGATGGTGAGCGGTTCTCCCGCCTTCCAGGCGACCGCGGCGCGCGTTTTCATGATTGTGTCCTGCCGTTCCTGTTTGTCATTTCCAGAATGTCACAACCGGTGCAAGATGAGCCATGGATTTCTCTCTTTCGGGTGAGCAGCAGTCGATATGTGCGGCCATCGCGAAGACTTGCGCACGATTCCCTGACGAGTATTGGCTCGCCAAGGATCGCGAGGGTAGTTTCCCGCACGACTTTCATCGCGCATTCGCCGCTGACGGTTGGCTCGGCATTGCCATCCCGCAGGCCTATGGCGGTTCCGGCCTCGGTGTTACCGAAGCCGCCCTGATGATGCAAACCATCGCGGAATCAGGCGCCGGCCTTTCTGGCGCGTCGGCATTGCATATGAACATCTTCGGGCTCAACCCGGTCGTTATGTTCGGCAGCGATGAGCAGAAGAAGCGCATGTTGCCGCCGCTGATTGCAGGCGACGACAAGGCGTGTTTCGCGGTCACCGAGCCGGACGCCGGCCTCGATACGCTGAATATGAAAACCAAAGCTGTGCGCAACGGCGACCGCTATATGCTCTCAGGCCAAAAGATCTGGATCTCAACCGCGCAGGTTGCGAGCAAGATGCTGATCCTGGCGCGGACCACGCCGGTCGACAACGTCAAGCGGCGAACGGAAGGCCTGAGTCTTTTCTACACGGCGCTCGATCGAAAACATGTCGATGTACGCGAAATCGCCAAGATGGGACGCAGCGCGGTCGACTCCAATGAGCTGTTTATTGATGCGCTGCCCGTACCGGCCGCTGACCGCATCGGCGAAGAAGGCCGCGGCTTTGAATACATCCTGCAAGGCATGAACGCCGAGCGCATCCTGATTGCGGCTGAGGCGATTGGGCTTGGCCGTGCGGCGCTGCGCAAGGCCGCCAACTATGCCGGCGAGCGTGTCGTGTTCGGTCGTCCGATTGGTCAGAACCAGGCGATTCAGCATCCGTTGGCGAAATGCTGGATGGAACTGGAGGCCGCCAACCTGATGGCATTCAAGGCGGCCTCGCTCTACGACCGCGGTGCGCCCTGCGGCGCGGAAGCGAACGCCGCGAAATATCTCGGCGCCGAAGCAGCCTTCTCAGCCTGCCAGACAGCAGTCATGACCTTCGGCGGTATGGGCTACGCGAAGGAATTTCATGTCGAGCGGTATCTTCGCGAGGTGATGATCGCGCGGCTCGCGCCGGTCAGCCCGCAGCTCATCCTCTGCTTCATTGCGGAAAAAGTGCTCGGCCTGCCGAAATCTTATTGAGCAAGGCTTAAAAGACGTTCCTTGCTCGCTTACGGCTGCCAGGCCGTTTCCTTGAGCTGACCCGTGTCAGCGTCTTCGCGAGCGGCGTCAATGAATTTCCAAAGCGCGCGCAAAGCTTCTCGTACACCCTGACCCGATTGTGATGACAAGGTAAGCGGTGTTTTTTTCGCAGCTTTCTTTAATTTTGCAGTCTGCGATTTGACCACGTCGGGAGTAAGGGCATCCACTTTCGTCAGTGCAACGATTTCCGGCTTCTCTGTCAGGCCGTGCCCGTACGCCTCCAGTTCCGCGCGCACAGTCTTGTAGGCCGCGCCGGCATCTTCGCTGGTGCCATCGATGAGATGCAAAAGCACGCGGCAGCGTTCGGTGTGGCCGAGAAAGCGGTCACCCAATCCTATTCCCTCGTGCGCGCCTTCGATCAGTCCAGGCAGATCGGCGAGCACGAATTCACGCTCGTCGACGCGCACCACGCCGAGCTGTGGATGCAAGGTCGTGAAGGGATAGTCGGCGATCTTCGGTTTGGCCGCACTCACTGCGGCAAGGAACGTGGATTTTCCGGCATTGGGCAAGCCGATGATGCCCGCATCGGCGATCAGCTTCAGGCGCAGACGGATGGTGCGTTCCTCGCCCGGCTGGCCTGGATTGGCGTGACGCGGGGCGCGGTTGGTGGACGACTTGAAATACGCGTTGCCGAAGCCACCGTTGCCGCCTTTGGAAATGGTGACGCGCTGGCCGACCTTGGTGAGATCGGCGATCTGCGTCTCGCCGTCTTCTTCGTAGACTTGTGTGCCGATTGGCACCTTCAACACGACATCCTTGCCGTTGGCGCCGGCGCAATCCTTGCCCATGCCGTTGCCGCCGCGCTGGGCCTTGAAGTGCTGCTGATAGCGGTAGTCGATCAAGGTGTTGAGGCCGTTGACGGCCTCCACCACGACGTCGCCACCCTTGCCGCCGTCGCCACCGTTCGGGCCGCCGAATTCGATGAATTTCTCGCGCCGGAAGGACACGCAGCCGTTTCCGCCCGCGCCGGAGGCGATATAGACCTTTGCTTCATCGAGGAATTTCATAGCTCCAGGGTATATCGCATCGCGTGCCCATTCGCGAAAGGGCACTGGAGATAAATCTTAGCAGAACTGACGCGAAGACTTTCGGTCAGCAAACCTGCCAGCTGCGGCCGGACGGTCAATTCATCGATCTTCCTTGAGGGTTGCGATCAACCGCCGGCGCGCGCGGGCGAGCCGTGACATCACGGTTCCTATCGGCACGTCAGTCGCCTCGGCGATCTCGCGGTAGTCAAGGCCCTCGATGTCCCGCAGGACGAGCGTCTCGCGGAATGGTGTGGGCAATCCTGCGATCGCCGCGCGGAGCTGCCCTGCGTCGACTTTTGCGATCAGCGCGGCTTCCGGCGTTTCGCTGTTTGGGTCGCCCGGCTTTGCGTTCGCAAGCTCGACGGCCTCGATATCCTCGACGGTGAGGACGGTGGTCGGACGATTCTTGCGAAGCCACGAGTAGGCTGTGTTCCGCACGATGCTCAGTAGCCAGGCCCGTGCGTTGCCGCCGGCAAACTCGCGAATGGCACGGAAGGCGCGCAGTGACGCATCCTGCACCACATCCTCGGCGTCCGTGCGATTGCCGGTGAGCCAATGCGCCAGCCGATAGGCGTCATCGATGTACGGCATGACGATGCTTCTGAAGCGCGCGTTATCGTCGAGGCCGCTCATCGGGTCTTGCGCACCGGAGGCAACCAACCGCATCGGGGAACTTTCAGATTTCGTTGGCCCGGTCCTGGCCTGCATATAAGTAACTGACATCGCACCCGACCCGATCACAATTCGTTTTGGCTGGTGCGGAATAGTTGAGCGAAATCCTCCAGCTCCTTGGCTTCGAGATCGGAGATTGCCCAGTAGCTCACGCCGTTCTCAACCCAGTGGACGACGTTGTAGCCGTTAATGCTGCGTGGGCTTCTGTCCAGCTTGAAACCGCCTTCCGCTGGTACTGCGGTGAGACTGATGAGATGCTTGGCGTGGCGATAAACCAGAGTCGAGACAGGTGTCTGGCCAAGCACGTCGACACGCCCGCCAATCAGCGGGAAGTTTTCCTTGGCGAGGTCGACGACCCGCGGCGAGTTTGGAATCCGGCCGTTGAACCATGGCTTCACGGTGTGACGGTCCGAGGAGACGACGTCGACTGGTTCCGGCGCCATCAGCGCGCGGATATGGTCGGAGACGAGCGAGTCCGCCACCACGATCGGCTGCTGCGACCCGGCCATGAACCAGGTCGAGGTGCCAGTGACCATGGCGGTTAACGCGATCGATGCCGCAAGCGCGCGCCACGACGGCCGCGGGCGCTCCCGCCGCAGGCCGCCAACTGACGTTTCGATGCGCGCACGCAACCCAGGCGGCGTCTCCTCGCGCGGCAACCGTTCACGAATAAGCTGCTGCAACGCCTTGATGCGCTCGGCCTCGGCGGCGAGCGCCGGCACGGTATCCATCTGTTGCGTGATGCCCAGCGCGTTCGCCGGATCGAGTTCACCGTCGAGGTACGCATGGACCAGCAGCACTGAGCTATCGTCAGATGTAGGACGGGTCATGGCTGCTTTATCCAGTGAGCGGACGGGTCGGTCTAATCACGTTTAGCGGCGTTGACGGCATGCGGTTTTCCTTGCTGTGACAATGGGTTAGAGCGCGACAGTGGTGGCAGATGTCGTGACGTTTTTTACAAGACTCCGGCAGCGTTCGATTCATTCCCGGCGGAGCGAAATTTAGTCTGTCAGAAAAACAGGACAGGCCAGGGCCTGTCCTGTTTTTTGTCGTCTCAGAAGTTACGAAGCATTTCATTGTAGCCGACGCTTCCGCCGCCTGTAGCCGCCGGAGAATTCGGGTCG
This sequence comes from Pseudolabrys sp., assembly GCA_036496445.1. Taxonomy (GTDB): domain Bacteria; phylum Pseudomonadota; class Alphaproteobacteria; order Rhizobiales; family Xanthobacteraceae; genus Pseudolabrys. Next base: position 14,592 of record DASXLC010000076.1, on the reverse strand, counting down.
GCAATTGAGCCGGCGCCCGGTGCGGCTCCGAAAGCACGCAGCGCATCCTGTCTAAACGCAGTCCTGTGGTTCTGGAGATCGGTTCCTTTGTGCGAGGACGGCAGCACATTGCCGGAAAATGCCGGCGTCGAAATGGCGGTCAGCACAGTCAGGGTCGCGAGAAACTTTTTCATGTTCGTCTCCTGTGATTGTAATTCAAAGTCATCCGGGGTTAGCGAGCGGCCGTAGCGGCCGCACGCCGAGGAGACTGCAAATTCGCCGGATTATTCCCCGCACTTGATGGCTGACACGTTCGTTTCAGATAACGTTTTTATGAAACAAGATTGCAGAGATTTTCAGGAATAAACATTCACCCGGCGTATTTGGGTTGCGGCAAAAACGACGCTCACCGATGCGTGCCTGACAATGCGGGGTGCGTTCGCATATCGGACGGGTGTGAGTGACATCTTTGTGATGTTGGCCCGTGCGGGAATAAATCTTCGTCCTGTCCAGTCTAGTCCCCGTAAACATCAACCAGCTACGGGAGACTCGACTATGACAGACCGCGATGACGGCTTGAACCGCCGCAAGGTACTCGAATGCATGACCTGGGCGGGCACTGGCGTGCTTTGGACTGTTGCCGGCGGTGTACCGACTTCACTCGGTATCATCGACGAAGCGGTGGCGGCGAAACAGAAGGGTTTTACCTTTCTGCAAATCAGCGACAGTCACATGGGCTTTGACAAGCCGGCCAATCCCAATGCCAAAGGCACGCTGGAGGAAGCAATCGGACGTGTGAAGGCGTTGCCGGAAAGGCCTTCGTTCATGATCCACACCGGTGACATCTCACATCTGTCCAAGCCATCGGAATTCGACGATGCCGAGCGTATCATCTCACAGGCACGGCTGGATGTGCATTATGTCCCCGGCGAACACGACCTGCTCGACGAAGAGCAGGGCAAGCTCTATCGCGAACGCTACGGACGCGGGAGCAAGGGCGCGGGGTGGTACAGCTTCGACGCCGACGGTGTGCATTTCATCGGCCTGGTCAATGTCGTTGATCTGAAAGCCGGTGGCCTCGGCAACCTTGGCAACGAGCAGCTCGAATGGCTTGAAGATGACGTAAAGGGCCGCAGCGCGTCACAGCCGATCGTTGTGTTTGCGCATATCCCGCTCTGGACGGTCTACCCGCAGTGGGGCTGGGGCACCGAAGACAGCGCACGGGCGCTCGGCTATCTCAAAAAATTTGGCTCGGTCACCGTTCTCAACGGCCACATCCATCAAGTGATGCAGAAGGTGGAGGGCAATGTCACCTTCCATACCGCGCGCTCGACCGCATTTCCTCAGCCGGCGCCAGGCGCTGCGCCGTCGCCCGGCCCGATGAAAGTGCCTGACGACAAGCTGCGCACGATGCTCGGCATTGCGAGTGTCACGTTCAAGCAGAACGAGCAGCGCCTCGCCATCGTCGATACACCACTGCAAGGTTGAGTATGACCATGTTCAAAACGATCTCCCTAAAGAACATGGTTGTAGCCGGCATCACGGCTTTCCTTCTTCTTGCCGTGGTGCCGGCCCGGGCGGACGACGTCGCCGTCAAGATCGGAAACTTCACCTTCGGGCCGCAGGACCTGAAAGTGAAGGCGGGGACGACGGTGACCTGGACCAACGAGGATGACATCCCGCACACGGTCGTTTCGGCCAACAACTTCAGATCCAGGCCCCTCGACAGTGAGGACAAGTTTTCGTTCACATTCACGACGCCGGGTACCTACAAGTACTTTTGTTCCCTGCATCCGCACATGACCGGGACAATCGTGGTGGAGGCGGCAACCGGAAGCACCGCGCCGCCGCCGTGACGGCACGATCTTTCGGCCCGGCGACCTAGGGTCCGCTCCTGCTACGCTCCGCAACCAACGACGCCATGGTCTCGCCGTCGTCACCGCTGCCGCGGAGGCCTGCAACCACGCCAGCCCGGTCGAGCGCCGGCCGGTTCTGGCTGACTTTCCACTTGCCTTCGATACGCGCGATCGGGACTTCGATCCCGATGATGCCCCTTAACTGCGCTGCCACGTAAGACTCTGGCGCGTCCGAGACAAACCACGGTGCGGAACGAGAGCTTTCCTTATGCGACGTGAGATCTTCGACCTGGCGTCTAAGCCAGGCCACATCGTCGATCACCCGCGGTTGGCCCCAGGCATGCACGGTAATGTAGTTCCACGTCGGCACGACCTGGCCGTGCTCGTGCTTTGTCGGGTAGAGCGACGGGCTGATGTACTGATGCGGTCCCTGGAAAACGACAAGGCATTCGGCCGCCGCGGCCAATTCGTGCCACAGCGGATTGGCGCGTGCGATGTGAGCACGCAGCGTGCCATGCTCCGAGCCGTTGGCGTCGATCAGGAACGGGACGGGGTTGGCCTGCAACCCGTCCCGTCCCGCCGTAATCAGCAAGCCTAGTGATTGAGCGCGAATCAATGCGTGCTGAACCTCGATCCGGTCTTCGCGAAAGTGCGGTGGCTGATACATTGAATTGAATCCGCGTCCGTGAGCGCTGCGTTCACATCACCCGCTTCACGCGGCCCCAGGTTTTAAGTGCCGACCAGATGCCTCGTTCAAGCCGGAACCGATCGATCGGCGCCGACGATTTGATTGCGTTGATGCGGTAGAGACCAACGCCAGTCCACTGGAAGCCGCACTTCTCTAAAACCCGGCGCGAAGCAGGGTTGGTGACACGCGCTCCAGCCTGCAACGTCTCGTGCGCCAGATCGGTGAAAGCGTAGTCGATCAATGCGTGCAGCGCTTCGGTGGCGTAACCTTGATTCCAGTACGGCACGCCAAGCCAGTAGCCGAGTTCCGGCGCATCATCGTGGTGGAACATGATCCCGCAGGCGCCGACAACCGTTCGGTCGCGCAACGTGATCAGGAATGCTGCCTCGCCGTTTTTATTCGCCCCACCGATGAATTTCTCGGCATCCGTCACTCGGTACGGATACGGAATACGCGCAGTATTTTCCGCGATGCGGCGATCGTTGGCGAGCGCTGCTACGGCTTTAGCGTCCTCGAGGCGCGCTGCGCGCAAGGCAAGCCGCTTGGTCTCGAGGACGGGGATACTTCCTTCGCGGTAGGGCTCTCTCGGTATTTCTTCCAGCAGTGTCATGGCTCGGGCTCCAGGTTAAAAAGTGAAGAGGGGGAGCCGGTCACCCGTCTCCCCCTCTCAGAGCCCTACGAGGCCCCGCCGGTTTGACTGGATGACCGGCGGACCTCGATTTTGTCCACCGTCTTACTCGGCCGCAACCTCCGTCATCGGTACAACGGACACGTAGGTGCGGCCTTTAGCTTTCGTTGCGAACTGAACCTTTCCATCGATGAGAGCGAACAGCGTGTGATCTTTGCCGGTACCGACATTGCGGCCGGCGTGCCATTTGGTGCCGCGCTGGCGTGCAAGAATATTACCGGCAAGCACGATCTCGCCGCCGGTCGACTTCAAGCCGAGCCGTCGGCCCGCTGAGTCGCGGCCGTTTCGTGAAGATCCGCCTGCTTTCTTGTGCGCCATAATTCTCTCTCGAACTCTTGCTTACTCTTTACACTGATTCCGTGAAGGAATCATCTCACTTCTTCTTGCTCTTTGTGGCGGCCCTCGCGGGCTTTTTTGCGGCCGCCCGGGCCGGCTTCTTGGTCCTTGTCTTGACAGGTTTGGCCTCTGCCGCCGGAGCAGCGTCGCCTTCCGTTTTCGGTTTTGGCTCGCGTTTGGGTCGCGGCGCCGCGGTCTTCGACGGCTTGGCCCCGCCCGTGAGTATTTCGGTGATACGCACCACCGAGAATTCATGACGATAGCCGCGCTTGCGGCGCGAATTCTTGCGCCGGCGCTTCTTGAAGGCGATCACCTTGTCACCGCGGGTGTGCTGAAGCACCTCGCCGGCAACGGTTGCTCCTGCGACCCACGGTGTGCCGAGTTGCGGCGTATCTCCGCCAACCACCAGCACCTCGCCGAACTCGACGATTTCGCCGGGCTGACCATTGACGCGGTCGACCCGGATGACGTCCTCGGCGGCGACCCGATACTGCTTGCCGCCTGTTTTGATGACTGCGAACATCTTTCGTCCTCGTGTTCGATCCCGGTGCTCGATCGTTCCGGACCGGCTTCTTTCAGTCTTTGCTGTTTGTTTTTAAGGGCTTAGAAAGCCCTCGAAAAAGCACGCGGACCCGAGGGCCCGCGCGCCATGCTTATGGCGGGGAAAAGCATGGCCTGTCAAGAAACTCGGGCATTCATGGCCACCCGCCGCCCAGGCCGACAGCGTTGATGCCGACGGTATTTGGGAACAGTCCCGCTCAGGTCTCGCTTTTGGCGGGCGCTGGATCCGACCAGCTCCCGGCATCGCCCTCCTGTCCCGACTGCACGAGCCGGTAGCCGACGCCCAATTCGGTTACCAGGATTTTGGGGGAGTCCGGGCGGGGCTCAATCTTCTGGCGCAGCTTGCGGACAAAGATACGCAGGTAATGAGTGTCGTGCACATGGATCGAGCCCCAGACTTCCTTGAGCAGATGCTGGTGGGTCACCACGTTGCCCGCGTGCTGGGCGAGAACCTGGAGCAACCGATATTCCTTCGGCGTCAGCGTCAGGCGCTTGTCGTTCAGCATGACCGCACGGGCGGCAAGATCGATGGTGAGGGGCCCGGCCTTGACGGTGGGTTCGCCGGACACCGCACGCATTTGCCGTCTGAGCGCTACTCGTACGCGCGCAAGCAGTTCGGCCATCCCGAACGGTTTGACCACGTAGTCATCGGCGCCAAGCTCGAGCAGGTGTACTTTCTGTGCCTCGCTCGAGCGGACCGACAGCACGATGATCGGCACGCTCGACCATGAACGGATGCGCTCGACCACGTCGGCGCCGTCCATGTCGGGCAGGCCAAGATCGACGATCACCAGGTCGATCGGCCGCAACGTTGCCGAACGGATGGCTTCCGCGCCGGTTCCGGCTTCATGCACGATGAAGCCGTTGAGTTCGAAGCCGGTGCGCAGGAACCGGCGGATCTGCACCTCGTCGTCGATGACGAGAACGATAGGGGAGGGCTCACTCATCGGCGTCGCTTTCCAGTTGCTGAACGGCGGCCTGTGTCACCGGCAATTCGATCGAGACCGTTGTGCCAAGCGCAGGTCCCTCACTGACGGCACTTACTTTTCCGCCATTCGCGGCGATGAACGCATTGGCGATCCACAAGCCGAGGCCCGAACCGCTGGTGGTTGCGGCATGGCGTTCGCCGCGTGCGAAGCGGTCCCAGATCTTTGTCTTTTCTGCCGAGGTCAAGCCAGCGCCCTGGTCGGTGACACTGATGAACATGTGGCCGTCAGTCGTATGCGCGCGAACAGCGATCTGTGAGGCAGGTGCCGAATATTTCACCCCGTTGTCGAAGATCTGTATCAGTGCCTGCTGCACCAGCACCGGATCGACATAGATCAAAGGCAGGTCGGGCGGCAAGTCGACAGCCACGCGGCGATCCTCAAGGCGATGACGACAACGCTCAATGGCGGAATTGATGATATCAGCAGGATCGGCCCATTCGGTGTGAGGCTTGACGCCGTCGCTGCTGATACGCGTGGCGTCGAGCAGGTTCTGGATGTCGTTGTTCAGTCGTTCGGCCTCATCGCGCACGTCGTGGACCAGCGCGGTGAGCTTTTTCTCCTTTTGAAGCGCCGGCGCGGCGCTGAGAACAGTTGCGGCGCCGAGTATCGAAGCGAGCGGCGTGCGCAGCTCGTGGCTGACCGACCCGATCAGGGCTTCACGCAGCTGGTCGGTCTGCGATCGCATGCGCGCTTCGCTGATTGCATGGGCGACACCGAGGCGTTCGAGCGTCGCGGTCGCATCGGCCAAAACCGCATCGACGCGGATGCGCAACTCGTCCGAACGCTCCTTCGTTTCACGACCGAGATTGATCGCGATCACGCCGAATTCTGGACTCTTCGGCGAGACGGCGCGAACGAGCCAGATTTCCCCGCTGTCGGTGGTTACCATTGCGCCGGCCGCGTTATCGCGATGACCGGATGCAACCTCGACCACTTCTGCAAGAACCGGCTCGGGTACCGTCACGCCGGCGCGCCGCCCGCCGCTGCCGGAGGCCTCGCGCGCGCTGGCGAAAAGCACGACGTTGCGCTGCATGATACTGGCGAGGTGATCTTCGATCGCGGCATGAATGTCCGAGACATCGAACGCCACAGCCAGGCGGCGCGAGAAGGCATAAAGGTCGCGCAGATCGATTTCACGCTGGCGCGCCATTTCCAGCTGCCATTTGAGGCGGGTGGCGAGCTGGCTCACGGCTACGGCTACGAAGATGAACAGGATGAGGTCGATGACCTCCTGCGGGTCCTTGATGCGAAAGCTGTAAACCGGCTCGTAGAAAAAGTAGGCGGAGGCGAGCACGCCGCAAATTGCCGCAACGACCGCTGATACGATTCCCCAGCGGGTGGCTGCGATCACCACCGGAATCAGGAACACCACGGAGCCGTGCGCCAGGTCTATTCCCCAGACAAGGCCGAAAAGCACCGCGGTCAGGATGGCGACGAGACCCAGCGTCATGAAGACGCCGTGGAGCTCTTTCCGAAGGAGGTCGAATTTCAGCGCGTTATGCATCGCCACGACAGGCCATAGCCGGATTGATCGACGATGGTGCAATATACGCCGCGCGACCCTTGTCTGTCTTGGCGCGCTTGGTTACATAGCCCCGTCCATTCGTGGCCTTTTCAGGCCCGTTTCGGGCTCCGGAGAGGTGGCTGAGTGGTTGAAAGCACCGCACTCGAAATGCGGCATACTCGCAAGGGTATCGGGGGTTCGAATCCCTCCCTCTCCGCCACGCTTTTTGCCGTTCTCATATTTGTTTTCGGGATCTCAACCGCGCGGGCCATGCCGCTGGAGCCCCTCCATGCCAGCCTGCTCATCCCCGTCGCGAGTGGATGCGGCCTGGGGGTCCACCGCGGTCCGTTGGACGGATGCTACCCTGTCTACGGATATTATGCCGGCTACGGTGGCGGTTACCGCAACAACTACTATACCGGGTTCAATAGCGGCGGGGTTTGCAGCGGACGCGGCACGCATCTCGCATGCAATCGCTATGGAATATGCTGGGTGGCCTGCAACTGATCACGCGAGTTGCGGCGGATTTGCCGCGAAAGATCTATTCCTTCACTGCGCCCGTCATTGCCGAGACGTAGTGCTCAACGAAGAAGGCGTAGAGGATGACGAGTGGCAGCGAGCCGATCAGCGCGCCAGCCATCAGCGAGCCCCAGCGGTAGATATCACCGTCAACCAGCGCGGTCACGATCGCGACCGGTACGGTCTTGTATTGCGTCGACGAGATGAACGTGAGTGCATAAATGAATTCGTTCCAGCACAGCGTGAAGCAGAAGATGAAGGCGGAGATCAGCCCGGGTATCGACAACGGCAGAACAATGCGTATCAGAATCTGCCAGCGGCTGGCGCCGTCGATCAATGCGCACTCCTCGAGCTCGAACGGGATGGTCTTGAAATAACCCATCAGCAGCCAGGTCGAGAATGGAATAAGGATAGTCGGATAGGTCAAAATCAGCGCGAAGGGCGTGTCGAATAATCCGTACTGGAAAACGACAGTCGACAGCGGAATGAAAAGAATCGACGGCGGCACGAGGTAGGCAAGAAAGATCGCGCCGCCGACCCATTGCGCGCCCTTGTAGCGCAGCCGCACGATTGCATAGGCGGCGAGCACGCTGGCGATGATCGACAGCGCGGTCGCGCAGACGGCGACCAGCATCGTGTTCCACAGCCAGATCGGATATTCGGTTTCGAACAGCAGCTTGGTGATGTGTTTGAGCGTCGGATTCCACGTCCAGAACGGACTGTACGTGTCGAGGTCGAGCAATTGCTCATCGGGTTTGATCGACGTCAGCGCCATCCAGTAAAACGGAAACAACAGCACGAAGAGAATGACCGAGAGCGGCAGATAGAGCGTGACCAGTCGCCGCGGCAGCGAGTGCAGATAGCTCATGCCTTCGGTTTCGTCGGCAAGCGGCGCTGAGCCGGTCAGCACGGCCTTCGGATTGACGACTTTTCCGGCGAGAGCGTCAGTCATTGCTCTCTCCTTGCTGCCATTTCCGGCGCTGCAGGCCGAACCATGAGACCAGAATGGCCGCGAGCAGGAACGGGATCATCGCGGTCGAAATCGCAGCTCCCTCACCCAACTGGCCGCCCAGAATCGCCCGCTGATAGGAGAGCGTCGCCATCAGGTGTGTGGCGTTGACCGGGCCGCCACGCGTCATCACCCAGATCAACTGGAAGTCGGTGAAAGTGAACAGCACCGAGAACGTCATCACCACGGCGATGATCGGCGTGAGCAGAGGATACGTGATGAAACGGAACCGCTGCCATGGGGTTGCGCCGTCGATGGTCGCCGCTTCGTAAAGCGACGGAGACACCGTTTGCAGACCGGCGAGCAGCGTGATCGCCACGAACGGCACGCCGCGCCAGATATTGGCAAAAATCACCGACCAGCGCGCGTTCCAGATGTCGCCAAGAAAGTCGATATTGGCCGTGATCAGGCCCATTTTCTTGAGCGACCACGAAATGATCGAGAATTGCGGGTCGAACAGCCACCAGAACGCGATGGCGGAAAGCACGGTCGGCACAATGAACGGGATCAGCACCAGGGCGCGGAGGATTGCCTTGAACGGCAACCTCTCGTTCAGCAACAGCGCAAGATAGAGCCCGACGGCGAATTTGATGACACTGGCGACGCTGGTGTAAAGCAGTGTGTTGAATACCGAGAGCAGGAAAGTCGAATCGCCCATCAGCCATTCGTAGTTTTCGAGACCGATAAAAACGCCGGAGCGGCCAATGCGGGCGTCGGTGAACGACAGCCAGACGCCGAGCACGAGTGGATAGGCCAAAAAGAGAATAAGAAATGCCGCCGCCGGCAGCATGAACCAGAGACTCAGCCATTCCCGGTTCGTCTTGAGGCGTTCCCACGCCGTCGCGCTACGCATGGCGCGTTTGGCACCGACTTGTTCGAACGCAATCGCCATTGCGACCCAAATTCCATTTCCAGCGGGAAAATGGCCGGCGGGAAATCTGTTCGTCCCGCCGGCCGTTTTGACTAGCGATAGATGCGCTTGAGCTGCCGCTCGGCAATCGCGATCGAGCCTTTGACGTCCTCGCGGCCCGTGCAGTAGTTCGCGAACATGTCGAGCACGACGAAATCGGCAATCGCGGTGGCCGCTTTCTCGCCGACCGAGCCGAGCCCGCCGGCAGTCAATGTGCGCTTCGACGCTTCACCGAACACCTTGTTTTTCGGGTCGGCAGTCCAGATCGGGTTCTTGTCATAGGCGGTCAGGCACTGTGTGAGATAGCCCTGCGCCGACTCGATCCACGGATTGAAGTTGTCCGCTTCCAGCATGAAGGCCATCAGCGCCTTACAGGCCTGCGGATACTTTGTGTAGGTCATCGCCATGGCCGGATACATCAGGTGCAGTTCGGTCGGCTTGCCGATCGGCCCGACCGGCCAATAGGAGTGGTCCATGTCCTCGGCGATCTGTTTCTTGGTCGGATCTTTTTTGGCCGCGACGTAGATCGAGATGCCATTATCGGTCCAGTTGATTTCGCCGCCCAGAAACGCCTTGTTATTGGAGGCATCGTTCCAGGATGCGACGCCTGGGATCATCTCGGCGTAGAGCGCCTTGGCAAATTCCAGCGCTTTGGCGGTTTCCGGCGAGTTGATGATGACCTTGTCATCCTTGTCGACCGTATTGCCACCCTGCGACCACAGACACCAGTGTACCCAGCCGTTGCCGTCGCCGGACGCGTGGCCGAGCGCAAAACCGCCCGGCGTGTTGTTCTTCTTCATCGCCTTGGCATATTCGAGGAAAGCGTCGGACTTGTCCGGGAATTTGGAAAAACCGGCTTTATTCGAGGCTTCAACGCGATAGTTGATCATATTGCCGGAATAGCAGATCGGGATAGCGATCCACTTGTTGCCGCTCTTGCCATAGGTGACTGCGCTCGGAACCCAACCTCCGTATTTCTTGCCGAGATAGTCGGCGACGTCTGTGACGTCGACGCATTTCTGCGGGAACAAATGCGGCAGCGAGTAGAGACCCCAGAACAGGTCCGGTCCGGTGCCGGTATTGGCGGCAACCGACGCTTTCGGCTGCACGTCCTCGTACGACTCGCGCGCGATGTCGACCTTCACGCCCGTCGCCTTGGTGAAAGCCTCGATCAACTTGACGAATGCGTCATCTTCCGACTGCACGAAATACTTCCAGCGCAGCATCGAAAGTTTTGCGTCCTTTTCCGGCTTCCAGGGGGCACTCTGCGCCCAGGCTTTCGCCCATTCGAGCAGAGCAGGGCCGGTCAACGCGCCGGCGGCCATTGCCGCGGTGCCGCCCTTGACCAAGGTGCGGCGGGTGAAGTTGCTCATGGTCGTTCCTCCGTTGTGGTTCTAGTTGCTGAGGCGTTTTCCCGTCGTCTCGTCGAAAAGATGAACGAGCTGCGGATTTGGCTTAAGCCGGATCTTTTCGCCCGGCTTGAACTGATGGCGCTCGCGGAAAACCGCGATAATGTCCTCGCCACCAAGTTTTGCGACGACTTGAAGCTCTGAGCCGGTGGGTTCGATGACCTGGACTTCAGCTTCGGCGCCGTCGTCGGACAGCGAGAAATGCTCCGGCCGCACGCCGTACACGGCCGGACGTCCATCATTGCCGGAACCTGCGGCAGCCAGCGAAAATGTCACACCGGCCGGCCCTTCGAAGCTGGCCGTCCCGTTAACGCGGATGCGGCCCTTGATCATGTTCATCGCCGGTGAACCGATGAAGCCGGCCACAAACAGATTGTCGGGACGATCATAGAGTTCGAGAGGCGCGCCGATCTGCTCCACGCGGCCATCGTGCATGACGACAATCTTGTCGGCCATGGTCATAGCTTCGATCTGATCGTGCGTGACGTAGATCGTTGTTGTTTTCAGACGCTGATGCAGTTCCTTGATTTCGGTGCGCATCTGCACGCGCAGCTTGGCGTCCAGATTGGACAGCGGCTCGTCGAATAGAAAGACTTGCGGATCGCGTACGATGGCGCGGCCCATGGCGACGCGCTGACGCTGCCCGCCGGAAAGCTGACGCGGGTAGCGCCCGAGCAACTGCGACAGCCCGAGGATGGCCGCGGCGCGATTGACGCGCTCTTCAATTTCGCTTTGCGGCGCGCCGCGCAGTTTCATCGAGAACGCCATATTGGCGGCGACCGTCATGTGCGGATAAAGCGCGTAGTTCTGGAACACCATGGCCACGTCGCGCTCTTTCGGCGGCACGTTGTTGACGACGCGGTCGCCGATGCGGATCTCACCTGCCGTGATGTTTTCCAGGCCGGCGATCATCCGCAACAACGTCGATTTGCCGCAGCCTGAGGGGCCGACCAGCACGACGAACTCGCCATCGCGTATCGAGATGTCGACGCCGTGGATGACGCTTGTTGCCCCGAAGGCCTTCTTGACGTCGCGGATTGCGACCGAAGCCATTTACTCCTCCCGGGCCATCGCGCCAGCCCTACGACGTTTCTTTATTTCTTCTTTGTTATCAGCAGCTTCTAACAAGGTGGTCCACGGTCGGCACACCGGCGTAGGGCAAATCATCGGGCTTTCGCCGTCCGAAAAGCAAGCCCGATATGCGTCGAAAGAGCGGCCAATTGCAGCGGGCGGCGGCTCTAGAGGGCCATGCCGCCGTCGACAAGGTGCGGCTGGCCGGTGATGTAGCTCGATTCATCCGAGGCAAGGAAAACCGCGAGCGCGGCCACTTCCTCGGCGGTGCCGAGCCGCGCCATAGGCTGACGCGCGATGAAGTTGTCGCGCACCTGCTTGAGGGGTTTGCCCGTCGTTTGGGACACCGCCTTCACGCGTTCCTCAAACGACGGCGAGACAATGGTGCCGGGGCAAATGGCGTTGCAGCGAATGCCCTTGGTGATGAAATCGGCGGCGACGGCTTTGGTGAGGCCGATCACGGCAGCCTTGGTTGCACCATAGGCATAGCGGTTTGGCAGGCCTTTGATGGAGGAAACACCGGACGACATATTGACGATGGAACCGCCGCCATTCTTGAGCATAGCAGGCAGAAATGCGCTGATCGTCCGGTGCATCGATTTGACGTTGAGGTCGAACGAAAAATCCCAGTCTTTCTCCGAGCATTCGAGCACCGTGCCCTGGTGAACGTAGCCCGCGACATTGACGAGTACATTCAATGCGCCGAAATCCTTCGCGACGGATTTGGCGAAAGCATCGACCGCTTTCGTCGAGAGCACGTCGAGTTTGGCGCTCTTCGCGGCTTTCAGTCCTTTGAGCTTGTCAGCCGCAGCATCGGTGGCGATGACACTTGCGCCCTCGGCGATAAACGCCTCGGCAATGGCCCGGCCGATGCCTTGGCCAGCCGCTGTCACGAGTGCCACCTTGTTCTTCAGTCGATCAGTCATGGTTGACCTCACCTAACCCTGTTGTGTGGCACCGCTTCGCTTTCCGCTCGCTTATGCGGAGAATGAGCGGAGTGTGCGCCGGGATATTCACCACATGTCTAATGGTTGTCGCGCGGCACACTCTTTTGCGCGACGCGCTGATATTTTACTGCGGGTTTCAACACCATGCCGTCAGCGAGCTGATCGACCATGCCGCGCTGGATTTCCTGCCATGGCGTTTGACTCGCCGGGTATTGAAATCCACCGCGCCTGAGCAAGGCTGCGCGGCGGCGTGAGAGCTCGGCTTTCGAGATCAGGATGTCGGCGGTCCCCTTGCGGAGATCGATGCGCACGCGGTCCCCGGTTTTAAGCAGTGCGAGACCGCCGTTTGCCGCCGCTTCCGGAGATGCATTGAGAATCGATGGCGAGCCGGATGTGCCGGACTGCCGTCCATCGCCGATACAGGGCAGGGAGGTTATGCCTTTCTTTATCAGCGCTGTCGGGGCCTGCATGTTCACGACCTCTGCTGAACCCGGATAACCGATCGGGCCTGCGCCGCGCATGAACAACAAGGTGTGCTCGTCGATCTTCAGGGACGGATCGTCAATACGGTGGTGGTAGTCCTCCGGTCCCTCAAACACCACCGCCCGGCCCTCGAATGCGTTTTTGTCTTTCGGATTGGACAGGTAGCGTTCGCGGAATTCCTCCGAGATCACGCTGGTCTTCATGATTGCGGAATCGAACAGATTGCCTTTCAGGACCTTGAAGCCAGCATGCTTTTTCATCGGTTCGTTGTACGGCTTGATGATGTCGGGATCCTTGCTCCGGGCGTTTCGGACATTCTCGCCCATTGTCCTGCCGTTGATCGTCAGCGCGTCGGCATGGATGCGCCCGGCTTTCAGCATTTCATGCATCACTGCGGGCAAGCCGCCGGCGCGGTAATATTCTTCGCCAAGATATTTTCCGGCCGGCTGCATGTTGACCAGCAGCGGCACGTCATAGCCGATCTTTTCCCAGTCTCCGATTGCAAGCTTCACACCGATATGGCGTGCAATGGCATTGATGTGAATCGGCGCGTTGGTCGAGCCGCCGATGGCCGAATTGGCAACGATGGCATTCTCGAACGCCTTGCGGGTGAGGATGTCGGACGGTCTAAGGTTCTGCTCGACGATCTCGACCGCGCGCACCCCGGTATCATAGGCGATCTGTCCACGCTCGCGGTAGGGCGCCGGAATAGCCGCGCAACCGGGCAACGACATGCCAAGCGCCTCCGCAAGTGCGTTCATCGTCGAGGCCGTGCCCATGGTGTTGCAGTGTCCAATGGAGGGAGCCGACGCCGCAGCGATTTCCAGAAACTCGCGATTGTCGATGCGCCCGGCAGCCAGCTCCTCGCGTGCCTTCCAGATGACCGTACCGGATCCTGCGCGCTCACCTTTCCACCAGCCGTTCAGCATAGGACCGCCCGACAGCACGATTGCCGGTGAGTTCACGGTTGCAGCGGCCATCAGGCACGCCGGCGTGGTCTTGTCGCAGCCGGTCATCAACACGACGCCGTCAAGCGGATAGCCGAACAGCACCTCGACGAGGCTGAGATAGGCGAGATTGCGATCCAGCGCAGCGGTAGGGCGCTTTCCGGTTTCCTGAATCGGGTGGCAGGGAAATTCGAAGGCGACTCCGCCCGCCGTGCGAATGCCCTCACGCACCCGCTTGGCAAGCTCAAGATGATGACGATTGCACGGGGAAAGGTCAGAGCCGGTCTGCGCGATCCCGATAATCGGCTTACCGGATCGCAACTCCGCAGATGTGAGTCCAAAATTCAGATAGCGCTCAAGATAGAGCGCCGTCATGCCGGGGTTGGCAGGGTTGTCGAACCAGAGTTGGGATCGCAGCCGATGGGCGGGCTTCCGGGCAATTTTCGCCATGTTCTTCCTGACTGTGCACTTCAGAGGACATATAGATGACCGCAATGTCCCGCCGACCGCAAGAACGCGGTCGAGCGCCCGCAATGAAACCAGGGATATTAGAGCTCAGCGCCCGTCGGGAGTGCGCACGCCGGCCCAGGTATCGCGTACCTGGTGGTAGTGCACGCCGGAATCATAGGTCGGCACGCGCAGGCCGAGGATCTGCGGCGACAGCCGGCCGACCGCCGAGAGCAGCGTGAAGGAGGC
>DASXLC010000075.1:0-3207 GCA_036496445.1 Pseudolabrys sp. | reverse complement strand
AAAGGTGAGACATTACGGATGCCTCTATGACGGACCTCGTCCTCGGCGCTCTTGGCTTGATCATGGCATTCGTTGCTATGAGGGAACTGCGTCTGTCGTTCCGCCACAGCACCTTCCGAGTACGTGGTGGCCGACTGCTCAGGCGACGCAACCATCCGGTGATATTCTGGATCAACGTCGTCGGGATCAGCATCTTCGGTGTGGCAGGTTGTGTTTCGGCGTGCAAATTTGACCCCCTGAGCGGGGGGATCGGCGTGCAAAATTGACCCCCCTGAATCTTGGGCTGCTGTCTGCCTGCTTTGCTCTGGAGCAGGTGGTGGGGGATGCTCATCGTGGAGACGATCGGCCGGATACGACGTGAGCATCTCGTCAAGGGTAAGTCGATCAAGGAGATCGCCCGCGACCTGAGGATCTCGCGCAACACGGTTCGCAAGATTCTACGTTCGGGGGAGACATCGTTTTCCTACGAGCGGGAGGTTCAGCCTCGACCCAGGCTCGGTCTCTGGAAGGCCGAGCTCGACCGGATGCTGACGGCGAATGTTGGCAAGGCGGCGCGCGAACGTCTCACCCTGATCCGGCTGTTCGAAGAACTGCGGACCCTCGGTTACGACGGCGGCTATGACGCCGTTCGCCGATATGCGCGGTCCTGGAGCCGGGAACACGCGAGCCAGACAGCGGCGGCTTTCGTGCCGTTGTCGTTCGCGCCAGGCGAGGCCTACCAGTTCGACTGGAGTCACGAGATCGTTCTGGTGAGCGGCGTGACGGTGACCGTGAAGGTCGCTCATATGCGTCTGTGCCACAGCCGGATGATGTTTTTCCGGGCTTATCCGCGCGAGACGCAGGAGATGGTGTTCGACGCGCACGAACGCGCCTTCGCCTTTTTCAGAGGGGCCTGTACGCGCGGCATCTACGACAACATGAAGACCGCGGTGGACACGATCTTCGTTGGCAAGGAACGTCAGTATAATCGGCGCTTCCTGCAAATGTGCAGTCACCATCTGATTGATCCGGTGGCCTGCACGCCGGCCTCGGGCTGGGAGAAGGGTCAGGTCGAGAACCAGGTCGGTCTCGTCCGCGAACGTTTCTTCACGCCGCGCCTGCGGGTCAAAACCTACGATGAACTGAACGCCTGGCTGACCGACAAATGTGTCGCTTACGCCAAGGTGCATCCCCATCCTGAACGACCGGATCAGACGGTGTGGGAGGTCTTCGAGGAGGAGCGGCCAAACCTTGTGCCGTATCGTGGCCGCTTCGATGGTTTCCACGCGCTGCCGGCCTCGGTGTCGAAGACCTGCCTGGTACGCTTCGACAACAACAAATACTCGGTGAACGCCAGCGCCGTTGGCCGGCCGGTGGAGATCCATGCATACGCCGATCGCGTCGTCATTCGTCAGGATGGTCGCGTCGTCGCGGAACATGCCCGCCACCACGGGCGCGGCGAGACGATCTACGATCCGTGGCATTACGTCCCGGTTCTGGCCCGCAAACCCGGCGCTCTACGTAACGGCGCGCCGTTCAAGGACTGGGTGTTGCCGGCCGCGCTGGAGCGGGTGCGACGCAAACTCGCCGGATCCGATGACGGTGACCGGCAGATGGTCGCCATTCTCGCCACCGTGCTCACGGATGGATTGCCGGCAGTCGAGGCCGCCTGCGCGCAGGCGATGTCCGAGGGCGTCCACTCATCCGACGTGATCATCAACATCCTCGCCCGCCAGCGCGACCCCGGGCCGGCGGCGACCATCCTCACGCCGGACGCGCTGAGGCTCCGGCATGCGCCGATCGCCGATTGCGCCCGATACGATCAACTCAGGAGCACATGATCATGGAGCGAACCGAAGTCCTCGATCTGATGGGCGAACTCAGGCTCTTTGGGATGAAGAACGCCTACGACGAGATCCTCGCCACCGCGCTCAAACGCCAGCATGAGCCGCAACGCTTCGCGGGCGAGTTGCTGAAGGCGGAGATCTCCGAGAAGCAGGCGCGTTCGATCAAGTATCAGCTGACCATCGCCAAACTGCCGCTGGCCAAGGACGTAGACGGCTTCGAGTTCAAAGGCACACCGATCAACGAGAGCCTGGTGCGCGATCTCGCCGGCGGCGACTTCATCGCTCAGCAGCGCAACGTCGTCCTGGTGGGCGGGACCGGCACCGGCAAGACGCATTTGGCGATGGCGATCGCACGCAGTTGTATCCGCGCCGGATCACGCGGCCGGTTCTTCAACACCGTCGATTTGGTCAATCGGCTCGAAGCCGAAGGGCGGTCGGGCCGCCAGGGACGACTTGCCGATTATCTCACGCGTCTCGACTTCGTCATCCTCGATGAGCTCGGCTATCTGCCGTTCGCCCAGGCTGGCGGACAGCTTCTGTTCCACGTGGTCAGCCGCCTCTACGAACGGACGTCGGTGATCGTCACCACAAATCTCGCTTTTGGCGAATGGCCGAGCGTGTTCGGCGATCCGAAGATGACGACGGCGCTGCTCGACCGTCTCACGCATCATTGCGACATCGTCGAGACCGGCAACGACAGCTGGCGCTTCAAGAACCGCGCCTGAGCGCCCGAGGTTTCGTGACGTAACGCTTCGGAGTGGAAATCATGCCGCGCAAACCGATCGGTGAAACAGCCATGACCGATGCCGAACGCCAGGCTCGCTATCGCGCCGCGCGCGCGGCCGGATCGCCGGGCATCCGCATACGCCGCCCGACCGATCATCGCGGCAGAGCTCGCCGCTGGACCGATCACGTCGCCGGTCTCGTGGAAGCACAGATTGAGTTCGCGGCCTGGCTGGATAGCTTGCCGGACAGCCTGCAGGACAGTGCGACCGCCGAGGCGCTGCGGGCAATCTGCGATCTCGACCTCAGCGAACTTCAGGCAATCATTCCGCCACGCGGCTTCGGCAGGGACTGACCGCTCTCTCTACCACTCCGGCGGCTTGCTGCCGGTGGGTCCACAGGACCCCCCCGCGCGCCGCTGCGTCAGCCTTTGAATGGGCACTCCGCGTCGCGCGGGTCCCCCCTATGGACTACCGGCACAAACCGCCACGCAGGGGGGGTCAATTTTGGACGCCGATGAGGGGTCAATATTCAACGCCGATTGACAGGCGGCCCCAAGCGGTGGTCAACCCGCCGCCACGGTATCCGTGCCACCTCTTATGCTGTCGGCCACGTGCGTACCTGCGTGACCGACGCTCCGGTGTCGCCGGGCTGGCAA
>DASXLC010000074.1:0-2170 GCA_036496445.1 Pseudolabrys sp. | reverse complement strand
GGGTCGGTCCTTCGGCTCGGGTTTCTTGCCAATTTCATTTCGACGCCCGTGCTGACCGGCTTCAAGGCGGGGATCGGATTGGTCATCGTGCTCGATCAGATTCCTAAGCTTTTCGGCATCCACATCGACAAGCATGGCTTTTTCCGCGACGTCGTGAGCATGGCGCAGCACATTCCGGAAACTTCGCTCATCACGCTCGCTGTCGGTGCCACAACGCTCGTCGCACTGTTCGCCCTTGAAAAGCTGAAACCCCATTCGGCCGCCCCGCTTTTTGTAGTCGGCGCAGGCATTGTTGCGTCGTGGTGGTTCAATCTGTCAGCGTCGGGCGTCGCAACGGTGGGTCTTATTCCCCAATCATTGCCGTCGATCACACTTCCAAGTTTGGATCTTGCCGCAGAACTGTTACCCCCGGCGCTCGGCATTGCGTTGATGAGCTTCACTGAAACAATTGCCGCCGGGCGCGCCTTTGCCAGACCGGCAGACCCGCCGATCAAGGCCAATCGGGAACTCCTGGCAACGGGCGCGGCAAATCTGCTGGGCGCCTTTTTTGGCGCGATGCCGGCGGGTGGTGGCACGTCGCAGACCGCGGTCGTCCGTTCGGTCGGAGGCCGGACGCAGAAGGCCTCACTCGTCACAGCCGCAGCCGCGGCTGCGACGATGCTCGTTCTCGCGCCCCTCCTTGGCTTCCTGCCGCAAGCAGTGCTCGCGGCCATCGTCATTGCTTTTTCGGTGGTCTTGATCGATCCGGCCGAGTTTGCCGCGATCGGCAAGATTCGGAAGATGGAGTTGACGTGGGCGGTTGCCGCCTTTCTCGGCGTGCTCGTCTTCGGCACCCTGCAGGGCATCGTCGTGGCTATCGTCCTGTCGCTGGTCGGACTTTCCAGCCAGGCGGTTAATTCGAAAGTCTATGTCATCGGCCGCAAACGAGGGGCCGACGTGCTGCGACCGCTGGCGCCCGAACATCCCGATGACGAAACAATCGACGGACTTTTGATATTGCGGCCGGAGGGACGACTTTTCTTCGCCAATGCGCAGTCTGTCGGCGATCAAATCCGCGCGCTCGTTTCAGAACATCGGCCAAAGGTTGTCGCACTCGATATGAGCCGCGTCCCCGACATCGAATATTCCGCCCTTCAGATGCTGGTGGAGGGGGAACGGCGCATGACCGAAGAAGGTGTGACAGTCTGGCTGGCGGCACTCAATCCAAGCGTTCTCGCATCCGTCCGAGCCTCTCCGCTCGGGGAGTGGCTCGGTCGGGAACGGCTTCTCTTCAACGCGCGCGAGGCCATCAGAAAATATCAGGAGCAACTTGCCGCTGAGGCGCAATGAGCGCTAGGGCGCATCTTTCGGCGCCTGGTGCACTTCGACGACGTTGCCGTCCGGGTCGTAGAAGAAAATCTGCTTCCAGCCGGTCATCGCCCAGTCGCCGAAGTCGGAATACTTGATGCCCTTGGCGTCGAGACGTTTTCTGAAGGCATCGAGGTCGTCGGTGCGAAACGCAATGTGGCCGCGGTGCACCGGATTGACTACCTTGCCGGTGCGGAAACCGATATTCATGTCTTTCTCGGCGATGTGCATCTGCAAGGCGCCGTCGGTGATGAAGGCGACGTCGCCCGGATAGCCTTCGTCCTTCTTGCGGTTGCGGCCCATGTCCGGGATCGTCTGCATGTCGAGAACGTCGCGATAGAACGTGTCCATCGCCGGCACGTCGGTGGTGGCAAAATTGACGTGGTGCAGCTTGAGCTTCATGGCTTTGCCGCCTTGCGCAGACTCGCGACCTCGTCGCGGGCGGCACGCATCAGATACTGCACGTCGGAGCCGGCAATGACAAAGCGCGCGCCGAGCCTCACCAGTTCCGCCACCTGCGCAACGTCGCCGCGGATGCCGCCGATGCCGAGGATTTTCTTGTGCGCGGCGCAGGCTGTGGCGACGGTGTCGTAGGCTGCGCGCAGCTTGGGATTCTTCAGATCGCCGGGAATGCCCATCGCGGTGCAAAGATCGTTCGAGCCGATCAGCAGGATATCGATGCCGGGCACCGCAGCGATGGCGTCAGCATTGGCGACGCCATCCGGCGTTTCGATCATCGGGATGAGCGTGGTGGCGGCGTTGCCTAGCGTGTTGACGTCACCGAGCGGCGTCGGGTGATAGCCCTGCAACGCGCCCGGCCCGG
>DASXLC010000073.1:0-2124 GCA_036496445.1 Pseudolabrys sp. | reverse complement strand
GCGTCCGCATCGCTCGGAAGCTGTCGCCATGCCCTAAGCGCCCGCTCCCACATGTCACCCTGCGGCGCATAGGGGCGTCCCCGCAAGAACTGAAAGGTCTTTTCATCCGGCGCGACCATGCCCATCTTCGCGCCGAGCTCGATGGATAAATTGCAGATCGTCAACCGGCCTTCGACCGGCATATCGCTAATGGCACTGCCGGCGTATTCAACGGCATAGCCGGTGCCGCCCGCTGCGCCAACATGCCCGATCAATGCCAGGATGAGATCCTTGGCAGTGACACCAAGCGGAAGCCTGCCATCGAACTTCACACGCATGGTTTTTGGCCGGCGCTGGATCAAAGCTTGAGTCGCCAGCACGTGGGTCAACTCGCTTGAGCCGATGCCGAATGCCAGCGCACCGAGTCCGCCATGGGTGCAGGTGTGGCTGTCGCCGCAGACGATCAGGCAGCCTGGAAGGCTCAAGCCAAGCTCGGGTCCGATGACGTGTACGATGCCCTGCCCCGGTTGGTCGATGTCGAAAAGCTGGATGCCGCTAGCGGTCGTCTCGGCGCGGAGCGCGGCGAGCAGTTCCTGTCCAATCTTGCTGGTACCGGCGCGACCATGTGCGGTGGAAATAGCGTGATCCGGCGTCGCGAAAGTCAATTCCGGATTGTGAACTTTCAGTCCCCGGCTCTTGAGATCAAGCAGCCCTCGCGATCCTCCGAGATCGTGCAGCAGATGGCGATCGACATGGAGAAGATCCGTATCCTCGCTGATGCGGGCGATGACGTGCTGGTCCCAGATCTTGGCCAGCATCGTACGACCGGGTTTTCCCAAGGCAGTCCTCCCTTCGGCTTCTCAAGGCCTGCGGCATCACCCGCTAACCGCCGCTTTGCACGGTTTATGAAGGCATTAGATCGGTCGCATCAAAGCATGACAGACAGCTGAAATGCCAGCGCAGATTTGCAGGTCAGCACCTCAGTCCCTCGTCGCCGGACCGCCGCCCCGAGAACGGAGGATTTCTCACGAAGCAGCCCGACCACTCACTTCCGTCTTGCCGAACACACCGGCCTTTGCGAGTGCAGCAATCCGAGCTTCGTCGTAGCCAAGCGTGCTGCGCAAGACATCCCGCGTGTGTTGGCCCAGGAGCGGAGCCGCGACAGGATCGACGGGTGGTGTAAGGTGCATATTGAGTGGCGTCTCGATGTTGGGCACCGAGCCAACGGTCGGATGAGATATCTTGCTGACGCGGTGCCTCTCGCGTGCTTCGGGCGCGTTGAAGCCCTGTTCAACGGTTCGAAGATAGCCAACGGGAATATTGGCTTTTTTCATCTTGGCCATCCAGTTCTCGAGTTTGTCACCGGCAAAAACGCCGGCGATGATGGCGCGCAGCGTCTCCTTGTTGGCCGATCGATTCCTGCGATCTGCAAACCTCGGATCGCTGATCAGGTCCGGCCGTTCGAGGACTTCGGTGACCAGTCGGCGATAGAGCCTGTCGTTGGCGCAGGCCATGTAGAGTGGTCCGTCGGATGCTTCGTAAACGCCGACCGTCGGCGAACCGTTCGGCGAATTTCCGAAGCGGCCTGGATTAGTTCCGTTGATCAGATACGCCATACCGTAAAAACCCGTCATCGACATGGCGACGTCGAACAGCGCGACCTCGACCTGCTGGCCCTTCCCGAGCCGTTCGCGCGCAAGCAACGCCAGCAAAATGGCGTTGCAGGCCGACATTCCCGTCGCCATGTCGACGATGGGCGGCCCCGTCCGCACTGCCGGCCCGTCGGGAAACCCATTCAGGGACATGAAGCCGCTTTCGGCCTGCGTGATCGGATCAAAACCGGGGCGCGATGCAAACGGCCCCTTGCGGCCATACGCCGAAATCGAGCAATAGATCAGTCGCGGATTGGAGGGGGCAACCGACGGATAATCGAGGCCGAACTTCTGCATCACGCTCGCCGAGAAGTTTTCGACCACCACATCGGCCTTCGCGATCAGATCGCGCGCTACATCGCGCGCTTCGGGTCGCGTCAAATCGAGTGCGATGTCGCGCTTGTTGCGGTTCAGACTAAGAAAAGCGGCACTTTCACCGCCGATCTCTGCGTGCTCATAGGCGCGGGTGTCGTCTCCTCCTTCCGGATTTTCG
>DASXLC010000072.1:0-5769 GCA_036496445.1 Pseudolabrys sp. | reverse complement strand
ATTGGCTGTTTGAAAATTGAATCAGACATTCGTTTGGGAATGTGAACCACGTTCCGCTCATCCCCGCGCAAGCGGGGATCCAGCACTTTTTCGCAAGAACTGGGTCCCCGCCTTCGCGGGGACGAGCGGGATGCTGGAGCGCCTGATACGAGATTTCACGCAAAACGGGCGTGAGTGGACGTTGTAAAGCAGCGCCACACCCTCAGCGTCATGCCCGCGCTTGTCGCGGGCATCCACGTCTTTCTACGATTTAGCAAGACGTGGATGGCCGGGACATAGGCGTGCTTTCGCACGCCTATGCGCCCGCCTCGCGTGCTCGGTGCCCGCGCTCAGTTCCGGAACGGACGCTTGTCGCGCCGGCGATCACTGACCGGCTGATAGGCAACACGGGAATGATAGGAGCAATAGGGCAGGTCATTCGCGGTGTCGCCACCGCAGAAGAAAAAGTCGGAGCCGCCTGGATCGCCAACCGGCCAGCGGCAAGTCTTTTCCGTCAGCTGAAGCAGGGTCTTGCGTTGCTCGAGCGGAATTTCGATCAGTTCCGGCTCTGGTTCGATGTCGTAGTCATAGGCGAGGGCGGTGTTGCCGCGTATCGATGGGCGTGGCACCCGCATCATGTGACCCGATGAGCGCACCTTGCGCGGCCGTGGGGCCGACGAGGACGGGCTTTTCGCGCGGCCGGAGAGGCCGAGACGGTGAACCTTGCCGATGACGGCGTTGCGGGTAATCCCGCCAAGTTCAGCGGCAATCTGGCTCGCAGACAGACCATCCGCCCATAATTTTTTCAGCAGTTCGACCCTCTCGTCGGTCCAGCCCATTCGGATTTCTCCTGAGACTTCAAGGCTTTGGATAGAGTCCAACCCCGTCGTCGGACGCCAATCAGCGCCAGACGCATACGCGTCAGAGATGGACAGAAATCACTCAGTAGTACGACATGTCGTACTACCTGACCGTAAAGCTACAATGGGCAGTGACTCGCCTGCAAGCTCTCCCGCTAGCTACCAACAGGTTTTCCTTTAAAATCGGCGCTTGCGGCGCAATTGAGTCGGGTTGATTGACAGCGCGGGCCCCCGCAATAGAATGAAAAAAGTGCCGCCCGGCGAGGCGGCACATTTCTTTTCGGCGGGCGCATGGCGCCGAAATGGTATTCACCCGGCAAGACCATGCGCGAACGAAAGCGCATGATCCCGAAAAGTGGGCGCCGGTTTTCGGGCAAGTTCATGCGTCAACGAAGATACTCGATGGAAGACACTGGTCGTGAACTCGCATCTATTGCCAACCTATGCGCGGGTCGATCTCGCTTTCGAGCGGGGCGAGGGCGCTTGGCTGTTCACGGACACGGGTGACCGGTATCTCGATTTTACAGCCGGCGTTGCTGTCAATGCGCTGGGACATGCCCATCCTCATTTGGTCAAGGCGCTGACTGAGCAGGCGCATAAGGTCTGGCACGTATCCAATCTCTATCGCATTCCGGAAGGCGAGAAGCTCGCCGATCGACTTTGTGCGGCAAGCTTCGCCGATACGGTATTTTTTCAGAATTCGGGGGCGGAGGCGCTGGAATGTGCGATCAAGATGGCGCGCAAATATCAGTCGGCCTCCGGCAGACCGGAGCGCTACCGTCTCATCACCTTCGAAGGCGCTTTTCATGGCCGCACGCTCGCGACCATCGCGGCCGCGGGCAACAAGAAATATCTCGAAGGCTTCGGGCCGCCGATCGATGGTTTCGATCAGGTGCCCTTTGGCGACCTTGATGCGGTCAAACGCGCCATCGGTCCTGAAACCGCGGGAATCCTGATCGAACCGATCCAGGGTGAAGGCGGTGTGCGGGTTGCGCCTGCGAATTTCCTGCGTGCCTTGCGCCAGCTGTGCGATCAGCATGATCTGCTGCTCATGTTCGACGAAGTGCAAACGGGTGTCGCGCGCACCGGCGAGATGTTTGCCTATGAACGCAGTGGGGTTACGCCGGATGTCATGGCGCTCGCGAAAGCGCTTGGCGGCGGCTTTCCGATCGGCGCCTGCCTGGCGACGGCGGAAGCCTCGAAGGGAATGACCGTCGGCTCGCATGGGTCGACCTTTGGCGGCAATCCGCTGGCGATGGCAGTTGCCAATGCCGTGCTTGACGTGGTGTTGGCCGACGGCTTCATCGAGCGCGTGCGCAGGAATGCCCTGCTGCTCAAGCAGCGGCTGGCTGAATTGAAGGACCGTCATGCCTCGGTGATCGCCGAAGTGCGCGGCGAAGGCTTGCTGATCGGCCTTCGCATGATTCCGCAGGCTTCGGAGATGATTGACGAGCTGCGCGCCGAGAAAATGATCGCCGTCGGCGCCGGCGACAATGTGGTGCGTCTGTTGCCTCCGCTCATCATTGGCGAGAAGGAGATTGCCGAGGCGGTCGGATGTATCGACAGGGCATGCACGCGCCTGGAGCAAACGCACGCGCGTGCGGCCAAGGCGGCGTCATGACCGCAAACGGTGTCAGGCATTTCCTCGATCTCACCGACCTTCCCAAGCCGGTGCTCGCCGGGCTGATTGATAATAGCCGCGCGATGAAAGCCGCACACGCGCGCGGTCAAATGGCGTCGCCGCTCGCCGGAAAGACAATGGCGATGGTGTTCGACAAGCCTTCAACGCGTACGCGCGTCTCGTTCGATGTTGCCATGAGGCAGCTTGGCGGCGAAGCGATCCTGCTGACTGCGCAGGAAATGCAGCTGGGACGCGGCGAGACGCTTGCGGACACCGCGCGTGTGCTGTCGCGTTACGTTGATGCAATCATGATCCGCATCCTCGATCATGAGGCCGTGGCCGAGCTCGCACACCATGCAACGATTCCGGTGATCAACGGGCTGACGCGGCGGTCGCATCCCTGCCAGGTGCTGGCCGATGTCATGACCTACGAGGAGAAACGCGGGCCGATCCGCGGGCGCACGGTGGCCTGGAGCGGGGATTCCAACAACGTGCTGGCGAGCTGGATGCATGCGGCCGAGCGCTTCGACTTCCAGTTGCGGGTGGCAACGCCTGCGGAGCTGCGGCCGAAGAAATGGCTGATGGACTGGGTGAAATCGTCGGGTGCCGCCATCATGATCGGCGATGATCCGGAGGCCGCGGTCAAGGATGCCGATTGCGTGGTCACCGACACCTGGGTGTCGATGGGCGACCGGGACGGCAAGCACCGTCACAACGTGCTCAAGCGCTACCAGATCAATGCGAGCCTGATGGCGAAGGCCAAGCCCGATGCACTGTTCATGCACTGCCTGCCGGCGCATCGCGGCGAGGAGGTCACAGACGAAGTGATCGACGGGCCGCAATCGGTCGTGTTCGACGAGGCGGAAAATCGGCTGCATGCTCAAAAGGGTCTGCTTGCCTGGTGCCTGCACGTCGACACCTGAAATCGCAGTCGGAGACCTCGTCTTCAATTTGTCATGGCCGGGCTTGCCCCGGCCATCCACGACTTTGCTGATGCGAGCTCGTTAAGAAGTGGATGCCCGGCACATAGGTGTGCGAAAGCAGACGGGGGGAGAGGCATGACGAATGAGAGTTCGCCCTCGAAATTTCGAGTTTAAACGCTACATAAAGCCGATGAGCAATCCGCAAGCCAATCCTCAAATCGCCATTCCGTCGCGTGCACCAGCAGCCACCACGGCCGACGATACCGTCATGCCGTTCGAGGTGGCCAAGCTCGACTTGCGCGGCCGCGTCGTGCGGCTGGGTCCGGCCGTGGACGAGATCCTCGCCCGCCACGCCTATCCGCACCCGGTGGCCAAGCTCCTTGGCGAGGCCCTCGTGCTTACGGCGATGCTCGGCTCGGCCTTGAAGATCGACGGGCGCTTTATTCTGCAAACGCAGAGCGACGGGCCCGTCCGTATGCTTGTTGTTGACTTCACCGCCCCCGACAAGGTGCGAGCCTGTGCCCGCTTCGACAAGGATCGGGTGGCTGCCGCAGTTGCGTCTGGCAAGACGGACGGCGGCGCGCTGCTCGGCAAAGGTCATCTTGCCATGACCATCGATCAGGGGCCCGACATGAACCGCTACCAGGGGCTGGTTGCGCTCGAAGGCGGCTCACTGGAAGACGTGGCCCACGAGTATTTTCTCCGTTCCGAGCAGATCCCGACGCGGGTGCGCCTCGCAGTCGCGGAAGAACTGCGTGCCGGCCCGGATGGTCCCACTCACCGCTGGCGCGCCGGCGGCGTCATGCTGCAATTTCTGCCGAAAGCGCCCGAACGCGCGCGCGTCGCCGATCTTGATCCGGGCGACGCGCCGGAAGGAGTCGAACCTCACACCGTCGAGGAGGACGACGCCTGGGTCGAGGGCCAGGCCCTGATATCCACCGTCGAAGATATCGAGCTGATCGATCCAGCGCTTTCCAGCGAGCGGCTTGTCTACAGGCTTTTTCATGAACCGGGCGTGCGTGTCTTCCGCGCCAGTCCGTTGCGTGCGGAATGCTCGTGCTCGCGCGACAATGTCGAGGCGATGCTCAAGAGTTTCTCGCAGGACGATCGCGACCACATGGTCGAGGACGGCAAGATTTCCGTCACCTGCGAATTCTGCAGTGCGCACTATCAGTTCGCGCCGGGCGATGTCGGCGCCAGTCCTAATTGATGGTTCGCGTGGCGTAGGACGAGTCGAGCGAAAACGCCGGGATCTCGATATCGAAGTGCTCGCCCGCGTCCGTCACCATGCCGTACGTGCCGACCATGAATCCCGATGGCGTCGGCAGGGGGACTCCGCTGGTGTATTCGAACGACTCCCCCGTCTTGAGCGTGGGTTCCTCGCCGACAACACCGGGACCCCTGACGTCCTGCAGGCGGCCAAGCGCATCAGTGATGCGCCAATGCCGCGTCTTGAGCTGAACTGTCTCCACACCGAGATTGGCGATATTGATGGTATAGGCCCAGAAAAAATAGCCATTGCTCGGCGACGACCGCTCCGAGACAAATCGGGGCGTGACGGTGACCTCGATCTTGCGGGTTACGGCGCGATACATCTATATCCCGCACATTTAACTAGGCCGGGGCTTGCCATTTGCTTGATGTCCGGGATTATGACCGAAAGCCTGCACGAAAGAAAAGCCGCACATGGCACCGGTTCCGACCGAACGCGATCTCCGGCTTGATTTGTTCCGCGGCCTCGCGCTCTGGCTGATTTTCCTCGATCATATTCCGTCGAACGCGGTCAGTTGGATTACCATCCGGAACTATGGCTTCAGCGACGCGACCGAGATTTTCGTCTTCATATCCGGGTACACCGCGGCCTTTGTCTATGGCCGCGCGATGCGGCAATATGGCTTTATTGTCGCTTCCGCGCGGGTGCTCAAGCGCGCATGGCAGATTTATATCGCGCATGTGTTCCTTCTGGCGATCTATCTCGCCGAGATTGCGTATGTCGCAAACAGCTTCGACAATCCTCTCTACACCGAGGAAATGGGGGTGCTCGATTTCCTCAAAAATCCGGATGTCACCATCCTTCAGGCCCTGCTGCTCAAGTTCAAACCGGTGAATATGGACATACTGCCACTCTATATACTGTTGCTGGCATGGTTTCCGCCGATGCTGTGGCTGCTATTGCGCGCGCCGTCGATCGCACTGCTGGCGTCGGCGTCGCTGTATGCGCTGATGTGGCTGTTCGAGTGGAACATCCCGGCATATCCGAGCGGCACCTGGGTCTTCAATCCGTTCGCCTGGCAATTGCTGTTCGTGTTCGGCGCCTGGTGCGCGCTCGGCGGGGCGCAAAATCTGTCGCGCTGGATCCATTCGAAGGTGGTGGTCGGTCTGGCCA
>DASXLC010000071.1:0-22743 GCA_036496445.1 Pseudolabrys sp. | reverse complement strand
GCCGCTTCGACGACGCGGGGGTAAAGCGCGATCCGTCGCAGCAAGGAGACCTCACCGGTATCAATTAGCCTCTCAATCGGCGCTCCCTTGAGCATTGCCACCCGCGCCGAAGCGGCCTGGGGCAAATCCGGAAGCTCTTCGCGCGCATTGCGAAACACGGACTGCCCGCGCGCATGCCCGTACTGGACATAGAAAACCGGATTATCGCGGGAATGCTCGATCACTTTGGCAAGGTCGAAATCGAGCGCGGTGTCGTTCTTGCGGTAGAGCATGTCGAAACGAACGGCGTCGCGTCCGACCTCGTCGACCACTTCGCGCAGGGTGACGAACTCGCCGGCCCGTTTCGACATTTTCACCGGCTCGCCGGCACGCAGCAGGCGCACCAGTTGCACAAGCTTCACATCGAGATCCGCTTTGCTGCCGCTGATCGCTTTGACAGCGGCCTGCATACGCTTGACATAGCCGCCGTGATCGGCGCCCCAGACGTCGATCAGATTGCCGAATCCGCGCATGACCTTTGACCGGTGATAGGCAATGTCGGAGGCAAAATAGGTGTAGCTCCCGTCCGACTTCAAAAGCGGCCGGTCGACATCGTCGCCGAAACCGGTCGAGCGAAAAAGCGTCTGCTCGCGGTCTTCCCAATCCTCGAGGTTGCCGCCTTTGGGAGGCGGCAGCCGGCCTTCATAGACCTCGCCGCTTTTGCGCAGGTCTTCGATCGTGGCACGCACTTCGTCGCGTTCGCCTTCGATCAGTGAACGCTCCGAGAAGAACACATTGAAATGAATATCGAGCGCGGCGAGGTCGTCGCGGATACCGTCCATCATCATGGCAATTGCCTTGGAGCGCACAATCGGCAGCCATTGAGCCTCTTTCATCGTGCTCAACTTGGCGCCGTGCTCCGCAGCAAGCTCGCCACCAACCGGCTTGAGATAGTCGCCCGGATATAGACCTTCCGGGATCGTGCCGATGTCTTCGCCGAGCGCCTCGCGATAACGGAGGAAAGCGGAGCGTGCGAGCACATCAACCTGTGCGCCCGCATCGTTCACGTAATACTCGCGGGTGACGTTGTAGCCGGCAAAGCTCAGCAGGTTCGCGAGCGCATCACCGAAAACCGCACCACGACCATGACCGACATGCATCGGCCCCGTCGGATTGGCAGAGACATACTCGACGTTGACTTTTTCGCCTTTGCCGATGTCGCTGCGGCCATAGTCACGGCCAGCCTCCAGAACCAGGCGCAGTTCCTCGGTCCAGACATTCGGCTTGAGGGTGAGGTTGATGAAACCCGGGCCGGCGATGTCGACTGACGTCACCTTGTCGTCGCCGCGCAGCTTTGCCGCGATACTATCTGCCAGCTCGCGCGGCTTTTTGCCGGCGTCTTTCGCCAGCACCATCGCTGCATTGGTCGCCATGTCGCCATGGGTCGGGTCGCGCGGTGGCTCAACCACAATGCGCGAAAGGTCGGCGCCGGGTCCCAGGACCGCGGCGGTTGCCTGTTGCACACGCGCGAGAATGTCAGCGAACAGATGTTGGGGCTTGGATGCGCTGGGCATAGTGGGGCTGCGGCTAACGCAATTCGGAAAGGGAGTCAAAATTCAATCCGCGAAGCAGTCATCCTCTCTACCAAATCGTCGCTCCGCTATCGACGACCAAAATCTGACCCGTCGTAATGGCGGCCTCGTCCGACGCCAGATAGACGGCCATGTCGGCCATGTGAATCGGCAGACCGAGACCCAGTAAATGTGTCTCAGCGAGTTTCTCGATGTCCTTGGAGCCTTCGAGCAGCTTCTTGACGCGGTCTGACAAAGTGACCGACGGCGCGATCGCATTGACGCGAATTTTGTATTTCGCGTATTCGACCGCCATCGATCGGGTCAATGCGGCGATCGCACCTTTTGCGGCCGTGTAGCAGTCACGCCCCGGAACCGCGCTCAATGCGAGCGACGATGTCATGTTGATGATGGCACCGCCGCCCGCCTTGATGATGTGCGGAATACCGATCTTGGAGCAAAGAAAAGTCCCATAGAGATCAAGATTGATGACGCGCCAGAATTCCTCTTCCGGCGCGTCGGTGACCTGGCCATCCTGCGGCGTGGATCCGCCGGCGTTGTTGTGAAGGATCGTCAGTTTTCCAAACCGCTCCACGGTTTGCGCGAAGGCCGCCTCGACGTTCGCCTTGTCGCGGATGTCGCAGTGAATGAAATGCGCATCGCCGCCCGAATTCCTGGCGAGCGCGCGGGCCGACTGAGCGGCGGCCTCGCCACGCTCCTTATCAATCTCGGCGATGACGACCTTCGCACCTTCTTCGGCAAAGCGCTCGGCGGTGGCACGGCCAATGCCGCCACCGCCTCCCGTGATAAATGCAACCTTCCCCGCCAGTCGCGCCATAAGTCCCGCTCCCGTGACCGATGATATTTTGTGGAGGTCGCACTGCGCAAGCACTCTCCTCCAAACGGATGAGCAATTCGATCGTGAGCTGCGCATCCTCCGAGCAGGGGGCGTGACGCCATCGAAAAGCTGTCATTGAGATTGTCGTCCAGTTCAGCCCGCGTTCATGGGCGCCGCTTTAAGCATTTTGCACATGTCGACGATTGCAAAATAAATCTGCGACGCACCTACGGCACCAACGATGGAGCCAAGAGATGACAAAGCTGATGACAAAGCTGATGACCATTTCCAGGATTGCGTGCCTCGCAGGCGCTCTCGCAGCGGGTGCGATGATGGTCAGGGCCGACATCGCCAGTGCCAAAGGCAACAGCCACCAAAGCAGCGACGCGCGGAGCACAAAGGCGAACAGCAGCCATTCCAGCCGCGCGAACGAAAAGCGGGAAAAACACGAAAGCAAGGAACGCAAGGGTCACAAAGACCACGAAGCCAGGCATTGCGGCAAGAATTGCAAGGGTGCTCCAAAAGCAACCCCGGTGACGATCTCGAATGGCGTCGGCAAGACAAAGATCAAAGTCGGTCCAACCGAGGTCCTGGGCCTCAGCGCCAAGAACGGCACGATCACCATCACTGAATTTACCGGCAAGCCGGGCTTGCGCACGGTGACGTTCGGCGGCAGTTCGGTCACGCTGTCCAGTTCCGTTGCCGAAGGTTTGCGCCTGCGTGCTTCGAACGGCAAATCGCACAATATCGAGATCGACAACACCGTGTCCGTCAAACAGAACGCGAACGGGAGCGTGACGGTCACCGCCAATCCGTCCCCTCTCAAAGGTCTGTAGCTACCAAAATGCGCGCGATCGAAAACCTGTCATTCAGTTTGCTTTTCGGTTCAGCCCGCATTCAAGAGCGCAGCCTTAAGTGTTTTTCATGTAGCGGCGCCTGCAAAATATCTGTCGCGACATGTCAAAGGCCGCAGCGCAGCTGCCGCACCAACACCGGAGCCAAAAGATGATGAACCTTACGACCGTTTCCAGGCTGGCCTGCCTCACCATCGTGTTCGCAGCGGGCAC
Source organism: Pseudolabrys sp. (assembly GCA_036496445.1). Taxonomy (GTDB): domain Bacteria; phylum Pseudomonadota; class Alphaproteobacteria; order Rhizobiales; family Xanthobacteraceae; genus Pseudolabrys. Next base: position 19,288 of record DASXLC010000071.1, on the reverse strand, counting down.
AATGATGACCACCGCGAACATCGCCAATGCCAAAGGCGACCGACATCAAGATAACAAGGCTCAAAATAATGGCACCCGTCCGCACGGCATGGTGAGCGGCAAACCCGTCGGCGTGAAGAAAGTGCTGCACGATCGCAAGGATTGCGGGAAGAAGGACTGCGAAAGGGCTACGCAAACCAAAACCAATACAAAGCCGGTCCAGCCAACGGCTCAAGGCGGCGCGCACGTGCCCCAGTTTGTAATCAGCGGCCAGCCTGTCGACGTGAAGCGCGTGGTGGTCGCCCCCACCGCAACAATATCGAATGGTGTGACCACCTCCGCCATATCCAACGGCAAAGGCCTGATCGTAACAGCTGCAAGCCCGACGAGCATCATGGTGACGAACAGCAGTCACAGCTCGGTGACACTGGGCGGACAGTCCGTGACTTTGCACGATGCTGCATCCATACAAATTGGCCCGGGCATGGAAGCTCGCCGCTTGCCAAACGGCGACGTCACGATCGCAATCAAGCCTGCGGTTGCAGGCGCACCAACAAGAGCGACGCCACCCGGAGTTGGCCCCGGCGATGACGTAAAGGCCGTGGCCACGACTGCGGGCACCGGCGCCAATATTGTCGCCACCAGTCCAGTCATCCTTGGCACGGCGGTTGGTATAGCCTCCGGCGGAGCGATCGTCGCGACGGTTGCCGGAGAGCCCATCGCAGGCACCAAACAAATAGTCGGCGAAGTTGCCGGTTCTGCCGGGGCCGCCATCGAATGGGTTGCGGGCTGGTTCTAGGAACCAAGTTTGATCACACATGCGCGGGCAACAGATTTCTGTTGCCCGCGTTTTCCTGGGTAATAAACCTTCACCGCAACTCCGGCGTCTCCTTGAAATATTTCGCGTGCTCGACGAGCGCGTACCGGTCGGTCATCCCTGCAATGTAGTCGCCGATGCGCTGGGCACGCCCCGCCCGATCAAGCGCGTCGATCCCCTCGCCCCATTCCGCCGGCAGATCTTTCGTCGTTTCCATGTAGTGCGCGAAAAGCTCGTGCACGACGCGCTCGGCGTCATCCATAACGCGGGTCACGCTGTCATGGTGATACATGCGCGGATAGAGAAATCCCTTGATGTCGCGGTCGGTCTTTTCCATCCCAGGTGAAAACCCCACAACGGGTCGTGGCGCCTCGCGCACCTCCGCGACCGAACGCGGCTTGAGCATCGCGACGCGCCGGCCAGTCTCGCCGATCACGTCCTCGATCATGCGCGTGATGAGCGCGCGCACAGTTTCATGCGCGCGTCGTGGCGGGTCAGTATCCCGATATTGCGCGTCAATCGTGCCAAGGATGTTTGCGACCAGAGGCACCGTGGAAATATCGCCGAGCGTAAAGAGGTCCGCGCGGAGACCGTCATCGATGTCGTGGGCGTCGTAGGCGATGTCGTCCGACAAGGCCGCGACCTGTGCTTCCGCGCTGGCATAGGTCCACAGTTCCAGATCCTGAATCTTCGAATAGGCAATAATCGGCGCCGGCACGCCGGGCCTGACGTAACGGCCGACGGCTGCGCCATCATGACCGATAAGCGGCCCGTTGTGCTTGACCAGGCCCTCGAGTGTTTCCCAGCTCAGATTGAGGCCATCGAAAGCGGCGTAGGGGCGCTCAAGATCCGTCACGATACGCAAGGCCTGCGCATTGTGATCGAAGCCCCCGTAACCGGCCAGGCATTCGTCGAGCGCCCGTTCGCCAGCATGCCCGAACGGCGGATGGCCGAGGTCATGAGCGAGCGCCAGCGCCTCGGCGAGGTCTTCATCCAGGCCCAGGGCGCGCGCGAGCGACCGGGCGATCTGCACAACTTCGAGCGTATGTGTGAGTCGCGTACGGTAGTGGTCACCTTCGTGATAGACGAATACTTGCGTTTTATGGGCCAGCCGCCGGAAGGCAGCCGAGTGGATAATCCGGTCGCAATCGCGGCGGAACGCATTGCGGGTCGGACTCACCGGTTCTGTAAAGCGTCGGCCACGGCTTTGCGCCGGATCGGAAGCAAAAACTGCCCGCTCGCGCCCTGTTTCGACCGCCATTGCCGCATTGACCTCACTGGCTCGCGCACTTAACTATCCGTTGGGCCTTCTGCCAATAGGATGGCCCGAAAAGGCGAACAATGAGCACAGGCATTACGGTCAGCGAACGGGCGGCACGGCGAATCGGCGAAATCCTCAAGGGTGAGCCGAGCGGCGCCATGTTGCGCGTCAGCGTGGAAGGCGGCGGCTGCTCGGGTTTTCAGTACAAATTCGATGTCGAACGGGCGAAGGCGGCCGACGATCTTGTCATCAACCGCGAAGGCGCGGTCGTGCTCATTGATCCCGTCTCCGTCAACTACATGGCCGGTTCAGAAATCGATTTCGTCGATGATCTGATCGGCGCCTCGTTCAAGGTGAATAACCCGAAGGCGAAAGCCTCTTGCGGCTGCGGCACCAGTTTCGCGCTCTAGCATGAAAAGCGAAGGCGCCGCCCAAGCGGCGCCCTCTATTCCAAACGTCAAAGCCTAGGCCTTCACCGGGACGAATGCGTAGCCGCTTCCATCCTTCTTGAACGTGCCTGCACCCGGCATGCTGTAGTGATAGCCGGTGACCGTCAGATTTTCGGCAATGGCGCGATCGATGATCTTGCGCCGGTTCGTCTCTGCCAGCGCACCGTCAGTGTCAAACACCGCCTGCCAGCCGGGATTTCTCACGAACAGCAGCGGAATGTTGGTGACATCGCCGAGCACCAGCAGCGGTTTTTTACCGGAGCCCACCAGATAGCTCGTATGACCCGGCGTGTGCCCCGGTGTCGAAATCGCCCGCACGCCCGGTATGACGTCCTTGTCGCCGTCCACCTGCTGCACGTTCTTCCAACCCTGCAGTGTTGCCTTGACCCTGTTGCTGATGCCTTGCGCCGGCTGCGGCACGTTGCCGGTCCACCACGCGAGCTCGGCCTTCGGCACATAGATCGTGGCATTCGGAAAATTCTGCGCGTTGGTCTCTTTTGCCATCAACCCGAAAATATGGTCCGGGTGGAAATGCGTAACGATGATCGTCTTGATCTTGGCCGGATCGATGCCGGCAGCTTTCATGTTTCTCGACGCCATCAGGCCAGCGGTTGGCTGAACCTGGCCGCCCGTGCCTGAATCGAACATCACGTATTGGCCTTTCATCTTCACGACAGTGATCGTGAATGGGGTCGGCACAATGTTGTCGGCGAGGCCCGCCCCTTTGAGCGCAGCCTTGATCTGATCGGCTGGTGCGTTTTTCACAAACCCGTCTTCCAGCGTTCGATTCCAGACGCCGTCGTATATTTGGGTGACTTTTACGTCACCGGATTTGAATTTGTGAAAGCCCTTATCGAGGAGCTTGGCGTTGGCGTAGCTCTGCGCCCGTGCGGAGCCGATGAATTCAAGCGGACCATTGAGGCCGAAGGCGGCAGACGCCGCCGTCGCCGAAAGTACAAAATTACGGCGTGAGATGTTGTGCATGCTTGCACTCCCCTTGGACAAACGGCCGAAAGGCCCGACCGGTAAACACCGGCGAGCCAATGGTACTCCCGCGATGAGGGAAATATATCGACGTCGTCCGGCGCCGTTATTCCGCGGCAACCGCGGGCGGAGCCTCTTTGACTTCCTCAAGCTGCGGCTCGAGCCGGCGCTTGATCAGCCGGTCGAACCGGTCGAGATAGAGGTAGATGACCGGGGTAATGTAGAGCGTCAGGAGCTGCGAAAGCACCAGGCCGCCGACCACCGCAACGCCGAGAGGCTGGCGCAGTTCGGCACCGGCGCCGGTGCCAAGCGCGATCGGCAAGGTGCCGAAGATCGCGGCGAAGGTCGTCATCATGATCGGACGGAAGCGCAGCACCGCCGCTTCGCGGATCGCGGCTTCGGCCGAAAGGCCGACGCGGCGGCGCTCAAGGGCAAAGTCGATCATCATGATGGCGTTCTTTTTCACGATGCCTACGAGCATCACGATACCGATCATGGCGATCACCGACAGATCCATGCGGAACAGCATGAGCGTCAGGATCGCGCCGATGCCCGCCGATGGCAGACCGGAGATGATGGTGATCGGGTGGATGAAGCTTTCATACAGAATGCCAAGCACGACGTAGGCGGCAAAGATCGCAGCGAGGATCAGGATGCCCTGCCCGCGCAATGAATCCTGGAAAACCTGCGCCGTGCCCTGGAAGCCGGTCGTGATCGTCGCCGGCAGCCGATTCTCGCGCTCGAGTTTCTGAATGGCGTCCACCGCCTGACCGAGCGAGAAGCCGGGAGCGAGGTTGAACGCGATCGTCACCGCCGGCTGCTGGCCCTGGTGATTGACCTGCAAAGGACCGACCGTGCGCTCGAAACGCGTGACCGCCGAGAGCGGCACCGTCGTGCCGTTTGTCGTCTTCAGATAGACGCGTGCCAGATCATCCGGACTGACCTGGAAATCCGGCTGGGTCTCGAGAATAACCTGATAGTAGTTGACCGGGCTGTAGATGGTGGCGACCTGCCGCACGCCGAATGCGTTATAGAGTTCCTGCCGGACCTGATCGACCGTTACCCCATAGACCGCCGCTTTTTCCCGATCGACATCGATCGTCACCTGCGGATTGGTGACGTAGAGGTCCATCGTGACATCCAGCAGACCGTCGATCTTCGATATCTTGTTGCGCAATTCCGGCGCAAGCCGATAGAGCGTCGCCGTGTCATTGGATTGCAGCGTGTACTGATACTGGCTCTTGGCGAGCTTGCCACCGAGATTGATGTTCTGGATCGGCTGGAAATAGATCGCAAGACCGGGCACGCTGTTCGAATTCTTGCGCAGGCGCGCGAGGATTGTCTGCAGATCATCACGTTCTTTGCGCGGCTTGAGCGCCACCAGCATGCGGCCGCTGTTTCCGACCGAGTTTGGTCCACCCGTGCCGACCGTTGAATTTACGTAGGCAACCGCCGGGTCCGCACGCACAAGGTCGGCAACCTGGCGCTGAAGCTGCGAGATTGCGGGGAACGAAATGTCGGTCGCACCTTCGGTGATGCCGATGACGTAGCCGGTATCCTCCGTCGGGAAGAATCCCTTGGGCACCACGATATAGAGCGCGATGGTGATAAAGAACGTGGCAAGGGTGATCCCCAGCACGATCGGCTTGAAGGCCAACACCTTGTCGAGCGTCCACTGATATGTGCTGAGCATCCACTCGAAGAACCGCTCGAACATCCGCAGCACAAAGAACTGCTTCTCACCCTCCGGATGATGGCTGCCGAGAACGCGCGCGCACAGCATCGGCGTCAGCGTGAGCGAAACGAAGCCGGACACCACGATTGCGACCGCGATCGACACCGCGAACTCGCGGAACACGCGCCCGACCATGCCGCCCATCAGCAGCACCGGGATGAACACCGCGATCAGCGAGAAGGTGATCGACACAATGGTGAAGCCGATCTCGCGCGAGCCTTTCAGCGCCGCCTCGAACGGTCGCATGCCGCCTTCAATGTGGCGCACGATGTTTTCGAGCATCACGATGGCGTCGTCGACGACGAAGCCGACGGACAAGGTGAGCGCGAGCAGCGTCATGTTGTTGATGGAGAAGCCGAACGCGTACATCGCGGCGAAAGTGCCGACCAGCGACACCGGCACGGCCAGCGCCGGAATGATGGTGGCCGATACTTTTCGCAGGAACAGGAAGATCACCATGATGACGAGCGTGATCGCAATCGCGAGCGTCTCCTGCACGTCGATCACCGCCGCACGGATGGAGAGCGAACGGTCGAATAAAGGCTCCATCTGGATCGAAGGCGGCACCTGCGCGCGCATAGCCGGCAGCGCTTGGCGCACAAGGTCGACGACCTGCACCGTGTTGGCATCAGGCTGACGCTGGATCGCCAACACGATGGCGCGCGCGTCGTTGAACCAGGTGGCGACCTTGTCGTTTTCGACGCTATCGATCACGCGGGCAATCTGGTTGAGCTTGATCGGTGCCCCATTGCGGTAGGCCACGACCACGTCGCGATAGTCGGCCGCGTGCGGCATCGCGCTGGTGGCCGCGAGGGTCACGCTCTGCTTCGGTCCGGTCAGAACGCCGACGGGCGTGCTCGAATTGGCTTTGGCAACGACACTGCGCACGTCTTCAAGGGCAATATTACGGGCAGCTGCCTCGGTCGGATTGACCTGAACGCGAACGGCGAATTTCTGCGCACCGTAGACGAGCACCTGCGCGACGCCCGGCAATTGCGACAGCTGGGGCGCAAGAACGGTCTCGGCGTAGTCGTCAACCGTCGACAGCGGCACGGTCTCCGAGCGGAGGCTCACATAGAGGACTGGAAAGTCGCCGGGATTCACCTTGCGGAATGACGGAGGTATCGTCATTTCGATCGGCAGCAGGCGCGCCGAGGTCGCGAGTGCGGTCTGCACATCGAGCGCAGCGCCGTCGATATTGCGGCCGAGATCAAACTGGATGGTGATCTGCGCCAATCCAAGGGAGGATGACGAATTCATCGACGTGATGCCGGAGATCGTCGACAGCTGGCGCTCGATCGGCGATGCAACCGAAGACGCCATTGTTTCCGGGCTGGCGCCGGGAAATTGCGCCGTGATCTGGATGGTCGGGAAATCCACGGCCGGCAAGGCCGCCACCGGCAGCAGCCGATAGGCGAAAATGCCGAAAACGATCAACGACGCCGTCATCAGCGTCGTCAGCACCGGGCGGCGAATACAGGTTTCCGAGATATTCATGCTCAGCTACCCGCGACCTTGGGCGTGCGGACATTGACGCGGGTGCCGCTTGACAGCAGCAACTGGCCCTCGGTGACGACGGTTTCGCCGCCGTTGAGACCCGAAGCGATCACGCTTTCGGTCCCGATCTGACGCTCGACCTTTACGGCCTGAACCTGGGCGACGCCATCCTTGATGATGAATACGAACGTCCCGGTCTGGCTGACCTGCACGGCCTGCGCGGGCACCACGACGCCCTCCTCATTTCGTAAAGTCATGTCGGTGGTGACCAGGGTGCCGGGCCAGAGCAGTTCGTCCTTGTTCGGCATGGTCGCCCGAACCATCGCCATGCCGGTCGCCGGATCGACACTGTTCTCAATCATCGTAACCTGTCCGCTGGCGCGCTTGTCGTCGCCGGGAATGATCGCCTCCACGGTCGCGGTCTCGGCAGCGATTGCCCTTCGGATATCGGGAAGATTTTTCTGCGGCACCGTGAAGCTCACATAGACGGGCACCATCTGATTGATGGTCGCCATCGGCGCGGTGTCGGCCTGACGCACGAAATTGCCGACCTTCACGTTGGCCATGCTGATGCGGCCGGAAATCGACGCCCGGATGGAGCAGAAGCTGAGCTGGACCTTCAGATTCTCAAGCTGCGCGCGGTTCGACTCCGCGGTTGCCCGGGACACGTTGACCGCGGTCTGGGCATTGTTGAGCGTGACGATGGGCGTCGCATTCCTGCCAACGAGATCGGTGTAGCGCTCGACATCCCGCTGTGCCTGCTCAAGCGTGGACTGCGCGCCGTCGATGATGGCCTGGACGCGCTTCATGTCGGCCTCGATCTGCCGGCAATCCAGTGTGAACAACAGGTCGCCTTTCTGCACCGAGGCGCCGTCGCGGAAATGAACTTCTGTGATGGTCGTGTCGACCTGCGTCTTGATCGCAACACTGGCGACGGGCGTGACGTTGCCGAGAGCGGTGAGACGCACCGGCATGGTTTTGCGCCCGGCCACAGCCGTTTCAACCGGCACCGGGCGGGACTCACTCTGCCGCGCCGCCACCCCATCCGTGGTCCATAAGCCGCGCGCAAGCACGGCAATTCCCACCAGGGCGAGCGCCGCCCCACCAATGAGCCATTGTCGCTTGATCATCGGTATTTCGGTCCGGACTTATGTGCGCCTACCCGGACGCTCCCTAATCCGCGGAATGGCTTTGTTTCTCAGTTCAGTTTGGCCCGCGTTGGCGGCTTTCCTAGCATATAAACGTTTACCAGTGCATATACCTGCGCTGGCAGATAAACACAGTGAATACTGCATTATTCGTCCCCTCCAGACACAAAAACCCATGCGAATAGCCACCTGGAACGTCAATTCAATCCGTCAGCGCATGGACAACCTCCAGGCGTGGCTTAAGGAACGACAGCCGGACATTGTGTGTCTGCAGGAGGTCAAATGCACTGACGAGGCCTTTCCGCGCGAGCCGCTGGAAGCGCTCGGCTACAACGTCGCAGTGCATGGCCAGAAGACCTTCAACGGCGTCGCCCTCCTCTCCAAGCTGCCGTTCGATGAGGTCGCGCCCGGACTGATCGGCGACGATGCCGACGTGCAGGCCCGTTTTCTGGAAGCGATCGTTTCGACCAAAACCGGAGTCCTGCGCGTAGTCAGCCTCTATCTGCCCAATGGCAATCCGCCGCAGACGGACAAATACACATACAAACTCAACTGGATGACCAGGCTCATTAATTTCTCACGTGAACGACTTAAACTGGAAGAGCCGATGCTCCTGGCCGGCGACTACAATGTCATTCCGACCACAACGGATGCGCGACGGCCTGACGCGTGGAAAAATGACGCACTGTTCCTGCCGCAGACGCGCGAGAAATTCCGGGCCCTCGTCAACCTCGGACTGACCGACGCGATCCGCGCGGTGAGCGATGCGTCCGACCTTTATACCTTCTGGGATTATCAGGCTGGCGCCTGGGCGAAGGACGACGGCATCCGCATCGATCACCTGTTGCTGTCACCGCAAGCGGCCGATCGATTGACGGATGCCGGCATCGATCGCCATGTCCGCGGGTGGGACAAACCGTCCGACCACGTCCCCGTCTATGTCGATCTGGATATCGAGGGACGGTAGCCCTCATTCGGACGGGAAGGTCTATTCCCGCCGCGTCTCCAGCCAGTGGCGCAGATAGACGGCGGCGAGCGCGCGTTCGTCTTCGCTCGCCTGCTGCATGGCGCTGTCGTAGAGCTTCGTGATCCAGGCCTGATCAGAGCGCGCGCTGTCTTTGGCGAGCGCGAGCCACATCAGCCCGCGCGCGGCCTGACGCGGCACGTGATCGCCCTCGAACAACATGGCGCCGAGCATCGCCTGCGCCTCGCACTGGCCTTTCTGGGCCGAGAGGCCAAACCAGCGCGCCGCAGTGCGCGCATCGCGCGGCGCCCCGGTGCCATTGAGATAAAGCCGCGCAAGATAGTACTGCGCATCCGGATCGCGGAAATAGGACGCCGCGTAGGCAAACATCTCTCTGGCGCGCGCCGGATCGGGCTTGATCTCGGTCTTCGGGATGCCCTCGAGATAATAGTGACCAAGCGCCACGAATGCGTTGGCAACGAAGCGGGACTGCGGCGTGTCCGGATTGTCGTCGGCATGGCTGTCGGCAATACGGCTGAAGTACTCGAACGCCTTGAGATCGTTCTGCGCGACGCCATCACCTTCGGCGTACATGCGACCGAGCTTCCACTGCGCAATCGCGTGACCTTTTTCGGCTGCATATTCGAGCGAGTTCACCGCCTTGACGGTTTCGCCGGCCTTGAGCCAGTTCGCGCCGGAACGGAACGCTTCCATCGGCGTCATCGGCGGCGGACCCACAGTGCCATCGGTCTTGCTGCCGTCGAGCGCATGCGCCGGCGCCGCGGCCAGCAGACCGCCGAGCAGCAAGACGCGGAGGATGCGCTCAGATGTCCGCATAACACTCTTTCTCGCCCGCACCGCCCGGATGCGTCACCGCGCCATTGACGGCAGGCCCCACCTGCTGGGCGTATTTCCACAAATAACCGGATCCGAATTCGCTCTCGCGCGGCTTCCACTGGCTCTGGCGCTTGGCGAATTCGTCGGCGGAAAGCCTGACGTCGAGCGTGCCCTTTACCGCGTCAATCTCGATGATGTCGCCATCGCGGATCAGACCGATCGGACCGCCGATCGCCGCCTCCGGCCCGACATGGCCGACGCAGAACCCGCGGGTTGCGCCTGAGAAACGCCCGTCGGTGATCAGTGCGACTTTTTCGCCGGCGCCCTGGCCATAAAGCGCGGCCGTCGTCGAGAGCATCTCGCGCATGCCGGGGCCGCCGCGCGGCCCCTCGTAGCGGATTACCAGAACGTCGCCGTCTTTGTATTTACGATGCTTGACCGCATCGAAGCAGGCTTCCTCGCCGTCGAAGCAGCGCGCCGGGCCGCTGAACTTCAGCGTCTTCATGCCGGCGACCTTCACGATCGCGCCTTCGGGCGCGAGATTACCTTTGAGCCCGACCACGCCGCCGGTCGGCAGCAGCGGTTTATCGGCGGGACGCACGACGTCCTGGTCGGGATTCCATTTCACGTTCTTCATATTCTCGGCGATCGTGCGGCCGGTTACCGTCAAACAGTCGCCGTGCAAGTAGCCGTGATCGAGAAGTGTTTTCATAAGAAGCGGCACACCACCAGCTTCGAACATATCCTTGGCGACATAACGGCCACCTGGTTTCCAATCTGCGACATAAGGAGTCTTTTTGAAGACTTCGGCGACATCGAACAGCGTGAATTCGATACCGCACTCATGCGCGATCGCCGGTAGATGCAGCGCAGCATTGGTCGAGCCGCCGGTCGCAGCGACGACCGCGGCCGCATTTTCGAGCGCCTTGCGCGTGACAATATCGCGCGGACGGATTTGCTTGACGATCAGATCCATGATCATTTCGCCCGCAAGCATGCAGAACTTGTCGCGGATCTCGTATGGCGCGGGCGCGCCGGCCGAATAGGGAAGCGCGAGACCGATGGCTTCCGATACCGTCGCCATCGTGTTGGCCGTGAATTGCGCACCGCATGCGCCGGCCGATGGACAGGCATTCTGTTCAAGAATGTCGAGATCTTCGTCGGACATCTCTCCGACGGAATGTTTGCCCACCGCTTCGTACACATCCTGAATGGTGACAGGCTTGCCCTTGAACGTGCCGGGCAGGATCGAGCCGCCATAGATGTAGATCGACGGCACGTTGAGGCGGCACATCGCCATCATCATGCCGGGCTGTGACTTGTCGCAGCCCGCAATGCCGATCAGGGCATCATAGGCATGGCCGCGCATGGTGAGTTCGACGCTGTCGGCGATAACCTCCCGCGAAGGCAGCGAGGACTTCATGCCGGCATGGCCCATGGCGATGCCGTCGGTGACAGTAATGGTGCAGAATTCGCGCGGGGTGGCGCCGCCCGAGGCAACGCCGCGCTTGACGACCTGCGCCTGGCGCATCAGCGCGATATTGCAGGGCGCTGCCTCGTTCCAGCAGGTGGCAACACCGACGAACGGCTGATGGATCTGCTCGGTGGTCAGACCCATCGCGTAATAAAAGGCGCGATGTGGCGCACGCTCCGGGCCTTCGGTGGCGTGCCGGCTCGGCAGTTTCGACTTCAAACTGGTCTTGGCTTCCATAGTCTCTTGTCGCCCGGCCCCGGTTACGGATTTGCCGGGTGGCCCGCCGGCGCCTGTCGAGGCGATACCCCGCCTCAAGCGGGCCTCGATGTGGTTGAATGGTATGGCCGAATCGCGGCGCCAGCAGGGACGATCGGCCCGTATGCTTAAATGTTATCCTTGTGTTGCAAACTAGCCACAGGAAACGCAGGCGCACGAAATCTCCTCAGGTAACACTTTAGCTCCCGCTGCCAAGACAAACATGATGGTTCGGATTCTCCCGCTGGGCCCGCTTTCGCTCGACAGGCTTTCGGTAAGACGCCAGCGGCGTTTGCCTGGGTCTTTCAGGCCGACAGGCATCATCGTCTGCAATGTCTAGCGAGGCCCCGGCTGACGTCCGGGCGCTCCCCTCGGCAAAAACCGGAGGGTCCGCGACCCAGCGCGCCAAGCACGATGTGGACAGACCGGGGTTACCGGATCCCCGCTTTCGCGGGGATGACCGGACTGTGTAGCGTGCGCGGCAATGCCTGCGCCCCCTCGCCTCCGCCGCTCATTTTTCGACCGCTCCGTGCACAAGGTCGCGCCCGACCTCATCGGTGCAACGCTGTTTGTCGGTGGCGTCGGCGGCATAATCGTTGAGCTCGAGGCCTATCACCACACCGACCCGGCGGCGCACTCCTATAACGGCCGAACCGAGCGCAACGCCGTGATGTTCGGCCCGGCCGGCTACGCCTACGTCTACCGATCCTACGGTATCCACTGGTGCCTCAACTTCGTCTGCGAGGAAGACGGCAGCGCCAGCGCGGTGCTGATCCGCGCGCTTGAGCCCGTACACGGACTGGCGGCGATGCGGCGGCGGCGCGGCCTGCATGAGGCGCGTGCCCTCTGCTCCGGTCCGGGAAAACTATGCGAGGCCCTGGGCGTAACCCACACGCAAAACGGTCTGCCGCTCGACCGCGCGCCGTTCGAATTGCACGCGCGCAGCGGCACGCCAGACATCGCGACCGGCGTGCGGATCGGGATTACCAAGGCCGCCGAGAAGCTGTGGCGCTACGGCTTGAAGGGCTCGCCGTTCCTGAGCAAGCCATTCCGCTGAACCAAACACGCAGCAAGAGCGAACGACGTATTCGGCGTCATGCCCGGCAACGACAGCGGAAAGGTCAGACCTGCCGAAATGCCGCATCGAAGCCAAGGTCGCGCTTGGCTTTTGCGCTTGAAACCGCGCCACCATCCTCGGCGACATTATAAATGCCGTGTTCGCCCCGGCTGACGGCGAGCAGCGCGGCCTGCGCGGCAGCGTCGACATGCACCGAGGGCTGTCGCGACGGCACATCGCCCGACCAGGTGCCGGGTCCGTAAAAGTAGCCATAACGCAACACGATGCCTTCGGGGATGCTGAGAACGGCCTGTTCGAGTGCGGCGACCGCTTCGGCGCTTTTGCGGACGGCCCCTTCGGCGTGGAGATTGAGCGGATCGCTCTCGATGCGCGGTCCCTCGGATGGCGCGTAGGCAAAGGCGACGCTCTGCGCGACCATCCGCTTCACGCGGGCAGCCTGCGCGGCCGCGACAAGGTTGCGTGTGCCTTCGATGCGCAGGCGGGCATTGCGTGCAAGACCTTCCTCGTACTGAGGCGTGCCCGGCGCAAATGCGAGATCGGTGAGCTGATGCAGGACAACATCGGGGGCCGCCGCCTGGACTGCGCGGGCGAGCGCCTGTGCATCAAAAACATCGACGACCACCGGCTCGGCGCCGTGAGCGCGCAGCGTTTCGGCCTTGTCTGCCGCACGTGTGGTGCCGACAACGGCATATCCTGCCGATCGCAGCAGCGGCGTAAGCCGCCGTCCAATCACACCGCCTGCCCCGGCGAGAAAAATCTTCATACGGCCTCAGTACGAGAAGATGAATTCGCAGCCCGCCGCGGTCGGAAATTGCCGCGTGATCCTGCCGCTTGCCAATTCGAACTCCAGCGTGACGGCAGCGTCGTGGCAACACAGATAGGCGCGCTGGCCATCGGCAGCGAAGCCAAACCCCATGGGCGCTTTCGGCGTATCGAAGCCACCGATCTGCTTCAACGTAGCGGACTCGTAGACCGCCGCAAAGTTGTCCACATGTGACGAGGCACAGACGTAGCGTCCATCCGGCGAAACGCGCACACGGCGCAGCTGATTGGCCTCGCCCGGTGCGCCTTCGATGGCGATGGTCCGGCGCAGCGCATGCGTGCGCGTATCGAACACGTGCACGACGCCTTTCCAGTGTGCACAGACAAAAAGCGTTTCCCCGTCCGGGGTGACCGCAATGCCCTCGGCGCCGTGCGGAATTGGGATCGCACCGACCATCCGGCGCGAGGCGGTATCGACCACCGCAACCGCTTCCCTGGTCTTGAATGACGCGAACAGTTTCCCGGTTGGATGGCTGATCGCGATCCAGTGTGGCGAGGCGCCAAGATCGATGCGATCGACCTTCCCCGCCACCGGATCAATGGCCAGGACCCCGTTGCCAAGCTCGGCCGTGGACCACAGCGTACCGGATGCATCCATCATCACGCTGTGCGGCGCGATGTTGGCGCCAACGTCGATCGTGCGTTCCAGCGATTGCGAAGCGAGGTCGATCACCGCAATGCGACGGTCGGGATCCTTGTTTTTGCCAAAGATGCCTCCGCCATAGACCGATGCATAAACCTTGCTTCCGTCCGGCGAGCAGATCATCTCGTGGGTCGAAGCCGGCATGTCGAGATCGGCGGTCTGCGCGAGCGTCGCGGCCGCGAACCACTGGATCTTGTTGGCGCTCTTGGCGGTGAGGATGAGCGTATCGCCGCCGGGCCGGTTGTTCGGATCGATCATGCCGCGCCCTTGAGCCGCTCCAGCGCCTCCGCTATCTTGGCCTTGCGCGCGAGCGCTTCTTCGCGCTTTTCCTTTTCCTCTTCGACGACCTCTTCCGGCGCGCGTGACATGAAGTTCGGGTTGCCGAGTTTGGCATCGACACGGGCAATGTCGGCGTCAGCCTTCTGCATTTCCTTGGTCAAGCGCGCACGCTCGGCGCCAATGTCGATCACGCCCTTGAGCGGCAATGCGGCCGTTTCCCCGCGCACAACCAGCTGCACCGAACCCTGCGGCGCTGCGGTCGCTGACGATATCTCCGATACGCGCGCAAGCCGTTTGATGAATTCGGCCCAGCGTTCGGCCCGCGCCTTTGTCTCGGCCGACGCACCGGCCAGCACCAGCGGGATTGCCGCCGTGATGTTCATTTCCGCGCGCACGGAACGGATTGCCGTGACGAGATCGATGACCCAGCCGATTTCGCCTTCGGCTTTTTCGTCGACGAGGCCCACGGGCGCAGGCCATGCACTGAGCGCCAGCAGCGCGTCATGCTTGCCGGTCACCGCCCACAATTCTTCCGTGATGAACGGCATGAAGGGCTGCAGCAATTTGAGAATCTCATCGCGCGCCCAGGCCACCATGGCCTGCGTTTCCGATTTTGCAGCGCCATCCGGCCCGGTGAGCAAAGGCTTCGCGAGCTCCAGGTACCAGTCGCAATAGATATTCCAGACGAAGCGGTAGGCCGCGTTCGCCGCATCGTTGAACCGATAGGCTTCGATCGCTTCGGTAATCTCGGCAGCGGCCCTCGCTGTTTCGTGGGCGATCCAGCGATTGAGCGTTTCCGTCGCCGTCTTCGGATCGAACTTTGCAATCGTCGCACAGCCGTTCATCTCGGCGAACCGCGCAGCGTTCCAAAGCTTGGTCGCAAAATTGCGGTAGCCTTCAACACGTTGCGTGGAAAGCTTGATGTCCCGGCCCTGCGCCGCCATGGCGGCAAGCGTGAAGCGCAAGGCATCGGCGCCATATTCATCGATCAGCGCCAGCGGATCGATGACGTTGCCTTTCGACTTCGACATCTTCGCGCCCGACGCATCGCGCACCAGCGCGTGGATATAGACGTCGTGGAACGGAATCTCCTTCATGAAATGAAGGCCCATCATCATCATGCGCGCGACCCAGAAGAAGATGATGTCGAAGCCGGTGACCAATGTTGATGTTGGATAGAAGCGCGAAAGCTCCGGCGTCTTGTCAGGCCAGCCGAGCGTTGAGAAAGGCCACAGCGCGGAGGAGAACCAGGTGTCGAGCACGTCCTCGTCGCGCGCCAACGCGGACTTCTTGCCGTAGTGTTTGTCCGCCTCTCTTTGCGCTTCGGCTTCGGTCGTTGCGACAAATACTTTCCCGTCAGGCCCGTACCACGCCGGAATCTGGTGGCCCCACCAGAGCTGGCGCGAGATGCACCAGGGCTGGATGTTTTCCATCCAGTCAAAATAGGTCTTCTCCCAGTTCTTCGGGACGAAACTGGTCTTGCCTTCGCGCACCGCGGCGATGGCGGGTTTCGCCAGTTCTTTCGCGTTGACGTACCATTGATCGGTCAAGAACGGCTCGATCACGACGTTCGAGCGGTCGCCGTGCGGGACGACGTGCGACTGCGGTTCGATTTTCTCGATCAGGCCTTTTTCTTCGAGCCGGGCAAGGATGGCCTTGCGCGCCGCGAAACGATCCATCCCCTGCATCGCCAGCGTCGCCTCAAGGTCAGCGGATTTCGGCGCGCCGGCGACGAAGTCGGTATTGTCCTTCAGTTGAAGTTTAGCTTCGGTGCTGAAGATATTGATCTGCGGCAGCCCATGCCGTTTGCCGACCTCGAAATCGTTGAAGTCGTGCGCCGGCGTGATCTTAACCGCGCCCGAACCCTTCTCCGGATCGGAATAGTCATCGGCGATGATCGGAATTTTCCGTCCGACCAGGGGAAGAATAACGTTCTTGCCGACCAGCTTTGTGTAGCGCTCGTCATCTGGATGCACCGCCACCGCGGTGTCGCCGAGCATCGTCTCGGGCCGCGTTGTCGCAACGACAATGAACGTCGAGCGGTCCTCCGGGTTGAATGGCTTCCCTTCGATCGGATAGCGCAGGTGCCAGAGGTGGCCTTTGGTCTCCACCTGGATCACTTCAAGGTCGGAAATGGCGGTCAGCAGCTTCGGATCCCAATTGACCAGCCGCTTGTCCTTGTAGATGAGGCCCGCACGATAAAGTTCTACAAAAACTTTAAGAACAGCACGTGAAAGCCCCTCATCCATCGTGAAGCGCTCGCGCGACCAATCGCAGGAGGCCCCCAGGCGCTTCAACTGATTGACGATCGTGCCGCCGCTCTCGGCCTTCCACTCCCAGACCCGCTGGAGGAACGCCTCGCGCCCCATTTCGCGCCGGCTCTTCTCCTGCCGCTCCATCAGCTGACGCTCAACCACCATCTGGGTCGCGATGCCGGCATGGTCGGTGCCTGGCTGCCAGAGCACGTCCTTGCCGCGCATGCGCTCGAAGCGGCACAGAATGTCCTGAAGTGTGTTGTTGAGCGCATGGCCCATATGCAATGAGCCGGTCACGTTCGGCGGCGGAATGACGATAGAATACGGCTTCGCGCCGGCGCGACCGGGCTGACCGGCACGGAAGGCGGCCGCCTGTTCCCAAGTCCGGTAGATGCGGCCCTCGACCTCCGAAGGCTGGTAGGTCTTATCGATCATCGCCGTTTTGCTTGAAATCGTTCGCGCGGTAGAAAGCCCGTCGAGCCCGCCGGAGTCAACTTTGCCCTCAACCCCGCCCGTTTCGCGCGGCAGCGCGACCAGCGCCATCACGCTGCTGGCGCTGGCCTCCTTCGCCAGCCAATCGATGGTGCGGGTGTCAGATTCGTTGTTGCCGCAGATTTCGGCCGACTTCGGGGTCAGCGTCGGTGCAGCCTCAATCGTGGTCACCGCCTACGCGCTGGCCCACGGCTCGGTGCAGTTGATTATCGGCCCGGTTGGCGATCGTTTCGGCAAATATGCCTGCGTCACCGCCGCCACCGCGATGTCGACCGTGCTGGTGTTGATGTGCGGGCTTGCCGGCTCGCTGCCGGCCCTGGTGGCGGCGCGTCTTGCCTGCGGGCTGGCGGCCGGCTGGATCATTCCGCTGGCCATGGCCTTTCTCGGCGACGTGATCCCCTACGAGTGCCGCCAGCAGGTGCTCGGCACGTTCCTGTCGGGGCAGATTCTCGGCCAATTGTTCGGCCAGGCGGCCGGCGGCGTTCTCGGCGACTTCTTCGGATGGCGTCGTGTGTTCTTTTTTCTCTCCGCGCTCTTCGCCGTCGCGACCATCGCCCTGCTGATCGAATTCTTCCGCAATCCGCTCACGCACGCGGGGCACGCCGCCGCCACGCGCTCGCGCGGCTTCGTCACCGATTACGCCACCGTGCTGCGCTCGCCGTGGGCACGGCTGATCATCGTACTGGGCTTCATCGAGAGCGCTTTCATGTTCGGCGCGTTCACCTATGTCGGTGCCGATCTGCACTTGCGCTTCGGCGTCAATTTCGCGGTCGTCGGTCTGTTCGTCGGCGCCTTCGCAATCGGCGGGCTGATCTACAGCCTGTCGGTTCGCAGACTGGTAGGCCGGCTCGGGCAGATCGGGCTCGTGACCGGCGGCGGGATGATCCTCGCAATCGCCTACACGACAATTGCATTCGCGCCGCATGCTTACATCGCGCCGTTCGCCATCACCGCTATCGGGCTCGGCTACTACATGCTGCACAACACATTGCAGACCAACGCAACGCAGATGACTCCGGAAGCGCGCGGCACCGCGGTCGCGATTTTTTCCTCCGCGCTTTATCTCGGACAGACACTGGGCGTCACCATCAACGGAATCGTTTTCGACCGATTCACCGCGGTGCCGGTGTTCGTGATTGCAGCGATGGGTTTGCTGGCGCTGGGATTGTGGTTTGCGCAAGAACTCAGGCGGCACGCGCAAAAAACCTCCGTCATTCCGGGGCGCGAGCAAAGCGAGCGAACCCGGAATTCATAATCACTGGCTGGGGATATGGATTCCAGGCCCGCGCCTTTTGGTGCGGCCCGGAATGACTGCCATGAGTTTTACGGTCGCCCGCGTGAGACGCGCTCGATCTCCGCGCGCACGATGCGCTCGACCATGCTGGGCAGATTGTCGTCAAGCCATGACTTGAGCATCGGCCGCAACATTTCCCGAACCAGATCCTCGAGCGTGCGAGCGTTCTGCCCGATCACGGTATGCGCAAGCGAGTTGAACGCGCTGTCGACCGCGGCGATGGTCTCGTTCGAAATCAGCGCGCGATCGGATGGCGGCTCGGGTTTGGTGGAGAACACGACGTCGGATGTCCCGTCAATGGTGCGGAAGGTCGGCGCAGGTCCCGGTGACGGAGTCGGGTCCGCCATCGCCTCGGTCAGGTCGAGTACGTCGGCGGCAGGAGTCCCGGGCTGAGTGGCCGCCGGTTGCGGCACGGCACTGGGCGGCCCATCGAGTTCCGCCAGCATCGCATCAATTGCGTCCTGGCTATTGGCAACCACCGGCGCGGCCGCTGGCCTGGCCGCAGGCGGCGGCGAGGTTGCGGATTTTGCTGGCGTTGCAGGCGGCATAGGACGGCTCGGAGCGGCGGCCGCCGATGGCTTCGGCGGCGCAGCGGGTTCGGGCGCCTTGGCAGGTTTGCTGGCGTCATCGTCGGCAATGATGCGCCGGATGGAGGCCAGGATTTCCTCCATTGACGGCTCTTGCGCCTTCGCCGTTTGCGTCATTCCACAAAGATCCCGACACACTCTCTACGTTCCGCACAGCGATAGCGCAGCTACCGTCAACGCGAATCGCTGTCGCATACCGTTTATACGCCAGAGAAGGGCCGATTTGGCAGATGGTATGTCGCGGCCGTCCAATGAATTGTGGACACGATACGCGGCAAGTCCGCAGCGCAATTCGAATCAGCGCCCGTCGGGAGTGCGCACGCCGGCCCAGGTATCGCGTACCTGGTGGTAGTGCACGCCGGAATCATAGGTCGGCACGCGCAGGCCGAGGATCTGCGGCGACAGCCGGCCGACCGCCGAGAGCAGCGTGAAGGAGGC
>DASXLC010000070.1:0-28465 GCA_036496445.1 Pseudolabrys sp. | reverse complement strand
CATGGCCACCGGAGGCGCGTCGTGAGCGACCGCGCCTTGCGCATCGGCTTGCCGATCGTGATGCTCGCGATCGCCGTGCTTGTTTGGCATCTCGTCGTTCAGATCTTCACACTTCCGCCATACGTGCTGCCTGGTCCGGGTTTGGTGGCGACGACACTGATCGCCGATGGCAATCTGTTGTGGAATTCGCTGCTGGTGACGCTGCTCACGACGTTCGAAGGATTTCTGCTCGCAGCCGTCGGCGGTATCGGCCTTGCGATTCTGTTCAATCAGTCACGCCTGGTCGAATATTCATTCTACCCTTACGCGGTCATTCTTCAGGTAACACCGATCGTCGCCATTGCGCCGCTATTGCTGATTTATCTCCCGCAACCGTTGGCCGTACTGGTCTGCGCGTGGATCGTCGCCTTCTTTCCGGTTCTTGCCAATACGACACTCGGGCTCAGTTCAGTCGATCACAATCTTCTTGCGCTCTTTGATCTGTACAAGGCGTCGCGCTGGCAGGTGCTGTGGAATCTGAAATTGCCTTCGGCACTGCCGCAAATTCTTGCCGGTCTCCGCATCGCCGGTGGCCTGTCATTGATCGGTGCCGTTGTTGCCGAGATCGCTGCCGGATCGGCCGGTGCAGGCTCGGGTTTGGCTTACCGCATCGCCGAGTCAGGCTATCGGCTCAACATCCCGCGCATGTTTGCCGCCTTGATTTTGTTGTCACTTGCCGGCGTGGCAATTTTCTATGCGCTGTCCGCGATGTCATATCTTGTGTTGCGCCGCTGGCACGAGAGTGCGCTCGCTCGCGAGCGCTAGGTTCCAAGCACCCACTGCATGGCAGCGCCGAGCGCTGCCATGCATACAACGACCTCGATCAGGCTGCGGTGCAATCCAAACGCCAGGACGGCGGCAATTGTTGCCAGCGCTGTTGCGCGCAGATCGAGCGCAAACGGATCGAAGGCATACCAGCGCAACGGACCTGCGTGCACCTCGGTGACTTTGCCGAACAGCACATGCAACGCGAACCACACCGACAGGTTCAAAATGACACCGACCACAGCCGCGGTAATGGCGGCAAGTGCGCCGGACAACTGCCTGTTCGCGCGCAGTCGCTCGACAAACGGGGCCCCCGCGAAAATCCAAAGCATGGATGGCACAAAGGTCACCCAGGTCGTCATCGCTGCGCCGAGAACGCCCGCGGTTACGGGCGAGAAGGGGGCAGCATCGCGGAACGCCGCAAGGAAACCGACGAATTGGGTGACAAGGATAAGCGGCCCCGGTGTGGTTTCGGCCAGGCCCAGTCCGTCGACCATTTCCGGAGCCGTCATCCAGCCGTAGGTCTGCACGGCTTCCTGCGCCATGTAGGCAAGCAGCGCATAGGCGCCGCCAAAGCTCACCACCGCGAGCTTCGAGAAAAAGGTGCCGATGCTGACCAGGACGTGCGTTGGCCCGAAAACGAGCGCGGCAAGCGCGACTGGCAACCACCACGCAACAACGCCGACGATCGACGCGACGGTGAATTGCCGCCAGCGGTCCTTTGCCGGGGGCGGAACATCTTCAATCTTTCCGGTTAGTCCGAGTTGGCCCGGTGCCTTGCGTGCGACAAAATAGCCAATCAGTGCGGCCGCAGCCACAATCAGCGGGAACGGCAGCGCCAGAAAAAAGATACCGACGAAAGCCGCAGCTGCGAGTGAAAGGAGCAGGGGCGTTTTCAGTGCGCGTTTGCCGATACGGATCAGCGCCTCGACTACGATCACCAGCACCGCCGCCTTGATGCCGAAGAGCGCACCGTCGACGACAGAGATGCCACGTCCCAGGGCGTAGAGCAGGCTCAGGCCAAGCATCACGAACGCGCCCGGCAGAACGAACAGAATTCCGGCGCTCAATCCTCCGCGCACGCCGTGCATCAGCCAGCCGAGATAGGTGGCAAGCTTTTGAGCTTCGGGGCCAGGCAGCAGCATGCAAAAATTGAGGGCATGCAGGAAGCGCGCTTCGTCCACCCACTTCTTCTCGTCGACAGTGACACGATGCATGAGGGCGATCTGCCCGGCCGGTCCGCCGAAATTGATGCAGCCGATCTTCAGCCAGACCATGAAAGCTTCGCCGAAGCTCGGCCCGGCAGGTGTTTCACTGGTTGCCATGCTCGTCATGCGGCTTTGGCCGGCCAGTTATGCCGCTCCTCAGCGGCAAAGCGGAGCCAGGCAAACAGGGCGTCGTAGACCATGAAACCGCGCTCGAGCAGTCCATGGTCGTCGTCGCCGGCGAGCGCCGACAGGCCGAGCGAGACGGCGTGGAGTCCGGCTGCTTCCGGGGCAATATCGGGCCGTGCAGTGTCGGCACCGCGCACGATCAGGGCGAGCCGCGCCAGTGAAGATTCGCTCTCCAAGCCGAACAGCTCGAGCATGGTGTCGAACGAGCAGCGTTCGCCAACATGGCTGAGCTCGACATCCTTGATATCAAACGGCACGCCGCCGCTTTCGCGCGCGACGTTGACCACCTGGTCCGGGTCGACAAACAGAATCCGCGCCTGCGGATCCAGAAAACGGCGAATCAGCCAGGGGCAAGCGATGCGATCGATTTTCGGTCGCCGGCGCGTCACCCAAACGCCCGGCCGTTTTGGCGTAAGCCGTTCGAGTTCCGATTTGGCGACCAGGGGCAGGCCTGCTTTCGCCCAGCCTTCATAGCCGCCTTCCAGTACGCGCGCGTCGACGCCGTCGGCGCGCAATTGCGCGACCGCACTTTGGCTCATTTCGTGGCCGGCTTTGCAGGCGGCTACGATGGGACGTACCGGATCAAACTCGGCCGTCCATTGTTTTGTCTTTGTCGCGTCGCGCCAGACTGCGCCGGGTAACAAGTGCAGCGACTGCTCATAGGCGTCTCGCCGGCGCACGTCGACGAGTTGCGGCGCATCGCGCGTCGCAATCGCATTCCAGAGATCTTTCGGTGAGATCGAGTAGCTCGGAGACAGCATGGGTCCCCTCCGTGAACGAAGGAGACGGCGCTTGGGCCCGTGAGCCTTGAAAGTGCGGGGCGACCGTCGCAGGCCCCGCTCGGAAATTGGTATCGCAGCGTTCGTCCGTCAGCAAGCCGCCTCTCATCACAACCTGAATACCGGTACGACAAGGGACATTCCCGATATCAGCAAGAGCGTCAGGATCAACTTCCGGAAGGCTGCGTCATCGAGCTTTCCATACAGCTTGAAACCACACCAGATGCCGATGACGAGTGCGGGCAGGCAGATCAGGTACAATCTGACTGTTTGGTCCGTGATGCCGCCGGCAATGCTCAGTGAAATTGCGCTCATGATGAAAGTCGCAAACATCACGGGCTGAAAGACAGCGCGTTGCGTATCTTTTGGTCCGCCGGCGAGCTGACACCAGAGCGTCACCGCGATTCCGCCGAGTCCGGTCAATCCACCGATCAGGCCGTTTACGCCACCGACCGCAAAGTCGGCCGGAACACCTGCCTCGACAGGTTTCATGGCCGGTCTCAGCAGGCTGTACAGGCTGTAGATCACCAGCAGCACACCGATACCGAGGCGTAGATTGCCGCCATCGAGTGTGGTCAACAACGCGGTGCCAACCGGCACACCGATCGCGCCGCCGATGATAAAGGGCGCAACTCGCCGCCAATCAATGGCATGTCGCACGCGCCAGATTCCGTAGCCTTGCGTGATGAGCCCACAAAAGACAATGAGAGTTGCATTCTGATCCGGCGCGATAATGTGCAACCAGACGCCAGATACCACCAGACCCATGGCAAAGCCCGACAACCCGGAAGTCAGGCCGCCGAAAAACGCGGCGGCGAGAAAAAGACCCAGGTGTAATCCATCCAAGTGCAATTCATTCATAGTCACCGCTCCCCGGAACGAAAGGACGCAGCGCTTGAATGGAGTTCATCTGACGGGGAGGCGGCCTGTCCCCGAACCTTGTCGAGATCGGATTTTTTCTGATCGCTAGCCCGAACACAGCATAGGTCCCCTCCGTGAACGAAGGAGACGGTGCTTGGGCCTTTGAGCCTTGGAAAGGCGGGGCGACCGTCGCGTGCCCCACCTATATATGCTTATCGCACATTGACTGGCCGTACAAGGCCGCCTGCATTACACACCCGCATTTTCATCACTCGCCACGGGATGTTGCGTCCGCTAGTTTTTGCGTGGGAGGCGGCCATGCCAAATAAAATCGATCTCACCGGACGCAACGCAGTCGTAACAGGTGGCGCACAAGGTATTGGGCGCGCAATTGTCGAACGTTTCCTCGAATCCGGAGCAGCAGTTGCGATCTGGGATCGCGACGCCGGTTTGGCCAAGAAAGCCGCGGCCGAACTGCAAAAGCGCGGCCGCCTTGCGACTGTCGCGATTGATGTCACCGATTATTCCGACGTCGAGCGCGCGCGGGATGAGACCATCAAAGCGTTCGGTCGCGTCGATATTCTGGTCAACAACGCTGGCATTGCGGGGCCAAACGTGAAGACCTGGGATTATCCGCTGAAGGCCTGGCAGGACGTCCTTTCAATCAATCTCAACGGACCGTTTCATTGCTGCCGTGCCTTGGCACCGGTGATGATCGCGCAAAATTACGGGCGTATCGTCAATATTGCTTCCATCGCCGGCAAGGAAGGCAATCCAAACGCGCCCGCGTATTCTGCGTCAAAAGCAGGACTCATTGCTCTGACCAAATCACTCGGCAAGGAGCTTGCGTCGTATGACATAGCGGTGAATTGCATCACGCCGGCGGCTGCAAAGACCGCGATCTTCGATCAGATGACGCAGGAGCACATTGATTTCATGCTGTCGAAGATTCCGCGCGGCCGCTTTGTCACTGTAGATGAGATTGCAGCGCTTGCGGCGTTTTGTGCGTCGAGCGATTGTTCATTCACGACCGGTGCCGTATTCGATATTTCGGGCGGGCGAGCGACCTATTGAGTCTCGCTCAGCAGCGCCGCCAGCGGCTGACGGGCATCGCGTTGATGTGCGCGGCGGTCGCGACCTTTTCATGCCTCGACGCCACTGGAAAATATCTGCTGCGATATATGGATCCATTGCAGGTCGTGTGGGCTCGCTACTTCGGCGCCTTCCTGCTGGCACTCATCTTTCTAAATCCGATCACCACACCGAAATTGCTGGCGACGACGCGACCCTTCATGCAGCTTGGGCGGTCGACACTGCTGCTCGTATCTACTGCATTGAATTTTTTCGCGCTGCGCTATCTTCAGCTTGACGAGGCACTCGCTATTCTATTTTCGACCCCGTTCCTGGTTGCCTTGCTCTGCGGACCGTTGCTTGGCGAATGGGTCGGCTGGCGGCGTTGGACGGCGATCAGCGTCGGTTTCCTTGGCGTGCTGCTGGTGGCGCGCCCGGGCTTTGCGGGACTTCACCCCGCGGCACTCCTGTCGCTCGGGAGCGCCGTCTGTTACTCGCTTTACGTGATCTCGACGCGGGTGCTGGCGCGCAGCGACTCCAGTGAAACGACCCTGTTCTATTCGAACCTGGTTGGCGCGGTTGCGATGCTACCGGTCATTCCGTTCGTGTGGACTCCGCCGGACACCGCTTTCGTCGGGGCGCTGATGGTGCTTGCCGGTGCGCTCGGCAGTGGCGGGCATTATCTCCTCATCCGCGGCCACCGGTTGGCGCCGGCATCGACGTTAGCGCCTTTCATCTATACGCAAATGTTCTGGACGACGACGCTGGGCTTCCTGGTGTTCGGCGACGTGCCGCACCGGTGGACGATCGTCGGGGGACTGGTCGTGGTCTCGTCCGGTCTCTATCTGCTCTACCGCGAGCGTCAAATAGGCAAGAGCACAACCAGCGAAGCGACGATCGAGGGTCCGCTCCAATAGGAGAGTTGCGGCCCCTTCCTTCTAGGCGCTAAGTTGCCGCCGATTAACACGGATTTTGAGCTTTCGAGGATCATCTATGGCCACAGCAAAGGACCGCGCGCAGGCCAAGGCCGGCTCCGGACTCAACGACGATATCGGCGAGCAGAAGCGCCTGGCCCTGTACCGCTCTCAGGTGCGCCTGCGCGAGGCGGAACAGCGCGCCTACGACCTGTTCCTGCAGAACCTGGTCAAAGGCACCAGTCATCTGTCGCTTGGGCAGGAGGCAATCGCCGCCGGGTTTGCCGAGGCGATGCAAAAGGGCGATCTCTCGTTCTGCACTTACCGCGGCCATGCCCATACGCTGGCGCGCGGCGTGCCGGTCGAGAAGGTGCTCGGCGAGCTGATGCAGCGCGACAACGGATTGATGCGCGGCAAGGGCGGTTCCATGCATCTCACCTCGGAAGAGCACGGCGTGATGGGCTCCTATGCCATCATCGGTGCGCATCTCCCAATCGCCTGCGGTGCCGCATGGCGCGCGCAGTACAAAGGCGACAAGGATGTCTCGGTCTGCTTCTTCGGCGACGGCACCACAAATATCGGCGCGTTTCACGAGGCGCTGAATTTCGCGGCGGTGTGGAAGCTGCCGGTGATCTTCGTCTGCGAGAACAATCTCTATATGGAATATACGCCAATCGCCGATGTTACCGCGGTGCCGCATCCCGCGGCCGACCGCGCCGGATCTTACGGCCTCGAGCGCATCGTGATCGACGGCAACGACGCCGACGAATGTTATCGCACCGCGCAAAAGGCGTTTGCCAAGGCGCGTGCCGGCGAGGGGCCTTCGCTGATCGAATGCATGACGTACCGGCATAGCGGTCATTCCCGCGCCGACCCCGCCAAGTATCGTCCCGAGGGCGAGCTGGAGAAATGGAAGTTGCGCGATCCGATCAAGATTTATCGCGAACGCCTGAAGCAGTTCGGGGTCAGCGATGCCGACATTGCGGCGATCGATGCCAGCGTGCGCAAGGAGGTCGATGAGGCGACAGAGGCCTGCAAGGCCGCCCCCAACCCGCCACTCGATATTCTCACCACGGAT
Source organism: Pseudolabrys sp. (assembly GCA_036496445.1). Lineage (GTDB taxonomy): Bacteria > Pseudomonadota > Alphaproteobacteria > Rhizobiales > Xanthobacteraceae > Pseudolabrys. The sequence continues at coordinate 21,564 of DASXLC010000070.1, read as the reverse complement.
GTCTATGCCGATGGAGGCTGGGCATGGCGGAACTGAGCTATCGAGACGCCGTCATCCGCGGCATCGCGCAAGAGATGACGCGCGATCCTGATGTCGTGTTCCTCGGCGAGGACGTGGCCAAGGCCGGCGGCGTATTCAAGGCGACCGTCGGTCTTTACGAACAGTTCGGGCCGTTGCGCGTGCGCGACACGCCCATTTCCGAGCAGGCCATCCTCGGTGCCGCCATGGGCGCGGCGATGACCGGCCTGAAGCCGATCGCCGAAATCATGTTCTCGGATTTCTTTGCGGTTTGCTTCGATTATATCGCCAATGAATTTCCCAAGAGCCGCTATATGTCGAACGGGCAAACCAAATGCCCGCTGGTGGTTCGGACCGGCAATGGCGCCGGCTCGCGCTTCGGCGCCCAGCACAGCCAGAGCGTCGAGAACTGGTGCATGATGATCCCGGGCCTGAAGGTGGTGGCGCCATCGAGCCCGCGTGACGTCATCGGGTTGCTTGCGGCTTCCGTGCGCGATCCCGATCCGGTGATCTTCCTCGAGCACAAGTCGCTCTACGCGACAAAGGGCGAGGTGCCGGACGGCGAGATCGTCGACACCCTCGGTACGGCAAAGATTCTCCGGTCCGGCAAGGACGCCACCATTTGCGCCCTGGCGCTGATGGTGCCCCGCGCGCTCGCCGCTGCCGAGAAGCTCAAGGCTGAGCATGGCATCGATTGCGAAGTTGTCGATGTGCGCTCGCTGGTGCCGCTTGATACGCAAACCATTCTGGGCTCGGTCGCCAAGACCCATCGGCTGTTTACCGTCGAGGAGAATCCGCGGCTGTGCGGGTGGGGCGCCGAGATCGTGTCGATTGCGGCGGATGAGGGCTTCTATGATCTTGACGGCCCGCCGGTTCGAATTACCACCCCGCATATCCCGCTGCCGGCAGCCGATATTCTGGAAGATATCGTGTTGCCGACACCCGATCGCATCACAGAAACGGTGCGGCGGAGTTTGGGGAGTTGAAACCCACAGGCGCGAACCCGGAATCCAGAAACGGACACCGTGCTTGCATCTGGATTCCGGATTCGGCGCCCGCCCCGGAATGACGAGTTAAGAGGTATCCTCATGTACGAAAATCTTCTCGCCAATGTTCCGACCGATCTCTGGATCGGAGGCAAATGGCGCAAGGCCTCCGACGGCGGCCGCTTCGACGTAATCGATCCGGCGACGGAGCGAAAAATCGCTTCGGTCGCGAGCGCAACGGTCGACGATGCCAAGGCCGCGCTCGACGCAGCCGAAGGCGCCTTCGAAGGCTGGGCTGGCCGCAAGCCGCGTGAGCGCGCCGAAATCCTGCGCAAGGCCTTCGAGCTCATCATGCGCGACGCCGAACGTTTCGCGAAGCTGATCACACTGGAGAACGGCAAGGCATTACCCGATTCGCGCGGCGAGGTGGCCTACGCGGCCGAGTTCTTCCGCTGGTACGCGGAGGAAGCCGTGCGCAATGTCGGCGAGGTGTCGCGCGCGCCGGCCTCGGGTGCACGCATTTTTGTGCATCACAAACCGGCCGGCATCGCAGTGCTGGTGACACCGTGGAATTTTCCGGCGGCGATGGCGACACGCAAGATCGGGCCGGCACTCGCGGCCGGGTGTCCGGTTGTGCTGAAGCCCGCTTCCGATACGCCACTCACGATGCTGGCGTTGATGCCGGCACTGGAAGAAGCCGGTGTTCCGGCCGGTGTGGTCAATGTCATTCCGTCGCGCTCGTCCGGCAAGGTGGTCAGCGCCATGCTGCACGACCAGCGCGTGCGCGTTGTCTCCTTTACCGGATCGACGGAAGTCGGGCGCAAGCTGCTGCACGAGGCCGCGGACAACATCGTCAAGCCGGCGATGGAGCTCGGCGGAAATGCCCCCTTCATCGTGTTCGAAGACGCCGACATCGACGCCGCGATCGACGGCGCGATGATCGCGAAAATGCGCAACATGGGCGAGGCCTGCACTGCGGCCAACCGGTTCTACGTGCACGAGAAAGTGCATGACGAATTTGCCAGGAAGCTCACGGCAAAGATGGGCTCGCTCAAGATGGGCAACGGCCTCGACGAAGGCGTCAACCTCGGGCCATTGGTCAACAAGGATGGCCGCGACAAGGTGATCGAGCTGGTCGACGATGCGGTTAAGAAGGGCGCAAAGGTGCTGGTCGGCGGTAAGCTGCCGGATGGTCCGGGTTTCTTCTATCCTGCAACGGTGCTCACCAACGTGTCCGACGACTCCAAAATGTTGAACGAGGAAATCTTTGGCCCCGTCGCTTCGATCCAGACCTTCAAATCGGAGGACGAGGCAATCAAGCGCGCCAACGACACCGAATATGGCCTGGTAGCCTATCTTTTTACCAAGGATCTCAGCCGCGGCATGCGTGTCTCCGAAAAGCTCGACTTCGGCATGATCGGCCTTAACCGCGGACTTGTCTCCGACCCGGCAGCGCCATTCGGTGGCACCAAGCAGTCCGGCCTCGGCCGGGAAGGCGCGCAAGAGGGGATGAAAGAATTTCTCGAGACACAATACGTGTCGGTGAGTTGGTAGGCTGCGCCGAACACTTCAGGAGAATTGCGTGGACGTTCTGATGCCGCAGCTCGGCGAAACCGTCGCCGAAGGCAAAATCGTGAAATGGTTCAAGGCGGCCGGCGACGCGGTGAAGCCGGGCGATAACCTGTTCGAGATCGAGACTGACAAGACGTCGATGGAAGTGCCGTCGATCACCGCCGGGACGCTGAGCGAAATACGCTTTCAGGTTGGCGAGGTGGCCAAAGTGGGCGCCGTGGTGGCGGTGATATCGGGCGCCGCCGGCACCGCAACGGCTTCAATTGCCGTGCCATCCAAGGCTCCGGTTGCGCCGGTGCCTGTTGTGACGCCGGCCGTACATTCCACGCCGATGCCGCGTCCGGCTGCGCCAATGGATCCGTTCCGCGAAGTCCGGACGCCCGAGCGCAATTATGGTCCGGCAAAGCTTGAGAGCGGCACGGTCGTCACGCCGCTTGCGCGCCGGCTGGCTGGCGAGCGCGGCATCGATCTTTCGCGCATCTCAGGTTCAGGCCCGCATGGCCGCATCGTCGCGCGCGACGTAGAGCAGGCGGCGCCTGGTGCGACTGTTGGCGCGGCCCCGGCCGCAATGGCGAGCGGCGCCAGCGCAGCGCAGGTGAAAGCCCTCTATGACGGTATCGCTTATGAGGAAATGCCGCTCGACTCCATGCGCCGCACCATCGCGACACGGCTGGTCGAAGCCAAGCAGACGATCCCGCATTTTTATCTTACGGCCGATCTCGATGCCGGCCGCCTGATCGCCATGCGCGAGGAAGCCAATGCCGCCGCGCCAAAGAACAAGGACGGCCAGTCGGCCTTCAAGCTCTCGCTCAATGATTTCGTCATCAAGGCCTGGGCGGCCGCGCTCCAACGTATTCCTGCCGCCAATGCGGTATGGGCGGGCGACCGTATTCTCCGCTTTCAGCATTCCGACATCGGTGTGGCGGTCGCGCTCGAGGGCGGGCTGATCACGCCGATAGTTCGCAATGCCGAGGCCAAATCGCTCACCGCGATCTCCGCGGAGATGCGCGATCTTGCCGAGCGTGCGCGCCATAAGAAGCTCAGGCCGAACGAATATCAGGGTGGGTCAAGTGCGATTTCCAATCTCGGCATGTACGGCGTGCGAGAATTTTCGGCCATCATCAATCCGCCTCATGCCACCATCCTGGCCGTCGGCGCTACGCGGCGTGCGCCGGTCGAAGCAGACGATGGCAGCGTGAAGTTCATCAGCCAGCTCACCGTCACCTTGTCGTGCGATCATCGCGTCGTGGACGGGGCGCTTGGCGCGGAGTTGCTGGCGGCCTTCAAGAATTTCATCGAAAAGCCTGTCACTGCACTGGTTTAATAGGAGTAAGCGAAATGGCTGGCGAAAAGCCGGATGTATTAATGGTCGGGGCCAAGAAGCCCGTGATGATGAAGGGCTTCGAAGGCAAGGTGACGCTCCACCACTGGCTCGACGCCAAGGACAAGGCTGCTTTCGTCAAGGACGTTGGCAACAGGATCAAAGCGATTGCCATCGCCTACACGGCCAACAAGGTCGACGGAAATTTTCTTCAGCAATTTCCCCACATCGAGCAGGTTTCGAGCTTCGGTGTAGGTTACGACCATATCGACGCCAAGTGGGCGGGCGAGCATGGCATTATCGTTACCAACACGCCAGAAGTGCTCAACGAAGAGGTGGCCGACACCGCTCTTGGTCTTCTCCTCTGCACTGTGCGTGAGTTGCCGCAGTCAGAACGTTACTTACGTGCCGGCAAATGGAAGGACGCGCACTATCCGCTCACCAAGGCCACGCTGCGCGATCGCACGGTCGGGATGGTCGGCATGGGCCGCATCGGCAAGGCGATCGCTCGGCGGCTGGAGGCATTCGGCATGCCCGTCGTCTACCACAGCCGCAACCCGCAAGCGGGTGTCGAATACAGATACTACCCCAAGCTCCTCGATATGGCGCGCGACGTCGACACGCTGATGGTGATCGTGCCTGGCGGCGCGAACACAAAGAACATGATCAATGCCGAGGTGCTCAAGGCGCTGGGGCCGCGCGGTGTGGTGATCAATATGGCGCGCGGCTCCGTGGTCGATGAGCCGGCACTGATTGAAGCGCTGCAGAACCGCACGATCTATTCCGCCGGCCTCGACGTGTTTGCCAACGAGCCGAACGTACCTAAGGAACTGATCGACATGGACCACGTCGTGCTTTTCCCGCATCTCGGTTCGTCGACAGAGGTAACCCGTGCCGCGATGGATCAGCTTGTCGTCGACAATATACTCGCCTGGGCAACCGGTAAGCCGCCCCTGACGCCGGTCGCAGAAACACCCTGGCCACCGAAGCGTTAGTCGCAAGGCCGGAAGCACTGATGCTATAGTGTGGCCATGACCCGTGTTGCGATTGCTCTGGTAGCGGTCTGCGTGACTGGCGTCGCCCTCGCACAGGCGCCGTCCCCGCTCGGCGACTCCGCCCAGCGGATGATCGGCAACTGGGAATTCTCCAATGCCGATCGTGACCGCACCTGCACCGCCACCTTCAAAAGCGACCGCGGCCCAGGCGGCTTCAAGGTCGAATTCGATGCAAATTGCGCGAATCTTTTCCCGCTGGTGCGAGATGTCGCGGCCTGGAAATTCCCCGATAACGATCTGCTTTATCTGCTCGATGCAAAGGGCAAATCGATCGTGGAATTCAGCGAAGTCGAAGACGGCATCTTCGAAGCACCGACGCCGGGTGTCGGGGTTCTGTTCCTGCAAAATGCCGCTGCCGCCGGCGCGCCGCCCAAACCGGCAGAACAGGTCGCCGGCGATTGGGCAATCGTTCGCAAGGGCGGTTCGCCTGTCTGTGTGTTGACGCTGAATATGACCAAGGCCAGCGACGGCTTTGGCGTTGCGGTGAAGCCCGGCTGCGAAGCGGCGATCACACGCTTGAATTTCACGCAATGGCGCGTCGATAGCGACCAGTTGATGCTGGTGCCGTCGCGTGGCAATCCGTGGCGCTTCGAGGAGATCGATTCTGCGACATGGCGCCGCGTGCCGGAGAGTGCCGACCAAATTACCCTGGTGCGGCAGTAGCGCCGAGCCACTTCCATCCGCGCTGGAAAATCAGAAGACGCTTGCCGGCTTGATGCCGTCGAGAAGGGGGGAAAGATGAGCAAGGAAAGATTGAATGCATTCAGCGACGGCGTGATCGCTATCATCATCACGATCATGGTTCTGGAGCTGAAGGTGCCTCATGGCGCCGATTGGCAATCGCTTTCCGGCCTGCTGCCGATCTTCCTGAGTTACGTCCTGAGTTTTATTTTTGTCGGAATTTACTGGAACAACCATCATCACTTGCTGCACGCCAGCCGAGGCGTCAACGGCGCCATCATGTGGGCCAACATACACCTCTTGTTTTGGCTCTCGCTTATTCCCTTTGCGACCGGATGGATGGGCGAGAATCACTTCGCGGAACTTCCAACCGCCGTTTATGGTGCAGCGCTGCTGATGCCGGCGCTGGCCTACACTATTCTGCAGATATGCATTGTGCGGAACAACGGAGAGGACAGAACCCTGGCCAATGCGCTCGGTCGCGACTTCAAGGGGAAACTGTCGACGTTGTTGTGCCTGGCGGGGATTGGGCTGTCGTTCGTGGACCCACGGCTTGGCTGCGCTGTCTATGTGCTGCTGGCGTTGATGTGGTTCGTGCCGGACCGCCGAATCGAAAAGTCCATCCGGCATTCCTGACCACCTAGATCAGCCTCAGTCCTTTAAAGCTTGCATGGCCTTCCTTGCCGACGACGATGTGATCGTGCACGGCGATGCCGAGCGGGCGCGCGACGTCGATGATCGTCTGTGTCATCTGAATGTCGGCGTGTGACGGCGTCGGGTCGCCCGATGGATGATTGTGCACGAGGATCAAAGCGGTGGCGGAGAGTTCAAGCGCGCGTTTGACGACCTCGCGCGGATAAACAGGCGTGTGGTCAATGGTGCCGACCTGTTGCAATTCGTCGGCGATCAAGCGATTGCGCTTGTCGAGGAACAGCACACGGAACTGCTCCTTGTCGGCGAAAGCCATGGCTGTGCGGCAGTAGTCGATGACGCTCGACCAGGACGACAGCACCGGCCGCTTTTGAACCTGGCCGTGCGCCAACCGGCTCGCTGCGGCATGCACCAGCTTGAGTTCGGTAATGGCGGCATCGCCCTATGCCCTTGATCTCGGCGAGCCTTGCGGGCGGCGCCGATATCACTTCGGGAAACGATCCGAACCTGGAGATGAGGTCCTTGGCGAGCGGTTTGACGTCGCGTTGCGGGATGGCGCGGAACAGCACGAGCTCCAGCAATTCATAGTCGCTTACGGCCTCCGCGCCGGCTTGCCGGAAGCGCCCGCGCAATCGCTCGCGATGGCCGTGATAGTGAGGCTTGTCAGTCATGAACGTGCATCTGCGCGCATACACACGTCATAATTGTACCACAGAAAAATACAATCTTAGCGGAGATGCTGGACTCTGCGATGAAGCGGAAAAAGCGCGCTTTCAGCGTTTATAAGGCGGCTTGTGCAGACCGGCCGGCGAAAAGGTAAAGACCTCGACGCCGTCATTGGTAACCCCGACGGTGTGCTCGAATTGCGCCGAAAGAGATCGATCGCGCGTGACTGCAGTCCAGCCGTCGGACAGGACTTTCACATGCGGGCGGCCGAGATTGATCATCGGCTCTACCGTGAAAAACATACCGGGTTTGAGCACGATGCCTTCCCCGGGCCGCCCGACGTGCACGATATTCGGCTCGTCATGGAACAGACGGCCAAGACCATGACCGCAGAAATCACGCACCACACTCATATGCTGAGCTTCGACATAGGTCTGGATCGCATGGCCGACGTCGCCACTTGTTGCGCCAGGCCGGATCGCGGCAATGCCGCGCATCATCGCCTCGTGGGTGACGTCGATCAGCCGCTCGGCGCGACGTGGGACTTCGCCGATCGTGAACATGCGGCTTGAATCGCCGTGCCATCCGTCGAGGATCAGCGTTACATCGATATTGACGATATCGCCGTCCTTCAACGGCTTGTCACCGGGTATTCCGTGACAGACAACGTGATTAAGGGAAGTGCAGGTCGATTTTTTGTAGCCGCGGTACATCAGCGTTGCGGGCAGGGCGCCGTGGTCCATGGCGTAGTCGAACACCAGCCGATCGATCTTTTCGGTCGGCGCGCCCGGGCAGACGTGCTCGGTGAGCATATCCAGACAACGCGCAACAAGCTGGCCGGCCTTGCGCATCGCCTCAAAGGCGGCAGGCCCGTGGATCTTGATCTGGCCGGTTTTTCGTAGGGGAGCGACGGCGGCGTCGACGTAGGTCATGACTTACAATGTAAGGTTTGCGGTGCGGGGTGCAAGCACATCATGATAAGCGCATCAGGCCACGATTTTCCCGCCCAACTCATCCTCGATATGCGCACGGATGATCTCGTCGAATGTGGCCTCGGCCTTGAATCCGAGATCACGGGCGCGCTTGGCGTCGAGGCGCTCGGCCCAGCCGGCAACGATTCGCTGGACAAGGTCGTCGGGTTCGCGTCGGATGCGCGCAGCGACTTTTTCGCCGGCAACACGGCGCAATGCCTCGACTTGCTCCCCGACCGTGCATGATACGCCGGGCATGGCAAGATTGACGCGTGGCCCGAGCTGCGCTCGCGTCAATCCCGCGGCATGGATAAGGAATCCCACCGCGGCGCGCGGGCTCGCGTGCGTGTGGCGGACAGCATCGGACACCGGAAGCAAGGCCTCCTGACCGGCCAGCGGTTCCCTGATGATGCCAGAGAAGAAACCGGATGCCGCCTTGTTGGGCTTGCCTGGCCGAACGCAGATCGTTGGCAATCTGATGCCGACGCCCTCGAGAAAGTCTCGTCGCGTATAATCAGCGAGCAGCAGTTCGCAGATCGCTTTCTGTGTCCCATACGAGGTGAGTGGCGTAAGGTGGAAGTCGTCCGCAATGGAATTCGAAAACGGCGCGCCATAAACTGCGATCGACGAGGTGAATACGACCTTCGGTTTGTAGCCGGTGGTGCGGATTGCCTCCAGCAGGGCGTGGGTGCCATCGAGATTGACGCGATAACCCTTCTCGAAGTCGATTTCCGCCTCACCCGAAACCACGCCGGCGAGGTGAAAAATCACGTCCGGCTTTTTGGCGATGGCTTTCGCGGCGGCGCCCGGGTTGGAAAGGTCGCTCGTCGAAGCCTCGACCGCGCCTGTAAACCCGGCCGGCTTTTCCGGAGCCACGACGTCGATCAGCGTCAGGTGGTCAATCTTGCGTCCATTAAGCTGGCCATCCTTGACCAGCCTGGCGGCAAGCTTTCGGCCGATCATGCCCGCGGCACCCGTAATCAGAATATGCATTACGCCCTCTTTTGCTCAGTATCCGCCGGCTCGAAACGATCGATACGACGCAGATCCGGGAATAGCATCATCCACACCGTTGCCACCAGCAGCGAGCCCAATCCGCCGATCACAACCGAAGGCACGGCGCCCAGCCAGGCGGCGACCAGGCCGGATTCGAATTCGCCAAGTGTGTTCGACGAACCGACAAACAAATAGTTGATCGCGCTGACGCGCCCGAGTTTTTCGTCGGGAGTTTCAATCTGAACCAGCGCGAAACGGATGACGATGCTGACCGCATCAGACGCGCCGAGCACGGCGAGTGCCAGAAGCGATAGCGGGAACCAGTTGGACAATCCGAATACAATTGTCGTTACGCCAAAAATTCCAACCACCGCAAACATTTTTCGGCCGATATTCCGTTCGACCGGGTGGCGCGCGAGCACGATAGACGTGATCAATGCGCCGACAGCTGGCGCCGAGCGCAACAGGCCGAGACCGACAGGACCGACACTGAGAATATCCCTGGCGTAGATCGGCAGCAGCGCCGTGGCACCGCCGAGAATCACGACGAACAGGTCGAGCGTGATCACACCAAGCAGCCGGCGCCGGCTTCGGATGTACTCAAAACCCGCCAGCACGGAAGCGAGAGTCGGCGGCTCACGCTTTTGCGGCGGACCCTTTGCCTGCACGAAGCTGATCAGCGTGATCGAGCAGGCGAACAATATCAGGCAGATAGCGCCAACCAGCACCGGGCTCAGCGCGTAGACAAGGCCACCCAGGGCCGGGCCACAAATGATGGCGGTCTGATTGGCAGAGGTCCATGCCGCCACTGCGCGCGAAATCATCGGTACGGGCACCAGCGATGGTGCCAACGCGTGCGCCGTCGGGAGCTCGAAGGCTCGAGCGCAGCCGATCATGAAAACCGCAGCAAACAAAAGATCGCGTCCCAGAACCCCTTTCAGCAGGGCGATAGTGATCATCACAGCGGCCAGCACGTAGACGCCTTGTGCTACGCAGACGATCAGGCGGCGGTCGTAACGGTCGGCGGTGTGTCCGATCAAAAGCGTCAGCACGACGGCCGGGACGAATTGTATCAATCCCACCAGGCCAAGATCCAAAGCACTGTTGGTAAGCTCGTAGATCTGCCAGCCGATCGTCAGGGCCAGCATCTGATAGCCCATGGTCGAGGCAAGCCTTGCGAGCCAGAAAAGCACGAACGGGCGTTGCTGAACTAACCCGGGCGATGACTGTGAAGAAATACTCATTCCGCGGTGCTATTCAGCGCGCTCAGGCTGACAATTTGTCGCCCGTCGGAGGAAAAATTGCCCGCTGAAAGCCAGTGCTCGAAATTGGCCTTGCGCACCGGCCATTCGCTGTCGAGCATGGAGAACATTGCAGTATCGCGGTTGCGTTTCTTGGCTATCATCTGCTGACGCAAGATGCCCTCGAAAGTAAATCCGTAACGCAGCGCTGCCCGGCGCGAGACGGCGTTGTGCGAATTGCATTTCCACTCGTAGCGCCTGTAGCCGAGCGTCTCGAATGCATAGACTGCAAGCAGGTATTGCGCCTCAGTGCCGAGCGGCGTTCGCTGGAGCGCGGGCGAGTAGACGATGTGGCCGACTTCGACGACGCGCATCGCCGGACGAATTTCCATCAGCGTCGCAATGCCGACGGCGCGGTTTGCGCGATCGACAATTGCATAGGCGTACGGGTCGTCCAGCGCAGCGCGACTTTCGACCCAGGTGGAAAATTCAGCTGCATCCGCGAATGGCCCGTATTGCGACATATAGGTCCAGATCGCGTCGTTACCCCTGACCGCGTCCCACAGCGAGGACGCGTGCTGGCGCGTGAGCTTCTCAACGCGGCCGTAACGCCCTTCCAGCGTGACCGGGCCGGGGCGCGGTGCCGGCGTGTCGTCGACCGGCGCGCCAATCGCCTGCCCGGTTTGCGGATGAACGTGTTCTCTCACTTCTTTGGACGTTGTGGCAGGTCGTCGTGAAAGAACTTGTTCAATTCGGCATTTGATACGATGCCGGCGAAGCTGTCGAATTTGCCTTCCTCGGAAATTTGCCGTGCCGACACTACGAAAGCATTCATCGCAACGCGCGCGAGTGTACCACCCACGCTGATGCGACGGACGCCAAGTGCGGCGAGATCACTGACCGTATAGCCGAAAGCGCTGCTATTGAGAAAATTGATCGGCTTCGGCGCAACTGCCTTGATCGTTGCGGTGATCTGTTCGCGCGTCTTGATGCCAGGCGAATACAGACAATCGGCGCCGGCGTCAGCGAAGGCCTTCAATCTGCGGATGGTTTCGTCGAGATCCGGCCGGTTCTTGATGAAACCCTCGGTACGCGCGGTGAAGATCACGTCACCGCCTGCTTTGTCGATTGCATCGCGCGCCGCGCGCACACGCTTTACCGCCAGATCGAAGTCATAGAGCGGATCAGCGTCGTTGCCCGTGGAATCCTCGATCGACAAGCCGGCAACGCCGGTGTCGACACAAAGCCGGACATTCGCCGCGACTTCGTCGGGATCGTCGGCGTAACCGCCCTCAAAATCCGCGTTGACCGGGATGTCAGTTGCTTGCGCGATTTCGCGACAATGCGCGAGCACCATATCGCGGGTCACGTCGCCATCCGAATAGCCTATCGAATGAGCGTAACCCGAGCTGGTCGTGGCCAGCGCCTTGAATCCAAGACCCTGCAAATAGCGGGCGCTACCGACATTCCATGGGTTGGGGATGGCAAAGCAACCGCTCTGATGCAGAGCGCGGAATGCACGGCGTTTGTCGGAAATACTCATGGATTGGCCTGTGTATGTGGTGGAAAGCCGAACAATGCCTCCAATGGCGTCATGATTGCAATGTCATGCTCGCAATAAGACGGCCCGTCCTCCTGCCGCAATTTGGCAGCGTTAAACACCTGAGGCGCCGCGATATTCCGACACCGAGATGTGATCGACCTGACGAGCCTTTTACTTTTCACTGCCGCCGCCATTCGCTAAGCGAATGATCATCCATGCATCGTCAGGGGATCGCCATGTCGCTTCCATTCAAAGTCTTCGCTGCCACCTTGGCTGCGGCTTTCATGTTCGCGGCGCCCGCCGATGCCGCCAAGAAGAGCAAGCACAAGAAGGCCGCGGCCGCATCCACGACGACGCGCGCCGATCCGCAACACCGAGGTACCAACCTGTTCCCCGCTGGCCCGCTTTATTTCAGCGGCGTGTATCTTGGTGATGATCCCGACCCGAATATCCGCTTTCAGCTCTGGCGCGATATCAGCGGACGTTTTGGCGGCGAGCAATAACTGTCCGCCGCTCCTGGCGAAAGTCCCGCAGGCGTTTGATTTTTATCGCCTGATCGGCTGAACTGCAGATCTCATAGGGGAGGTGCCACCGCGGCTGTTCCGCGAACGGCGCCCGCGCGGGAGGTCTGCAGTCATGCTTCGTACAATCGCGGCTTTTGAGCGAATCGGTGAGGAAAACGCCTTCGCCGTGCTCGCTCGCGCCAACGCGCTGGCCGCACAGGGCCGCGACATCATCAATCTCGGCATCGGTCAACCCGACTTCCGGACGCCCGACTTTATCGTCGAAGCGGCCGTGAAGGCACTGCGCGACGGCCATCACGGTTACACGCCGGCGAACGGAATTCCGCCCTTGCGCGAGGCAGTCGCCGCCGATCTCGCCAAGCGCTTCAAGGTCGAGGTTTCGCCAGACAGCGTCATGATCATGCCTGGCGGCAAGCCGACCATGTTCATGTCGATCCTGATGTTCGGCGAGCCGGGGGCGGAGATCATGTATCCCGAGCCCGGATTTCCGATCTACCGCTCCATGATCGAATTCACCGGGGCCAAGCCGGTGCCTGTGCCGATCCGTGAAGAGAACAGTTTTGCGTTCTCGGCAGAAGAGACATTGAAGCTGATCACCCCGCGCACGCGGCTGCTGATTCTCAATTCACCGGCCAATCCGACCGGCGGCGTTACGCCGAAGGCCGAGGTCGACAAGCTTATTGCCGGCCTGGAAAAATGGCCGGATGTAGCGATCATGTCGGACGAGATCTACGACCACATGGTCTATGACGGTGAGACACATGTCTGCCTGTTGTCGTATCCGTCGATTCGCGACCGGCTCATTCTGCTCAACGGCTGGTCGAAAACCTATGCCATGACAGGATGGCGGCTTGGCTATGCCGTATGGCCGGGAAAACTGTACGACTACGCGCGCAAGCTCGCGGTTAACCTTCATTCATGTGTCAACGCTTCGGCGCAATACGCCGGCCTTGCCGCTCTGAAGGGTTCGCAGGACGAAGTGCGCAAAATGGTTGCCGAATTCGACAAGCGGCGGAAGGTCGTGGTCGAGGGGTTGAACAAATTGCCCGGCGTCTCGTGCGCCACGCCCAAGGGGGCGTTCTACGCCTTCCCCAACGTTAAACGTACGGGATGGAAGGCCAAGGCTCTCGCATCATCGCTTCTGGAAGATGCCGGTGTTGCTATCATTGGCGGGCCGGATTTCGGTATCCTCGGCGAGGGTTACGTGCGTTTATCTTATGCCAACTCGACCGAAAACATCTTGAAAGCGCTTAACCGCATGGGCGAGTTCCTGTCGAACAGGAAGGCAGCGTAGCTTCTCGTTTTTCGACTAGTGCAAGGAAGGACGTTGTGATGCTTGACCGTACATCCGCAGACCGGGGCCTGTCCGAGGAACAACGGATGATGCGGCAAAGTTGCCGTGATTTTGTCGATGAGGTGGTCCTGCCGTTCATCAAGCAGAATTGGAAGCTCGAATGGTCGATGGTTCCGGAAGATCGGCTTCCACCGCGCATTTTGGAAGCCGCTGAAAAAATCGGCATTCGCACCCTCGGCGTGCCAGAAGAGTTCGGCGGTGTGGAACTCGAGAAAGGCACCGAGGTCAAAACTTTCGCACTCGTTGCGGAGGAGATTGCTCGCGGCGATTCAGGCCTCGCTGACAAGATGGTGCAGAACTGGAAAGTGTCGGTACTGCTGCGTCAGTTCGCGCCAAAGCATCTACAGGAAAAATGGTTCAAGCGGCTGGTCGCCGAGCCGCAGTTTCTGATGGCGCATTGCCTGACTGAGCCGCGCGGGGCCTCCGACCGCTGGCTTCCCTACAACGTGCCGGAAGCGGCGATGCAGACCAAGGCGGTCAAGACCAATGGCGGCTGGGTCATCAATGGCCGCAAGCAGTTCATCTCCAACGGCTACGACGCCAGCCTCTACGTGGTCTATGCCAACACGAATCAGAAGGTCGGCATGCTGCAGGGCACATCATCGTTCCTGGTGCCTCGGGAAACCAAAGGCTTCACGGTCGCGCGCTGCAATGAGACGCTTGGCTGCCGCTTCATGAACAATGGCGAGATGGTGTTCGAGGACATGTTCGTGCCCGATGATCATCTACTGGTGGAGAACAGTGCGCTTGGTTCGGCCGGCGTCTATTTCCGTCCCGGGAAGATCATCCAGGCAGCCAAGAATCTCGGCGTCGGTGTCCGGGCTTTCGAGGCGACCGCGGATTATGTGCAGAATTACGTGCAGGGTGGCCGAATTCTGATCAAGCATCAGGCAGTCGCATTGCGACTCGCCGACATGGCGACGCGCATTGAGGCGGTGCGGGCATTGCTCGGTCGCGCCTCGCAAGCGGTCGACGACAATGCGCCGGATGCCGAGGTGCTCGTCAACATGGCCAAGATGTTTGCCTCCGAGGAAATCATGAAGGTGGCGCAACACGCGGTCGAACTGCATGGCGGCAACGGCATCATGCTCGACTTCGGCATCGAGAAGGTGCTGCGCGACGCGGTGATCTTCATGCACATGGATGCAACGGTCGACATATCCAAGTTCAAGATCATCAAGAACCTGTTCCCGGAAACGGCGGGAAAGTACGCCGGCCCCGAAGACTAGGGCGCACCGCCTTTATCGGGTCGCGACGATGACGTTCCATGGCGTCTGCGGTTCGGGACGCGCGATCAGTGTGTCCCTGAAACCTGCCTTTATGAGCGCGCCGACAACTTCAAGCGGCGCGCGTGTCGTGAAGATGTCCTCAGGCATCCCCATGGGGTCCATCCACTCTTTCGGAAGAAAACCGACAGCGACGCGGCCTTGTGGCTTGAGAACACGATGAATCTCGGCAAAGCCCGCCTCGAGTGAGGCCCAGAAATAGACCGTGTTGACAGTGCAGACTTTGTCAAACGCCGCCGTATTGAACGGGAGCGATTTGACGTCGCCCTGTCGAAAATCCGCCTGACCCATCCTTATCTGTCTGGAGAAGCGACGCTGCGCCCAGCCGATGACATCGTCCGAACGATCGACACCGGCAATGAATGCCGCGGCATCCATCAAGGATGGCAGCGTGACGCCGCCGCCGAAGCCGATTTCTAGCACGCGATCTGAAGGCTCAAGCTTGAGCTGGCGTACGGCGAAGGCATTCATCCGTGCGTTGTGACGGTTCATCATGAGCCGGATCACGGCTCCCATGAATCCGCTCGGGCGTGAGAGCTGTTTTGCAATGAATCGGGGTGCCATCGGTCAAATCCCGAAGCCGTAACGTGGAACGCTGGCTTTGTATTCTCGATAGCTGTCTCCGAATTTTTGCTCGAGATATTGCTCCTCACGGTGCACGACGCCGAAATGCAGGATCAGCAGAGCCGGTGCCATGAGCAGCACCAACCAATCGAGCGCAAATATGAAGGCGATACCGATCATGACCGCCGCGCCGCCGGTATAAAGGGGGTTGCGCGTCCATTCATAGACCCCATTCGTTGCAAGGGCGGTCGTAGGACGCAGCGGGCTGACATTGGTGCCGAGGCGCGTCAGCGTTCGTCTTCCCGCGGCCGCCAGCGAAACGCCGGCCAGGACCAGAAGGCAGCCGATGGCGATCCGCCAACCCTGACTCATATTTGCAAGTGCGCCGAGCGGCCACAGCCATTGCAGCATGCAGGCAAGCACCAGGGTTGTGGCAAGAATGACTGGGGGGAAAACGATGACGTTTGGATGGTTCTGCAAAGTTTTTGACACGGCTTGCATCCTCACAATTGTCTCCAGTGGAGACTTATGGCAGTCTGCTGCGGGCGGTCAAGGAATGGCAGCCATGCGAGTGCTGCCTAGCGGGCAATCGTGTACGGGGGCATGCGTGGGGACACAGATGGCGTCCAAATGGAAGAAAACGCGTAAGACCTTTCGTCATGGGAATCTGGCGGAAGCCTTGATCGAGGCCGCAGTCGCGCGACTCGAGGCGGATGGCGCCGAGGCGCTCAGCCTGCGCGAGCTTGCGCGAGATGCCGGCGTGAATCATCGCGCCGTCTATCGGCATTTCCCCGACAAATTGTCCTTACTGGCCCAGGTCGCCGAGGAGGGCTGGCGGCGAATGGAGCGACGCGTCAGGCAGCAAATTGCCGGGAAACCGGCCGGCGAACAAATGCTTGTCGCAGCCGGCATCGGGTTCTTTTTGTTCGCACGTGACAATCCGAATCTGTTCGGCTTGATGGCCGGCCCCCGCGTCAACCTGAAAGGGGCGTTTCCAGGCCTGGAGGCGGCAATGGCCGAGACCATGGCGATGTTCCACCAACCCTTCATCGACAGTGGCATCGAGCCCGGACTCGGGCGCGTCCGCGCGGCGCTGTTCTTGTCGGCGTTGCAGGGCGTCACGACCCAGATTCTGCACGGCAGACTTCATGTCTCGCGCGGGAAGGCCAGGGATTTCGTCGCAAACACCTGCACGATGTTGTTCAAGGGACTGCGCTGACACTCGCGGCACGCGTTCAGCGTCGAAGGGCCAAATTGAAACCTACCAGCACGATCAGCATACCGACGAATTGCGCCAGACTCGGCACTACGCCGAGCGCAAGAAACCCGATGATGGCGCCGAACACCGGCACCAGAGCCGGGAAAGTTGCAGCGCGTCCGCCGCCGAGCGCGATCACGGCGTGGGCGAACAGGTAGATGGGCAACGATCCGGCGATGCCACCCTGCACGACAGCCTGTAGAAGATTTTCGAAAAGGCTCTGCCGTGCCAACCCGCTCATGCCGTAGATAAAAAGATAGATCGGAGCGAGCACGATCAGTGAGACGGCTCCGACCGCCATGACTGCACGCGTGCCCGGCACATTCCAAAGCCGCAGCAACGTGCCGAATGTCGCCCAGAAGAATCCTGCGGTGGCAAACAGGAGATCGCCCCCGACGCCGGCGTTGCCGATTGTCGCAAGTGATTCAGCGCCGAACATGAGCAGGCCGACAATGATGATCGCGCCGCCGATGATGCGTTGAAAGGTCGCCTTTTCGTGAAGGACCAGTGAAGCCAGGACGAGGCCCGACAGTGCCGCACAGGCGGGTTGAATTGTGGTGCCATGGCCGAGCGGCACCAGAATGAAGCCGCTATAGGCGAGCAACGACTGCGGCGGCCCGGACAGAATGGCCATCACAAATCCGCGCCCCCAACCGATGCCGCCCAGGTTACGCAAGCCCTCACGTACAATCAGCGGCAGCATCAACAGGCCGGACCAAAAGAAGCGATGAAACGCAAGATCGGCGGGCGAAAATCCGATCTGGATGCCGTGCTTTGCAACGACGAAACCGGCCGCCCACGCCAAGGCTGCGAGCGTGCCGCACACGATGCCGATGATCATTGTCGGCCTATGCACTTTTTCGGACGCGGCCATGGGCTTCAAGAGATTGGGTTCCAAGAGGTTCAAAGCAAGCAGGGTGACTTCGGTACGGCTGATACTCTAGGATCGCCGGCCAAGTCCAATTGCCAATCACAACATTCACTTCACCGGGATGGAAAGCTCATGGCGAAGTCGCGAAAAGTCATCATTACCTGTGCTGTTACCGGCTCGATTCATACGCCATCGATGTCCCCGCATCTGCCGGTCACGGCTCAGGAGATCGCGGATGCAGCCATCGGAGCGGCCGAGGCCGGCGCGGCCATCGTGCACCTGCATGCGCGCAATCCGCAGGATGGCCGTCCAGACCAGACGCCTGACGCTTTCGCCCCATTCCTGAAGGTGATTAAGCAGCGCTCCAATGTGGTGGTGAACATTACGACAGGTGGTGCGCCGACCATGACGGCTGAAGAGCGGGTGCGGCCGGCCGCAACGTTCAAGCCCGAAGTGGCCTCGCTCAACATGGGGACGATGAATTTCGGCCTTTATCCGATGATCCCGCGCTACAAGGGCAAGTTCAAACACGAGTGGGAGGAGCCGTACCTGGAAAGGTCACGCGCGGGAATGTTCAAGAATACCTTCGCGGACATAGAGTACATCCTCACGACATGCGCAGGGAATGGCACCCGCTTCGAGATCGAGTGCTACGACATCGGCCATCTCTATACGCTGCGGCACTTCCTTGATCGTGGTCTGGTGAAACCGCCGCTCTTCGTGCAATCGGTCTTCGGCATCCTTGGCGGCATCGGACCGCATCCCGAGGACGTCATGATGATGAAGCGCACAGCGGACCGCCTGCTCGGCGACAACTATCACTGGTCGGTCCTCGGCGCGGGCGCCAACCAGATGCGCGTTGCCGCCATCGCTGCCTCCATGGGCGGCAATGTGCGGGTCGGCATGGAGGATTCACTTTGGATCGGTGCGGGAAAGCTCGCTGAATCGAATGCCCAGCAAGTCACCCAGGTGCGCAAGATCCTTGAAGGGCTTGGGCTGGACATCGCGGGCCCTGATGAGGCGCGCGAGATCCTTTCGCTCAAGGGCGGCGATAAGGTGGCGTTTTAGCGGCCCACGATATCCGCTCATTCGCGCAGGAGGGAATCCAGTCTTGAACGAGCCCGGCCGTTGCGAGGACACCCGGGCCTGGCTGCGACCGCTTTTCCGTTGCTCTCGGGCCCGCGAAACCCTCCTATAGCGGAGGAGATTCTCGCAATGGCCTCGCTCGACTCGGTCAGCCTCGCGATACTGCTCGGCAGCGTGCTGGTGCTCACCGGCATCCTGTCGAGCCTTATCGCTTTGCGCTTCGGCGCACCGCTGCTGCTCGTGTTCCTCTTGGTCGGCATGATGGCCGGCGAGGGTGGCCCAGGTGGCATTAAGTTCGACGACGTCGGCACCGCTTATACGGTGGGATCAATTGCACTGGCGCTGATTCTGTTCGACGGGGGTCTGCGCACCCGCATTGCCAGCCTTCGCAATGTCATCGGCCCGGCGGTCACGCTTGCAACCGTCGGGGTGCTGATTACAGCGCTTCTCACCGCGCCGGTGGCGAAATTCGTGCTCGGCGTCGGCTGGATCCCGGCTTTCCTCATCGGGGCGGTGGTGGCATCAACTGACGCGGCCGCGGTCTTCTTCCTCATCAATGCGCGCGGCCTGCGCTTGCGTCCGCGCGTGCGCGCCGTGCTCGAAGTCGAATCCGGCACAAACGATCCCTTCGCGGTGTTTCTTGCCCTGTTGCTGGTGGAGATCTTGCTGGTCGGCGATCAAAGCTGGTCGCACGCAGTGACGACTTTCCTACGCGATGCCATCCTTGGTTGCATTATTGGGCTTGCCGGCGGGCAAATTATCGCCATGGTCCTCAACCGGCTCGTCCTGGCGCAAGGCCTGCATGCGCCGTTCGTGGCCGTCAGCGCCTTGGTTGTCTTTGCATTCGCCAATGCCGTGCATACGTCGGGCTTTCTCGCCGTCTATCTTGCGGGTCTTGTGGTGGGCAACAAGCAGACGCGTGCACACAACTCCGTCGTCGTCTTTCTGGACGCCGCGACCTGGCTGGCACAAATCGTCATGTTTGTGCTGCTTGGCCTGTTGGCCTGGCCGCACCGCCTGGCCTATAGCCTGTTCGGTGCTGTGGCGATCGCATTGGTCCTGATGCTGGTCGCGCGGCCCGTCGCGGTGCTCCTCTGCCTGTGGCCGTTCAAGTTTCACTGGAATGAAAAAATATTCATTTCCTGGGTCGGCTTGCGCGGCGCGGTCGGCATTTTTCTTGCCTCGATTCCGATGCTTGTCGGGTTGCCGGGAGCCTATCTTTATTTCGACGTCGCCTTCGTGGTGGTGCTGTCGTCACTGCTGGTGCAAGGGTGGACCGTGGCGCTGGCCGCTCGCAAACTGGACATTTCATTTACCCGTACGGACCCGCTGCCGCGGCGTATCGAGCTCGATCTGCCCGGCCAGCTGGCACGCGAAATTGTTGGCTATCCGGTCCCTGCGAACAGTCCGTACCTGCGTCGTGGACTCATACCGAATTGGGCACGGCCGACACTGGTCATTCGCAATGAGGAAATTCTCACCCCTGCCGAAGCACATCCGGTGCGCGAAGGAGACTACGTTTATCTTCTGGCGCCGCCGGAAAAGGCGCAGGCACTCGACCGCTTTTTCGTCAAGCTGCCGCCGCCGATTGCACCCGATCCGAGGCTGCTCGGCGACTTCTTCGTTCCCGGGACCGCGACGCTCGGCGCGCTGGCCGAAATTTACGGCCTGCAGGTCGCCGCCGATCACACCGAGGTAACGCTCGCTGACTATTTCAGCGAGCAACTCCGGCGCCGCGTGAAAACGGGCGACGTTGTTGAATTGGGCCCAATTGCGCTGCTCGCGCACAAGGTTACCGGGGGCCTTGTGACGACAGTCGGCTTGCGGCTCGCCGAGCCGGAATCGTCCGCCACCTGGCGCGGCTACATCAAGGCGCAATGGGATAAGGTGCAGAGATGGCTTGGCTAGAGCGCGCGCCGGGACAACGACGGCACGTGTTGCATTAACCAGGCGCCGCCGAACAGCACCGCGGTCCAGAACAAATCTCCGAGCACGGTCTTGTCGAGGAACGGCAGTGCCGCGATGAAGCACTGCGTCAAGCCTTGCCATGTCAGTGGATACATGCCGCTGAATGCCCAGACGGCAAAATTCGTGGCTACGAAGAAAATCAGCGAGCACGACAACGTCGCCGCGATCACGGGGACCGCACCAGGCCAGCGTCGAATTAGCATGCCTGCGAATGCCGGCAGGGTGATCGCGGCGCAGACGACGAGTGTGATTCGCCAGTCATCGCCGGCGAGCGCAACATTGCTCAGCAATACGGCCGCGAGCGGTACGACCACAGCCAGTCCCGGGATTCGGAGCATCCGGCCGGCGAACAGCGCGCTGGCGGCAAATGGCCATACACCGGCGGCATGCGGCAGCAGACGAGCGGCCACATCGAAGCCGATCAGAAATGCCACCAGCAGCAAATCCATCCAAAGATCGGCGCGGGCCCGGTTCTGCTGCATTTTTCAAGATCCTGTAAGGTGTTCGCTCGGTTCATAGCACGATCGGGCGCAAATTTGCCACCGGCTTTTATGCGGCGCGTTCCTCGGCCCATTCGGAAATGATTCCGGCCAGCTGATCGAGACCGTCGGTGAGCGCGGCAGGTCCCGGCTGGAGAATCAGTGTTGACTTGATCTCGCGCAACCAGCCCCGGCTGACCGCGGGAACTTCAGCAAACCCCGGGCGGGCCCTCACCTTGCCTGGGACGAATTTCTTGCCGCACCATGAGCCGATAATGATGTCCGGACGGGCGGCGACAACATCATCGGCGGACACGATGCGGTCCCTGGCGTTCTTGCGCGCAGCCAGCTGCGGAAATACCTCGACGCCGCCGGCGGCTTCGATCAACTCCGAGACCCAGGCAATGCCGGAAATCATCGGCTCATCCCATTCCTCGAAATAAACGCGCGGCCGGCGAGGCAACCGCAGTGCG
>DASXLC010000069.1:0-5028 GCA_036496445.1 Pseudolabrys sp. | reverse complement strand
GATGCCGAGATCAGTCCCCAAGGGCCGGGCACTGGTCCATAGTCCGGGCGTCAGTGCCAAGGACGAGGGCAAGGACCGTCAGCCCGGCGAGTCTAATTTTCGCGCGTGGACTGAGAAGCCATCTCGGCGGCTCCTCATTCGCTGTGATTGCGGCTGGTCAGGTCTGCCGCATTATCGTCCGCGAGGCACAACCAACCTCGGGTGATCGCGCGACAGGGCACCGGCGAAACACGAAAGCAAAGCCCCCGCCTCGAAGCCGGAGTCTTTTTGTCGGGCGAACTGACAACGATGATTTACGGATGGATGTCCGCTTTGGAGTAAAGCAGACATGACGCCAGCGCAGATCCTGCAAAGGAAATATGGATTAGTCCGCCTTTGCGCCGCAGAATTTGACCACCTTGCCCCACTTTTCGGTTTCTTCGACGACGAGTTTTCCAAAATCTGCGGACGAACCCTGAAGCAGCGATGCTCCGAGCTCCGCGAACCTTGCCTTCGACGTAGGGTCGTCGAGGATCGCGTTGACCGCCTTATTGAGCTTGTCGATGATCTCAGCGGGCGTATCCTTTGGCGCGCCGATGCCGTACCAGGCACTTGCCTCGTAGCCCGGCACAAATTCACTCACCGTCGGGAGGTCCGGCAGCACTTCCGAGCGTGTTGTGCTTGTCACCGCCAGCCCGCGCAGCTTGCCCGTTTTGACGTACTCGGCCGATGTGGGCAGGTTGTCGAACATCACTTGCACCTGTCCGCCAATCAAGTCGGTCAACGCGAGCGCTCCACCGCGATAAGGCACGTGAATTAAGTCAACGCCGGTCATCATCTTGAACAGCTCGCCGGACATATGGATCGTTGACCCGTTGCCGGAAGACGCCATGTTGAGCTTGCCAGGATTGGCTTTAGCATAGGCAATAAATTCGGGAATCGTCTTTACCGGGACTGATGGGTTGACCACAACGACGTTGGGAAAACGGATGATGCCCGCGACCGGGGCTATGTCACGGATAAAGTTGTAATTCAGCTTGTCATAAAGTGTCGCGTTGATCGCGTTCGCCGGAGCAACGAGGAAGAGCGTGTAACCGTCAGGGTTCGCGCGCACGGCCGCCTCGGTGGCGAGATTGGTGCCCGCGCCGGGCCGGTTTTCGATGACAAATGTCTGGCCGAGCCGCTCGGAGAGCCATTGAGCCATCAGACGTGCGGTGATGTCGGCCGAGCCACCGGGCGGATAGCCGATGATCAACCGCACCGCGCGTGTCGGATACGCTTGCGCCATCGCGACGCGGGAGACAGCCGGGAACGCGATCAGCGAACCCAGCAAACGCAGAAATTGACGGCGTGGAAATTTCATGACGTTTCCATTCAGAGATGCCTGACAGTCTACTGCTGCCCTCACGCCCGATACGGAGCGGACTGATGGAAAGGGTACAATACGGCCGAGGGCGTGAGAACAATCAAGGTCCGCTTTCGGGGGTAAAGCGAACTCGTCAGGAGACGCCCGTTCGCTTAGGGCATTCGGGTGAGCGACGTGAAGGCGTCGGGGCTTGAGCTTTCTGTGGTTAAGCCCGCGATGGAGGCGCTCTTGGCTATGCGCTTTCGGGCGAATCTCTTACTTCTTGCAGGTTCGCGCATTATGCGCCCAAGGAGCATCGTCAAATGGCAGCAGCCGCATCACCCAAGCCGAAAGCCGGTAAGCCGGTAACCACCAGGCACCTGGCGGCCGC
Source organism: Pseudolabrys sp. (assembly GCA_036496445.1). Classification (GTDB taxonomy): domain Bacteria; phylum Pseudomonadota; class Alphaproteobacteria; order Rhizobiales; family Xanthobacteraceae; genus Pseudolabrys. The sequence continues at coordinate 3,313 of DASXLC010000069.1, read as the reverse complement.
GCTCTCGGAACAGCATCAGCTCACCAAAAAGCAGGGTCTGCAGATGCTGGAAGACCTGATCGGCATGATCACCAAACATCTGAAGAAGGGCGAGCGAGTCAAGATCTCCGGCCTTGGCATTCTGGTGGTGCGCAAGCGCGCCGCCCGCATGGGCCGTAACCCGATGACCGGCGAGGCGATCAAGATCAAAGCCAGCAGAAAAGTGGCTTTCCGCGCCGCCAAGGACCTGAAGATGGCGATCTGAACCGCCTGTCGGTCCGGTTTGCAAAACCCCGCCGCTCGCCGGCGGGGTTTTTGTTTGGCACAATGCCCGGCGAGCCGGTGGAACAAGAATCTGGCCTTCAACGTTGCTGACGACGCGTGACCTGCTGCTGAATTTTTAAAGAGAAGAATTTGAAACTGCGCGACGGGTGCGAGGACAATGTACGACCGCGTGCGTAGAGCATTGATCGGTGTTGCGATCGGGACGCTGGGTGGATTGCCGCTGCTGAGCGCGGCGACCCAGTCGCTGGCGCAGACAACAGTGCGGATGGGTCATTTTCCCAACATCACGCATGTTCAGGCGTTGGTTGCGCACAACATGTCACGCCACGGCAAAGGCTGGTTCGAGCAGCGCCTCGGGCCCGACGTCAAGATCGAATGGTACGTCTACAATGCCGGTCCGAGCGCAATGGAAGCGATTTTCGCGAAGTCAATCGACGCGACCTATGTTGGGCCGAACCCTGCGATCAACGCCTACGTTCGCTCGCGCGGCCAGGAAATTCGCATCGTGGCGGGTTCGGTGAATGGCGGCTCGGCGCTGGTTGTGCACAAGGGATCCGCGTTGAAAACGCCGGCTGATTTCCGCGGCAAGAAAATCGCCACGCCGCAATTCGGAAATACTCAGGATGTTGCAGCGCGCGCGTGGCTTTCATCCGGCGGCCTGAAAATTACTCAGGCAGGCGGTGATGCGCAGGTACTGCCGACAGCCAACCCCGACCAGCTGCTGCTGTTCAAGCAAAAACAGGTCGACGCGGTATGGACCGTGGAACCCTGGGTATCGCGCCTTGAAATGGAGGCAGACGGCGAGGTTCTGGTCGATGACCGGGAGGCGATTACCACCGTCCTTGTCACCAGGGCCGATCTGCTTGCAACCCGGCAAGGCTTGGTGCGTAAATTGGTCGATGCGCACCGCGAGCTGACCGATTGGATCAACAAGAATCCGGCCGAGGCCGAACGTATGGCTCGTGAGGAACTGGACGAGGAGATGCGTACCAAATTCTCGCCCGAACTTATTGCAAAGGCCTGGCGCCGGATTGTGGTGACCAGCGATGTGACGCTCGATTCCCTCAGGAAATTCATGTCGAGCGCGCAATCCGCCGGCTTCCTGCGCGGCGCACCGGACATGTCCCAACTCGTTGCGAACCCATGACCGCAAACGAATCCGAACCGCGGGCGTCGCCACCGGCCGAGCTCGTGGTCGAGAGCATCGACAAATGGTTCCGCACCGACCGCACGACAACGCATGCGGTCGAAGACATCAGCTTTCGTGTCGCCGGCGGCGAATTTGTCTGTCTGGTCGGTCCAAGCGGCTGCGGTAAATCGACGCTTCTGGATATCGTTGCCGGCCTCACCACACCGGATCAGGGCCGCGTGCTTGCCGATGGGCAACTCGTGCAGGGTCCCGGGCGGCACCGTCTGGTGATGTTCCAGGAGTCCGCACTGTTTCCCTGGCTCAATGTTTTCGGGAACGTGATGTTTGGTTTGCATCGCAAGCCTGAATTGAGCAATCGGCAGCGCCGGGCGATCGCCGAGTATCATCTCCAGCTCGTCGGCCTGGAAAAATACAAACAGGCCTATGTTCACGAACTGTCGGGCGGCATGAAGCAGCGCGTGGCGCTGGCGCGATCGCTGGCGCCCGATCCGCGCGTGCTTCTGATGGACGAGCCATTGTCCGCGCTCGACGCGATTACACGCGAGCAACTCTGCTACGACATTCAGGACATCTGGCAAAGGCGGCGCAAGACGATCGTCCTCGTCACTCACGATGTTCGTGAAGCGGTGTGCTTTGCCGACCGCGTGTTCCTGCTGTCTCCGAGCCCGGGACGACTCCGCGATGAATTCCGAATTCCACTGCCGCGTCCGCGCGACATCAATAGTCCCGAGCTCGCCCATATCGCGCAGCGCATCACTGCGGCGTTGAAAGGCTACCTCACCGAGACGCCCGAGGCGGCCGAATGAAGCGCACGCTCGTTGCCGCGACGTTCTTCCTGGTGTTGCTCGGGCTCTGGCAGCTGGCAACGATGAGCGGGCGATGGTCGCCTGTTATTCTGCCACCGCCCGCAATGGTCGCTGAGTATCTTTGGGATGCTCTGCGTGACGGCTCGTTGACCGAAGCGATCGAAGTGACGCTGCGGCGACTATTGATCGGCTATGCAATCGGTGTCGCCATCGGCCTGCCGCTCGGTCTCCTCACAAGCACGTCCGATTATTTCGAGGACACGATCGGGGCGCTGGCTCTGGGGTTGCAGACCTTGCCGAGCGTCTGCTGGGTACCGCTCGCGCTGCTCTGGTTCGGTCAGACCGAGTCCGCCATGTTGTTCGTCGTGGTGATGGGCACGGTGTGGTCCGTGGTGCTTGCGACCGATACCGGTGCGCGCACAATTCCTCCGATCTACGCACGCGCCGCCCGCACGATGGGATCCGAAGGCTTCGATAAATGGACGCGGGTGATCCTGCCGGCATCGCTGCCCTTCGTGGTCAGCGGCATGAAGCAGGGCTGGGCCTTTGCCTGGCGGTCGCTGATGGCGGCGGAGATATTTGTCACCATCCTGACCGGTTTCGGCCTCGGCCACTTGCTGCAATATGGCCGCGAGCTCAGCGCCATGGATCAGGTGATCGGCGTGATGGTGGTGATCGTGGTCATCGGCCTGATCGCGGACAAGGCGCTCTTTTCACCGTGGGAGCGTTTCCTGCATCGGCGGTGGGGGACCGGGCTGAAGTAGGAGTCAGACATCTCACAAGAGCTCTGTCTTGACTTTATTCCTATCTTGAATATAGTCCTATCCGTCCGGCTCATCGAGGGGCGTCATCTAGAGGCGTCTTGGTGGTGGAGCCGGATGCGGCGCCCGCGGGCGTGCCTCGCAAGCACGCACCCGGGCGGCGCCGGGGCTCCGCCTGGTGGCCAACAAGAGCCGCCCGCCAGGAGCTTGGCTGACGGAGGTCGTCCAAGTTTGGGGCGGCCACGAAAAGCGCGGCCCGGCGCCGTAAGGAAGACGCCCGCAAATAAGCCCGGACGGCGCAAGCCTGTCTGGGTGGCGCGCCGAGCGGCGCC
>DASXLC010000068.1:0-32524 GCA_036496445.1 Pseudolabrys sp. | reverse complement strand
GCGGGCGGTCGCGCGGATCGTCATGGGTGAAGGGTCCGACACCGGTCCAAACCTTGCCGAGCGTTTCGACGCCGGCGCCTGGCTCGCCCGGATAGACATAGTCGGTGCCGCGCACGGACAGCGCGAGGCGATAGCCTTTCGGCAGCACGATGCAGGTCGGCCAGATTTCGACGTCCACCTCGTAGATGTGGCCGGGCGTTAGCTTCTGCTCCTCGTCGTGCGTGTGATAGGGGCGGTACGGCAGCGTGAGCTTGGGGTCGAGCTTGCGGTGCGAGCAGCGCAGCCACCCTTGCGCGATCGGCGTATGCGCATCGAGCGCGCCCTGGAACGTGACCTCTTTCAGGTCCGGCGTGAACGCACGCACCACCAGGAAAAGATCGGCATCTTCTGTCGCTGACGACACCCATAGCTTGGCGGCGATCGGGCCGGTCAACTCGACTTCGCGATCGAGCGGCTCGCCCAGAAACGTGACGCCCGCGCCCAAACCGGCATAGGTCACGGTGCTTTGCTCGCTTTGTGCTCCGGTGGATATTGTCATGTCGTTCGGATGGACAAAAAACTTCGTCCACTGTGTGCGTGCGAGCGGCCATTCGTTTTCATGGCGCTCGACGAATTTCTCGCCGGGGTGGCGAACCTGGAGCAACACTCTCGGCTGCCTGTCCCAGCCAGTGTCCTCCCCCTTGAGAAAATGCCCGAAGAACTTCTTCTGCAGCGCAACTCCGTAATTCGTGTAGAAATGCGTCCAGTGCTCGATGCCGTGCACCTCGAGCCATTTTTGCTCGGAAGCGGCTCGCACGAAGCCCTCGAAATTCCCGCGCGGATGTAACCCTTGCCCTCCCCAGTTTGCGGTGGAGAGCAGGGGTGTATTCACCCTGGTCCAGTCCGGCATGCGCGACTGCCAGTAGGGATCGGAGTCGAGCTTGCGCGAAATGCAGTCCTCGTAAAAGTCGCGGCGGTTGCGGCCGAGCTGCTCTTCCGAAAGCGTCTCCGGCCCGGATACCCAGTCGCCATTCATGCGGCTCTTGAAGCCGCGCGCGCCGCGGCCGTTCTGCACCGAATAGACCTGCGCCTTCGACCAGTCCTGCACGAAGCCGCGATTGAAGATGCCACCATGATGCGCCATGTCACGATAGAAATCGGCGGCGCCCTCCCAGGTACAGATTGCGGCCAGGTGTTTCGGCTGCAGCGCCGAGGTCTGCCACTGGTTCTGTGCGTAGTAGGAAATCCCGTTGAGGCCGACCTTGCCGTTAGACCACGGCTGCGTGCCCGCCCATTCGATGCAGCAGGCGAGATCCTGCGCCTCGCGCAATGACCAGATGTCGATCACGCCGGGCGAGCGGCCCGCACCGCGGCTGTCGACGCGGATGCAGACATAGTCGTCGTGGACCCATTTCTCCGGGTCGACGACCTCCCAGCATTGGTATTTGTTGGTCGAATCCGTGGGCACGTCCGGCTGATCGGCGCACATGCGATCCCACTGGGTCTTGTAGAGATCCTCGAAATGCAGCCATTTGCCGTAAGGCCCGAGTGTCATGATGACCGGGTATTTTCCGTCGGCGACCGGACGGTAGATGTCGCAACGGAGCATCAGCCCGTCGTCCATCTTGATCGGCATATCCCAGTCGATCCGCATGCCGTCGCGGAATTCGATCTTTTCACGGTAGTCCATGGATCCCCTTTCGGTCGTGGATATGGTCAGTTCACGAGGCTCTGATGCTGTGTCCTTGGGCGTTGAACAGGTGCATGCGCCGTTCGTCCAGGGAAAGCGTGAGCCGTTCGCCGATTTTGGTGTCGGCCATAGTCAGGCCTTCGCTCACCGCAACGAAGGCGCGGTCCGTGCCGGCGTCGAAATAAAGGAGGGTGTCCTTGCCGAGCGGCTCGACAAGTCGCACCGGCAGCGTGGCGTCGGTCTTGCCGCCCGCATTGATCCGGACATGCTCGGGCCGGATTCCCAGGGTTCCCTTGCCGGCGGTGGCCGACTTAAAACGCTCTGGAAGCGGGATGTCGAACAGCACCGAGCGGAAGCGTGCGACATCGTTGTCGCGCACGACATCGCCGGCGATAAGGTTCATCGACGGCGAGCCAAAGAAATCGGCGACGAAGTAATTGACGGGATTTGAATAGATTTCCATCGGCGAGCCGACCTGGACGATTTCGCCTGCACGCATGACGACGATACGGTCGGCCAGCGTCATTGCTTCTTCCTGATCGTGCGTCACGAAGATGAAGGTGCGTTTGAGCACCTGGTGCAGCCGGTCGCATTCGGCGCGCAGCTCGCGGCGAAGTTTCGCGTCGAGGCTCGACAGTGGCTCGTCGAGCAGGAACGTGGATGGATTTGTCACCAGTGTGCGCGCCAGTGCAACCCGCTGCGACTCGCCGCCCGAGCACTGGCCCGGCATCTTGTCCAGCAGATGCCCGATGCGGACCATGTCCGCTACCTCGCGCACGCGGCTGACACGCTCCTGCGGCGCGACCTTCTTCATGCGGAGGCCGAACTCGATATTCTGCGCGACATTCTTGTGGGGAAACAGCGCGTGAGTCTGAAAGACCATGCCGAGATTGCGGTCTCTCGGCTCGAGATCGTTCACTATGCATCCGTCAATGCGGATTTCCCCTGAGGTCGGATCCTCGAACCCGGCAATCATGCGCAGGGTGGTGGTCTTGCCGCAGCCGGACGGCCCGACGAACACGACGAACTCACCGTCTTCGATGGTGAAGTTCAGGCTCTTGACCGCCTGAACGGCGCCGAACGATTTGGTGAGATTGCTGAGCTCGATCCGCGCCACGGCTATCTCCGTACCATTCCGAAACTGAATCCCCGCGCGAGGTGCTTGCGAATGATGATGCCGACGATCATCAACGGGATCGTGATGCCGACCGCAAGTGCCGCCTGCCGGCCATAGACGCGCCCTTCGGTCGAGCCTTGATATTTCGAGAGCTCGATCGGCAGCGTCGAAACCTGCGTCTTGGTGATGATGAGAGCGAGGAGGTATTCGCTCCAGGTCAGGATCAGGATGAAGAGGAAGGTCGCCACGAGACCGGATCGGATCAGGGGAAGGACAATTTCGAAGACTGTGCGCCAGCGTGACGCACCGAGAATCTCGGCCGCCTGCTCCACTTCGCGGGGTACTTCGTCGATGAAGCTTTTTGTCATCCACACGGCATAGGGAAGCGTGGTCAGGAAATAGACCATGATGAGGCCGATGCGCGTGTCGAGCAGGCCGAGCGCCGAATAGTAGAGGGACAGGGGCGCGACCACGACGATCGGCGGGATCATGCGCAGCATCAGAAGCTGAAACATGCGCGCTTCCGAAAGGATACGGTAACGCGAAACACCGTAAGCGAGAACAGAGCCGAAGCCGACCGCGAGAAAAGTCGAGCTGAACGCGATGACCGTCGAGTTCCACAGCGAAACCAGCGGCGTCTGGGACGAGATTGCATATTGCGTCTGGTCATATTGCTCGGCACCGAGCCAGACGTTCATGTAATTGGTCAATGTCGGCGGATCCGGAAAATAGACCGGCGGCCACGCGAACCACTGGATGTCCGGCTTGAACGACGTCGAGACCATCCAGTAGATCGGGAAAAAGACGACAACTCCCCAGATGCTCAGGATCACGTAGCGGAGGGTTGCGGAGATGAGGCGGCGGCGGGATTTGGTGATCATCGTTCAGCCCTCCGCTTCCTTCGGGCGCAGCTCATACATCTGATCAAGCGAGCGCTTCTCGCGACGCAGCAGCCGAATCGCGATCAGCACGATAACGATCATCAAAAGCATGACGATGTAAGACATCGCCGCGCCCTTTGAGATCTGGAAGTACTGCCAGGTTGTCATGAAGATGTAGACCGGCAGCGTTTCCGTCGCCGATCCCGGGCCGCCTTGAAACAAAGACCAGGTTTTGGGGAATTCCGCCATCGCCTCGAGGAAGCGCAGCACGAGCGCAAGCAGGATGACGGGCCGCAGCAGCGGCAGCTGCACCTCCCAGAAGATGTGCCACTTCGATGCGCCGAGTATTTCCGCGGCTTCAATCGGCTCCTTCGGGATGGCAGAGAGGCCGGCAAGCAGGATGATGAATGAGAACGGCGTCCAGTTCCAGATTTCGAGCAGCGCGACGGTTGCGAGCGCGATGTCCGGATTGGTCAGCCAGGCCGGCTTGAAATCGACGCCGATGATTTTTGAGATGATCGCGTTGATTGGCCCGCTCTGGTACAGCATCATCTCGGCCGTGTAGGCGACGACGACCGGGACGGTGAGCATCGGCAGTATGAATATGATGTAATAGAACGCCTGACCCCGGAACGGCTTGTACATGAGGTAGGCGAGCAGGAAGCCGAACACGAAGCAGCCGAGTGTCGAGCTTATCGAAAAGAGCAGCGAGCGGACAACGGCCCAGCCAAAACGCGGATCAGTCAGCACTTCCCTGAACAGGTCGAGGCCGACAAAATCCGCGTCCCACCAGGAGCTGAGATACACCGTCCACTGGTGGACCGAAAAATAAAGCTGCAGCAACAGGACCGGTGTCAGCAGAAACAGGAACAGCCCGATCATCGGCAGCAGAAGCGAAAGCTTGAATCGCCGGATTGCGCGCAGCCGCGACCGACTGCGCGCCGACGCTTCAAACGGGACTTCGGTGGCTGGAAGTACGCCGACGGCCATGCTCTGGCTTCTTCCTTGCGAGACATCCGGGCAGGCCCATCGGGACCCGCCCGGCTCATGTCCCGGCCCGTCAGGCCGGAACGCTGCGTGTCGGCATGACAGACTTGTAGCTCTCGAGGTCCTTCTTGAGCTTGCTGCGGCCGATCCGGCCGATGATCGCGTTCCACTCGTTCTCGGTCTTCTTCAGCACGTCCTTTGCCGGCAATTGGCCGACATAGGCTTCCGAAAGGTTCTTGCCGAGCGCATCCTGGAATTCGAGATATCCGGTGAGGTAGATTGGCGGTGCGACCACCTGGAAATTGGTCTCGACGGCTTTAATGCCCTCGGGCGTATAGGCCTTCAGCACCGGTTCTGCGGCCATATGCTCCTTGGCCCAAGCGTCATTGAACGCGTTGACCGGGTCAGAGACAATCGGGATGCTGTTCTTTCCGGACCCGAGCCACAGCGCCAGGTAGGCCGCCTGCGCCTTGCGCGGCGAGTATTTATTGATGAGAATCGCCGCGAGCGGCGACGAGATCGACCGGTGCACCATCTTGCCGGTGAAGTTCGAGCCCGGCACGAGGCTGTAATAGAACTGGCCAACGGTCTTCGACTGCTTCGGGTTTGCGATCGTCTTGCAGGTTCCGTCCCAGTACTGGCAGGCGACCACGTGCCCTTGCGCGATGCGCGGAATCATCTGCGGGGTACCCCAGTTCGCCGCTTCCGGATGGTTCACCTTCTTGTCCTGCAGGTAGATGTCCACAGCATATTGCCCGGCCGGCGTGTCGATCGTCGGCTTCATGTCGTCATCGAAGGGAAAGCCGCCGGCGCTGTAGAAGATCATGTACCACCAGGTCACTCCGTTCGCGCGGTTGCGCAGGTTGCCGGAGCCGTAGAGATCCTTCGACGGATCCATGAGGAATTCCTGGACGCGCAGCGTGTCTTCCCAGGTCACTGGAATTTTCAGCTCGGTGCCGAACTTGTCGGCGAAGCGCTTTTTGTTGTCCGGATCGTCGATCAGGTCCTTGCGCGTGTACTGGATGTGCACGTTGCCGTCGGTCGGAACGCCGTAGGTCTGGCCTCCGTACTTCATGAAGTTGCCATAGTCGGCAACCGCGTCGAGATGAAAGCCGGCCTTCTTGATGTAGTCATCGAGCGGCTCGAGATACCCGGCGGACGCAAGCGAGGGGATCATGTTCGAGTCGATATGAATGAAATCGAACTGCGGCGAACGGGACAGCGCCTCGGCCATCGCGCGCTGCGGGGCGTCGAAGATCGAGATGTCCTGTACCGCGCCGATGCCGATCCCGGTTTCTTTGGTGAACTCGGCAATGACAGGCTTCATCGGCACCAGATATGGCGACCAGATCATTCCATTGACGTCCGCCTTTCCGGCTGCTTTCGCAGCCGCGATGGTTTGCTCCTCCATCGTGGCAGCATGGGCAAAGGGCGTCGTACCCGGCACAAAATTCGCCACGGTAAGTCCGACGCTGCCGTGCAGGAACGTACGCCGCGAAAAACCCGACCTGGACATGACTTCCTCCTCGCCTGTGTTGGTCTTATGCGTTGACGTGTGAATTGACCCGGCGGAGTGTGCTCCCCCGCACAGGAGCATCAAGCTGCGACTGCACGCAGCCTGAAATGCCGAGCATCGACAATGGAAGGGCTTTCGTTGCCTGCGCGGGGCAGGGAACACGCATACTTTCAACCAGCCGTTCGCGAGAGGAAAAACCCAAAAGACCTCCCGTAACTTTGGTCCCGACGCGCTCTCGGCCTACGGCCATGGCGGGTCAAGACGACTTGGTACAATCAGCGCGTTCAGCTCCCCAGACGGCCGCGTTGATGCCGCGGTCGATGTTTGAACACATCGTATGTTGATGGGTTTCAATCCGCAACACACTTCAGTGCCGCGGATGGCGAAAAGACGCTGTCACGTTGCAAGCAGATCGGCCCCGAAACGCCGCGGTCTGAATATCAGGCAACGGTCTCGATGTCCCACTTCGGTGCTCGCTCGGGCGGATCCGCGATGCGGATGTTCTTTTTTCGCAACGCAGAAATCCTCCGCATCTCTTCGTCGGTGAGCGAGAAATCGAACACATCGAGGTTTTCGACGATATGCGGCTCCTCAAGGGCGCGCGGCACCGCGGCAACCATCGGCTGCTGGACGAGCCAGCGCAGGCAAATCTGGGCGTGCGTCTTTCCGTGTGTCTTCGCGATCTCGCCAATCACCGGATCGTCGAGAAGCTTGCCGCGCGCCACCGGGCAATAGGCCGTGAGGATCATGCCGTATGTTTTGAGCGCCGCAATCATGCGGTCCTGCGGTAGATAGGCATGATACTCGATCTGGTTGGTGACGAGAGGCTCAGGACAGACCCGCACCGCCTCGTCGAGCATCGCCAATGTGAAATTCGACACGCCGATGTGCCGCGCCATACCGCTGCGTTTGGCTTTGGCGAGTGCGCCGAGCGTTTCCGTGAAGGGTACTTTGGGCTGCGGCCAATGAATCAGCAAAAGGTCGACATAATCGAGACCAAGAGCCTTGAGGCTCGTTTCCACCGAACGGAGAAAATCCGCCTCGCGTGCGTCCAATTCGGTGACCTTCGTGGTGACGAATAGTTCTCCGCGCGCGATGCCGCTCGCGCGGATCCCTTCACCCACGCGCTCTTCGGTCCCGTATTTGCGCGCGGTATCGATGTGACGATAGCCGGCGGCGATGGCCGCCGCGACAAGCTCGGCCGGACGATGCGGCAGCTCCATAGTGCCGAAGCCAATCGCCGGGATATTCGCGCGGTTTGCGGTGAGCACGAAGGCCTTTGCCGATTGCATCCCCAAACTCCGCGACGAGGAGAGATGAGCAAACAATAATGCGGCTGCCAAGTCACTGTAAACTTGGGAGACGCGCCGGCAATTCAAGGTGTTGTGGAAAGGCCCCGGCCTTTGGTGGCCTGTCCCGGGCGCCGGAGAGCTGGCCGCGATATTTGACGACATGCGCGCTCAGCGAGAGGAACATCGCACAGCTCAACACGGATAAAGTGTCGCAATGACCGCGCCTTTGTCACATAACCTTGTGAAGGCTATCGGCCCAAGGGGTCGAAATACTCGCCCTCGGCGACTGCGCCGGCATATTCTATGCGCGGCGGAGTGAGCTACGGGACAGCTTGTGACTTCCCCATGCAGATCAAAGCGAACGGAATCAATTTCAACTATCAGATCGACGGCGCGCAAGGTGCGCCCTGGCTGATTTTCAGCAATTCGCTCGCGACCAACCTGTCGATGTGGGACGACCAGGCGCGGGCCCTCAGCGGGCGGTTTCGCGTTCTGCGCTACGACCAGCGCGGTCACGGCAAGACAGAAGCACCGGACGGCCGCTATCCGTTTGCGACACTACTGGCTGACGCGATCGCCCTCATGGACGCACTTGAAATAGCCCGCGCCCATTTCTGTGGGCTTTCGCTGGGCGGCGCGACGGCGCTCGGCCTTGCCGAACAACATCCCGACCGCATTGTCTCCACGATCGTTTGTGACTCGCCCTGCGCATCCACGCCGGCCAGTGCCAAACAATGGGAGGAGCGTATTGCCGTGGCCAAAACCGGCGGCATGGCGGCAATCGCAGAGCCCACATTGCAACGCTGGTTTCCGCCGCACGTCTATGCCGCCAAACCCCCCGGCCTCGCCAAGGTGCGCGAGATGGTCCTCTCGACACCGGTCAATGGGTTTATCGGCTGTTGTGCTGCGCTTGGCGACCATAACTTCCGCTCCTCGGTCGCAAGCGTCTCGCGACCGGTCCTGTTTCTGGTCGGCGAAAAGGATCCGCCAAACGCACCGATGCGGGAAATGCACAAAGAGCTGGCAGGATCTCAATTCGTTGAGATCGCTGGCGCCGGCCACATTTCCAATATCGAGCAACCGGAGGCATTCACGCGCGCGCTGGAAAAATTTTTAACGGAATAAGCCGGGGGAAACATGACGACACATGAAAGAAAACCACATATTGGCGTCTCGATGCGGTCGCGCAATCTGGTGCTCGTGACCGCGGCGATTGCGATGCTCGGCCTGTCTGCATTGGAGGTGCGGGCACAGACAAAGGTTCCGTTGCGCGTTGCCTATACCGGCGTAATCACGTGGCTGCCGGCAATGATTGCGAAGGAGGACGGCATCTTCGAGAAGAACGGCCTCGACGTGACAATGACGCGTTTCACGCAGATCGCAAATCTGCCCGGAACGCTCGGCAGGCAGTTCGATCTCGCGCCGACCACAGCCCCTGACATGCTCAACGCGATCGCCAGCGGTATCAATCTCGCGGCGGTTGTCGGAAATACGTATGAGTCCTCCGACAAGAAATCCTACGAAGTCCTGGTGCAGGACAGTAGCCCGATCAAATCGCCCAAGGATTTGACGGGCAAGCGTATCGCCGGTCCCGGCGTCGGCTCCGTGATGCATGTCGCGCTGATCGACTGGGTCAAGAAGGACGGCGGCGACCCGAGCGGCATTATCGGCGTCGAGGTGCCGTTTCCGAATATGGCGGATCAGCTCAAAGCCGGCCGCGTCGATGCGGTCGAACAACTTCAGCCCTTTGTCGGTGCGATGCGCGCCAGCGGCTTCCGATCGATCGGAGATCCGTTGCTGAAGATTTCCGATCCGGTGCTGTTCACGTTCTGGATCGCCGATGCCGACTGGGCACGCGGTCACAAGGACGTCTTGAAGAAATTCCGTACATCGCTTGAGGCTGGCCTTGCAGTCATCAATTCGGATCCGGCCAAGGCCCGCGCCGTATTGACCAAATACACCGGACTGCCGGAACAAGTCGTAGCCAGAATTCCTTTCCCCGGTTATGATTTTAAGGTCATGCCGCAGCAGCTTGATGTCTGGCAAAAGCTCATGGTCGGGCAGGGTCATCCGGTCGGCAAACTCGACATGAAGAACGTGGTCGTTACGCCTGAGTGAGCTGGGAGAGGGCGGACCGCTGCCGGGTCAGGAAACCATCTTTGAGTGTCGTAATCTCGACTATGGGGTGGAGCTTTCCCGCGGCTTTCGCCGCATTCTCGATTCGGTTGCCCTCGACGTTTTCCGCGGCGAGTTCCTGACGATTGTCGGCGGCTCGGGCACCGGCAAAACCTCGTTGCTTCGGTTGCTGGGCGGGCTTACGCCTGCGAGCGCGGGCGACATCCGTTTTCGTGGCCGTCCGGTGAACGGCCCCCCCGAAGGCGTCGTCGTCGTTTTCCAGGACTATTCGCGGGCGCTTTTGCAGTGGCGTACCGTCGCCGCAAATGTCGCGCTCGGCCTTGAAGGCCGCCTCGGTACCGCCGCGCTGAAGGAGCGGGTGGCAAGAGCGCTCGAAATGGTTGGCCTTCAGCACTGCGCCGGCGATCAACCCTGGCAGTTGTCCGGCGGCATGCAGCAGCGCGTGCAGATCGCGCGCGCGCTCGCATTGCAACCCGACGTTCTGATGATGGATGAGCCGTTCGGTGCGCTCGACGCCATGACAAAGGCGACGATGCAGGACGAATTGCTGCGCGTCCACGAGCGCACCGGGACAAGCTTCGTTTTCATCACCCACGACATCGAGGAAGCAGTCTATCTCGGCGACCGCGTGGTGGTGTTGGGCGGCTCCCCCGGTCGTATCCACACCACCGTTTCAATTGGCCTGCCGCGGCCGCGTGACCAGATAGCCACGCGCCAGTCACCAGAGTTCCTGCAGCATCGGTTGGATATCCACGCGGCAGTCCGTGAATCGGCAGGCGGCGATGCGCATTTCTAGATTCAATATACCAGGCCTTGTGACCATCCTGGTCCTGCTTGCTGGATGGGAAATCCTGGTACGCAGCGGTGCGGCCAAGTTCGACTATCTGCCAGCGCCGTCGGGCATTTTGCTGGCCAGCGTATCTCTGATCGTGTCCGGCGAATTGTTCAGCCAGGCGCTACACACGGTGGAATCGATCCTGATCGGATGGACGGCCGCTGCGGCGATCGGCATTGGGCTGGGTCTGGCGCTTGGCCTCTCACCATTGCTGCGCCGCTGGTCGCTGGCGTCGTTTGAAGTGCTGCGCCCGCTGCCGGCGATCGCGTTTCTGCCGCTCGCCCTGCTGCTATTTAATTTTTCGCTGACCACGGAGCTGGTGCTGATGATCTATGCCAGCGTCTGGCCGGTATTCATCAATACGATGGGTGGCGTGATGGGCGTGACATCCCGGCTCTACGACGTCAGCCGCACGTTGCGCCTCTCGCGCATGCAAACTTTGGTCAAGGTCATTGTTCCGGCTGCTGCGCCGGCCATCGTGACCGGCTGTCGCCTGAGCATGGGATTGACCTTGGTGATGGCGATCGTCGCCGAAATGATCGCCAACCCGCACGGACTTGGTTATGCGGTGATCAGCGAACTGCAGGCGATGCAGCCGCAGCGCATGTTCGCGTACGTGATTTTCATCGGGATGCTGTCGATCGCGCTGAATGCCGGCTTGCTGTGGGTCAGCCGGCACATCTTGCGCAGCCATCGCTGGGCGCACGCGGATCATGCGTAGAGGCCAAGCCATCAATTTACAGCTCGTCGCAGCGTTGCAATATGCACGCGGGCTGCTGCCCTTGCTCCTCGGACTAGCGATTTGGCAGACGTTTGGGCCGGAAAAATCGCCTTATTTTCCTCCGCCCAGCGCCTGGTTCGACAGCGTCGTATTCCTTGCACGGAACGGAAAACTCTGGCCTGCGCTGGCGGCGACGGTAGCAACTTTCGCAGCCGGTACCGCGCTTGCGTGCGCGATCGGATTTCCGCTTGGCCTCTTGATCGGACGATCACGACCATTGCGACGCGCTTTGGGGCCGCTGCTCGAATTCTGCCGCGGACTGCCGCCGCCGGTTCTTGTGCCGGTCGCGGTCCTGCTGCTCGGCTATGCCGAAGGCCTGAAGCTTCTCGTCGTTGTGTGGGTTTCGATCTGGCCCATTTTGCTCAATACATCCATGGCAATCGGCCAGCTCGACGAGCTGCTCATCGACGTCTCGCGGACATTCCATTTCAATGCCGTGACAACACTGCGTAAAATTGTGGCGCCAGCGGTGGTGCCGGCCTTTCTGCTCGGCGTGCGCATCGCAATTCCGCTCGCGATCATCATCACACTGCTGGTCGAAATGCTGACTAGCGTGCCAGGCATCGGCAGTTTGATCGTGACCAGCCAGCGCCAATTCAGGCCGGCCGAAGTCTATGGGCTGCTCGTGCTGGTCGGTATTCTTGGCCTTGCCGTGAACGCGATATTTACGTCGCTTGAGCGGGCGGTGCTCAAACGTTGGCCGCCAACATTGCAATAGTCATTATTTGGCTGCCGGACGCGGCATCGCTTTCCCGATCCCCAGGGACTGCCCGTCGATCAGCACGATCGCGATGCGCGCCGGGACATTGCCGCGGTTAACCCAGGCATGATTGGTGCCGCGCTGAACCAGAACGTCGCCGGCTTTGACTCTCATGGTTGAATTGTCCATGTCCATGTCAAGCTCGCCCGACAAAACGATCACGTAGTCAATTGTGTCGGTGCGGTGCAGGAAGGCCGCGTTTCCCGGCAGGAAGTCCACAATGGCAAAACGGGAGCCGTTGGCGGCGGGCGGCAAGGGGATTTCGCGATTGCCCGTGTCCTCGATGGTTTCACCGACCTTGATCTCGGCGGGTGTCTCGAACGTCGTCCACAAGGTTGTTGAGACGATACCGGGGGCGGGGTGTTTGACGTTGGCTGGCGCTCCGTCCAGCAAAACCTTCGCAATATTCTTGTCGTCGTGCCCCGTCACGATGCGCCGGATCGGCGCAACGCTCGGCTTACTGTCTGCCATGGCATCCCCCCTTTGTGTGAATTCCGGCTGCGCGCTCAGCGTATAATGAGCAGGCGAACCAGCTCATTTTGCGTAGAGATGCCGAGGCGTGAATAGGCGCGCTTGCGATAGGTCAAGACCGTGTTGATGCTCAAGCCGAGGCTCAATGCAATGGCCTCGGATGTCTGGCCACATATGATTCCCACACAGACATCGAGCTCGCGCGGCGTCAGCGTCGGCTCTGCCAGTAGAAGACGCCGCCGCGCTGCCTCGGTCGCCGGCTCCTGATGCTGTCCGAGATCGTGATGCTTTGTTACCAGGGCGAACAGTATGTTCGATGCGTCGATGATCGTTCCAATCTGCGCGTCGGAAAAGCGGCCGGAGGATCTCGACCGATAAAGGTTCAGCCGCGTCATTGTGTGATTGCACTTTCGCAGGATTGAAAATCGGTCGACAAGATCGAGATTGCTGTAGCAGTCGCGGCGGTAGCTTTTCTCGTTGATCTCGCCGGGCGCGAACCGAGCGGACAGTTCCGCCGTCCGTGCGTTGGCGGCGAGGCGGTTGGCCGGATCGTGTTTCCAGTATTCGACGACGTATTTCTGGGCGGTGCGTTTGGCGAGAGCGAGCGGTCCCTCATTGGTGGCAAGGATGATCTGGATTGGCCGGCCGTTGGAAAACAGCAGCGCGGAAAGGTGTGCACAGCCGCTGATCGCGCGCAGTTCACGAAACAAAAGATCAGGGAATATCGACATGCCCGCTGCGCCGATCAGCTGATCGAGCCGGCCGAGCGGAAACGTCTTAGGGGCCCGCCTTTGACTGATGTCCTGAACTTCCATCGGGACGATTCCGGCGTTTCAATCTAGTTTCAAAGCCGCGGCGGTCAGTCACACGTCACGGTGACACGCGCTTTCGAGGCGCCAGGGCAAAATGCGGGAAAGGGCGCCTTGCGAGCCTTGCGGAAAGTCTGGCGTCTTTTCGAAGGACGGTCAAGGATTGGGCGCCTGCCCCTGAGACCACCGTGTGAGGAACGGCCATCATGACCAATCCGCGTGTGATCGGCGTTCGCAGTGTAGAGCTTGGCGTCCGCAATCTTGCGCAATCCATCCAGTTCTATTGCGGCGTCTGGGGGCTGACCGAAGTATCGGCCGACGCCGGCGTCGTGCATCTGCGCGGCACCGGTGTGGAACATCACGTCCTCACGTTGCGTGAACAACCGGAGACCCGTCTGATTGCGGTCCACATGTCGGCGCGCGATCGCGCTGCGGTTGACGGGCTTGCACAACGGGCGAAAGGTTTCGGCGCGAATATCGAGGGGCTTGGCGAATTGGCGGCGCATGCCGGTGGCGGCTACGGGTTCCGGTTCAAGACACCTGACGGCCTGCCCATGAGCATATCGTCGGACGTCCATCTCCACCCGGATGCGACAGTCGACCGGTCACGACCGACGAAAATCAGCCACGTCGTGCTCAATAGCTCGACCACCGACGACCAGGTCAACTATTTCATCGATGTGCTCGGCTTCAGGCTGTCCGATAGTTCGCACATGATGGAATTCCTGCGCTGCAGCTCCGACCACCACAGCATGGCGATCTTCCGCAACAAGGGGCCTTCGCTCAACCACGTCGCTTATGAAATGCCCAATATCGATGGCCTTATGCGCGGCGCCGGCCGCATGAAGGAAAACGGCTTCAATATCGAATGGGGTGTTGGCCGGCATGGACCGGGCAACAACGTATTTTCCTACTTCATCGAGCCGAACGGGTTCGTGACCGAGTACACCGCGGAAGTCGAGCAGGTCGACGACGCTGATCACGTTCCACAACCGGCGGAATATTGGCACAAGATCGCGCCGATCCCGGACCGCTGGCGCACAGCCGGTCCGCCCGGACCAAAAATGCGCAAGGCGATGGCGGGGGATTTCATCGGGCTCGATCCGGCGGACATGCGCTGTGAGGATGTCATCGCCAAGACGCTTCACAAATGAACCGGCTGATCGAACCGGCACCTGCCAAGCTCACCGCCGAGCAGACCGAAATCTTTGATCGCCTGGTCGCGGGCCGCGGCCGCGTCCTGGGCCCCTACAAGATCTGGATTCACAGTCCGGCTGTCGCCGACGGCATGGAGCGACTCGGCACCTTCCTGAACAAGCACGCCTCGTTGTCGCCGCGAGAAGTCGAGATGACGATCCTCATGATCGCGCGGCACTGGCAGTCTGACTACGTGATTCAGGCACATCTCAAGGAGGGTCTGCGTGTCGGGTTGTCGAGGCACCTGATCGAGAATCTGATATCGGGACGCATGCCGCAACTCGACGAGGCGCACGAGCGTGGTGTCTATCGTTTTGCCGATGCGCTTGTTCGAGGCGTCAAGCTGACCGACGCCGAGTTCGGCGAGGTCGAGGCTGCGATCGGACGGCAGGGCATCGCGGAGATTCTGGTTCTGCTGGGCTATTACACGTCGGTGGCACTCGGCATGAAGGTTCATGACGTGCCATATCCCCAGCCCCAATGATCGCCGGACTAACGTGGTCGTCGTAGCAGGTCGGCGGCCACCGCCGATCCTCAGTGCTGCAAAATCTTCGACAGAAACATCTGCGCCCGTTCGCTGCGCGGCTTGCCGAAGAAATCGGCGGTCGCGGCATCCTCGACGATCTCGCCTTTGTCCATGAACACGACGCGGTTCGCGACCTTGCGGGCAAAACCCATTTCGTGCGTCACCACGATCATGGTCATGCCGTCTTTGGCGAGTGCCACCATGACGTCGAGCACTTCGTTGATCATTTCCGGATCGAGCGCCGAGGTCGGCTCGTCGAACAGCATGGCGATCGGATCCATCGCCAGGGCACGCGCGATGGCGACGCGTTGCTGCTGGCCGCCGGAGAGCTGGCCGGGATATTTGGCGGCATGCGCGCTTAGGCCCACGCGTTCAAGGAGCTTCATGCCTTTCTCGGTGGCAGTTTTCGGATCGCGGCCGAGCACCTTGATCTGCGCCAGCGACAGATTGTGTATGACGGAGAGGTGAGGGAAGAGTTCGAAATGCTGAAACACCATGCCGATGCGGGCGCGGAGCTTCGGTAGCCTGGTCTTCGGGTTGCCGACCGAAATCCCGTCGACCGTGATGGTGCCTTCCTCGAACGGTTCGAGTCCGTTGACGCATTTGATCAAGGTCGATTTTCCGGACCCCGATGGGCCGCACACCACCACAACCTCGCCTTTGGCGACCTCGGTGCTGCATTTGTCGAGCACCTGCACCTTGCCGTACCATTTGCTGACGTTGCTGATTGTAATCATGGACGTTTTCTGGGTGCTCAGCGGATGATGGCGATGCGGTGCTGGAGACGGCGTACGCCGTAGGACGCGGCGAGCGAAATGACAAAATAGACGATCGCGGCGAACAGATACATCTCAACCAGGCGTCCGTCGCGCTGGGCAACCTTGGACGCCGCGCCAAGGAAGTCGGTGACCGAGATCACGTAGACCAGCGATGTATCCTGAAACAATATGATGGTCTGCGTGAGCAGCACCGGCACCATGTTGCGGAAAGCCTGCGGCAGAATGATTTCCGCCATTGCAGTCCAGTAGGGCATGCCGAGCGCCTGCGCCGCCTGGACCTGGCCGCGCGGAATCGACTGAATGCCGGCGCGCATGATCTCGCAGAAGTAGGCGGCTTCGAACAATGTGAAGGTTACTAGCGCCGAGAGGAACGCGCCGACCTGGATCGGCCGCGCCGCACCGGTGAGCCATTGCCCAATATAAGGCACCAAAAAGAAGAACCAGAAGATCACCAGGACGAGTGGCATCGAACGGATCAGATTTACATAAGCGCCCGCGACATGGGAGAGGCCAGGTATGTTCGAGAGCCGCGCCAGCGCCAGCAACGTGCCGATCACGATGCCGCCGGCGGTCGCCATCAAGGTCAGCATGATGGTGAAGCGCATGCCGTCGAAAAACAGATACGGCAGCGAGCGGATGATGACGTCCCAGTCGATATTGGAGAACATCGTCTGCCCTCAATGCGCCGCCGCCGGTTGGCCCATGCTGATGAAGCCGGGCACCGCGACGCGCTGTTCGAGCCAGCGCATGCCGCTCACAACAACGATGTTGATGACGATGTAGATCAAGGTCGCGCCGGTAAAGGCCTCGAACACCTGAAAGGAAAATTCCGACATCGAGCGCGCTGCGGCGGTGAGCTCAATGAGCCCGATGGTCAGCGCCACCGAGGAATTCTTGATGATGTTGAGAAATTCCGAGCTCAGCGGTGGCAGGATGATGCGAAACGCCATCGGCAGCAAAACGTAGCGATAGGTCTGCGGCAGCGTGAGGCCCATGGCGAGACCGGCCATGCGTTGGCCGCCTCGCAGGCTGAGAATTCCGGCTTTGACCTGTTCAGCGACGCGCGCCGAGGTGTAGAGGCCGAGACAGATCACCGCATTATAGAACGAGGCGTTGGCCGATTGCTTGAGCCAGTCGCCGATCGCCTGGGGCATGACTTCCGGCAGCACGAAGTACCACAGGAACATCTGCACCAGCAGGGGAATATTGCGGAACAATTCGACATAGGCATTGCCGAGTCGCACCAACCACGGGACCGGCGAGGTGCGGATCACCCCGACGACGGCGCCGATCGAAAGCGCGATTGCCCAGGCGAGCAGTGCCGTCGCCAGTGTCCAGCCGGCGCCGAACAACAGAAGCTGCGCGTACGTGTAGGTGCCGTCCGGGGAAAGCTGAAAGAAGATTCCCCAGTTCCAGTTGTAGCTCATGCGTGCAGCATCCCCTGACGCAATCGCGGCGCGGTTTAAGGCCGCGCCGCGAAGTCTAGCGTCTAATTGGAGGCTATTGGTAGTCTTTGGGGTCGCCGCTGTCGGTCGGTTTGGCGACAACCTTCTTGAACGCTGCGCCCATCGGCACGTTGAGATTGACGCCCTTGGGCGGGATCGGCTTGAGAAACCACTTGTCGTAGATCTTGTTGATCTCGCCGCTCTTGTAGACGGCGACCATGGCGTCATCGACCACTTTCTTGAACGCCGGATCGTCCTTTCGCAGCATGATTCCGTAGGGCTCAACCGACAGTGCAGCGGCGGAAATTTCGTAGTCTTTCGGCTGCTTCGAGCCTGCGACGAGGCTGTAGAGCAAAATGTCGTCCATCACGAAGGCGGCGGCGCGGCCGGTCTCGACCATCAGGAAGGCCTCGGCGTGATCCTTGGCCGGCAGAATCGTGAGACCGAGATTTTTCTCGGTGTTGAGCTCGGTGATCTGTTTGATGTTGGTGGTGCCGGAGGTCGAGACCACGGTCTTGCCCTTGAGGTCCTCGAGCTTGTCGAGCTTGCCGGACTTTTTCGAAACGAAGCGGTTGGCCGTGACGAAGTGGGTGATCGTGAAGGAAACCTGCTTCTGCCGCTCGAGATTGTTGGTCGTCGAGCCGCATTCAAGATCGACCGTGCCGTTCGCGATGAGCGGAATACGCGTGGCGGAGGTAACGGGCTGTAGTTTGACGTCGAGCTTGGCGAGCTTGAGATTTGCCTTCACCGCATCGACGATCTTGTTGCAGAGGTCCATGGCGTAACCGACGACCTGCTGCTTGTCGTCATAATAGGAAAATGGAATCGAGGATTCACGATGGCCGATCGTGATCGTGCCAGTATCCTTGATTTTCTTAAGCGTTCCTTCCTGCGCTACCGCGGTGCCGGCGAGCAGGCCGGTGGCAGCAATTGTCATGACTATCGCCTTCAAACGCATCGAAACCCCCGTAAAATTCACGCACACCCGATGATGCGGCGCCGTCATGGCGCCGGTCGGTTGCGTGACCGGGTTTTATCATAGTCCCGGGGCTGATTTCCAAACATGGGCGACAGCGCAATCCGGTGAGGTCACCTGCATTGTCAGCCTGAACGTCAACCTTGGGCCAAAAAGCGGACATTCCGTCGTGTCCGAGCCGTGTTTGCTCAGGAGCCGCCCAAAGGCGGAACTGACGCCGAGCGATCAAGTCCTCGTGACGACAGCGCAGGATCGGTCTGGTCGTAGTGTTCATTGCATAGACCAACCAAAGGAGGGTTTGATGCACAGGCTTCTAATCGCCTTGGCAATCGCACTGCTGCCCTCGATTGCGCTCGCGCACGGTCATGGCGGAGGTGGTCACGGCGGCATGGGTGGTGGCTGGAGCGGCGGTCACGTAAGCGGCGGCATGAGCAGCCGCGCCGCTGTCGGCGGCGCCCGCGTTGGCGCCTGGAACGGCAGCCGTTCGAGCGCGTGGAGCAGAGGCTCCTTCCACGGCCACGGCAGGTTCGTGCACCGTCACGGCCGAGTCTTCTTCGTCGGCGGCGGACCGTGGTGGGTCGGCGGCTACGACAGTTGCTGGCGCTGGGTTCCGACGGCGTGGGGACCGCGTCGCGTCTGGGTCTGCGACTACTTTTAACGGCCAACCCTCATTAGCCTGAGTGGGGGCGGTGCCCGCTTGTTCATGCGCACCGCCGGTTCACCAGGGCGATGCGTTCGCAACGCTGCTCACCTGATTGTGCCTAAAGTTATCGGCAGAGCGTCGGCGCATTTTGTCTCAAACCAAAGCAGACGCTGAACGGACGGCCTGGGCCGCACAAACGAACGAGCCTCCAGCGTCACAATGTACGCGTCACTTTGCTCAGGTAAGGCGGATTGTCGGGATCGAAGCCTCGCCGGCGAGCGACCGCCTCGATGGCGCGGTAGGCCGGAATGAGCATGACGACGGGATCGCAAACCGGGTGGCCGTCGCCGATCCAGGGCAGCGTCCCGGCCGCGCCTCCGGCGATAAACATGGTCTCACCCGCATCATCCAGGTCACTGACAAGGTCGTCGACAGCGACAGCGGCCGGGTCGTTCTGTCGCAACACCAGCACGGGCGTTGCCGGCGTAATCGATGCGCGTGGGCCGTGCCGCAGCTCGGCTGCGCTGTAACCGAGAGCAGGTACCCGCAAGATTTCGGCGACTTTGAGCGCGATCTCGCGGACGCAACCGAGACCATATCCGCGTCCCACGACAAACGCTGCCGTGGCGCCTGCCGCACTGTCGGCCCAGGCCGACCAATCGCACGCGAGTGCGCCGGACAATCGGAGCGGTAGATGGCGGAGGCCGTCGTTCAGATCGTCGTCGCGTGCTATCGTCGCTACCAGCCGTGCCCCGGCAATCATCGACAGCGCGACAGTCTTGGTCGCCGCGACGGCGTGCTCGGTTCCCGCGCCAATCGGCAGGACCAGCTCGGAGGCGGCGGCCGCGGGAGAGTTTTCGTCATTGACGATGGCAAGCGTCAGCGCACCGAACTTGCGCGCAACTTGCGTCGCTTCAATGAGATCGGGACTGCGCCCGGATTGCGAGACCACGACGAACAGGGCGTCGCGGAAATCCGGAGGCCGCTGGTAGGCCGTCACGACGGAAGGTGCGGCGGCGGATGCGAGCAGGCCAAGCCGCGCTTCGAAAAGGTAGCGCAGATAAACTCCGACATGACCGGAGCTGCCGCGTCCGCAGAAAACGACGATGCGCGGCCTGGCCCGCTCGAACCGGTTGGCGATAGCCGCGAACACATCGGTACGCGCGAGAAGACGCTCGGCCGCCGAAGGGATTTCGGCGGTCTCGCGTTCCATTGCGCTTCCCGTATGCGGTTCAGCCATCGTCGTCTGTGGACGCGTCTCTGGACGCATTGATGGCCGAGCGCAGATTGCCGCCGTGGCGCTGCAGCAGCTGCGCGGCTTCGCTGCGGCTCAGTCCTAAGCCGAGCAGGACGGCCGTCTTCACGTGTCCGTCCGCCTGTTCAAGATAGCGCGCCGCATCGCCTTCCGGACAGCGGACGATTTCGCTGACCATGGCTTCCGCGCGCCGGCGCAACTTGGCGTTCCGCGCCCGCATATCCACCATCAAGCCGCGATAGACGCGGCCCATCTTCACCATCACGGCAGTCGAGAACAGGTTCAGCACGATCTTCTGGGCAGTGCCTGCCTTCATCCGGGTTGAACCGGCGATCACCTCGCTTCCCGTGTCGGCGAGGATACGATGACGTGCGACCTCGAACAGCGGAGCGCCCGGGTTGTTGGCGACGGCGATGGTCACGGCACCCAGCGCACTGGATGCGCGCAAGGCGCCGATCGTAAACGGAGTCGTGCCACTCGCAGCGACGCCGACGACGACATCATTGGCGCCGATCTTCGCGTCCGTCATGGCCTGTGCCCCGGCGGCTTCGTTGTCTTCGGCCTGCTCGGCGCTCCGGACGAGCGCGTCAAGCCCTCCTGCCATGGCGAATACAAGACGATCGGGGGGCCAGTCATAGGTTGGCGGCAGCTCGCTCCCGTCCTGCACGCCGATGCGCCCGGATGTGCCGGCTCCGGCGTAGACAATCCGTCCGCCTTGCTGCAGCGCCAACACCGCGTCGTCAACGGCTGCGGCGATCGCGCCGAGGGCACCGCGAACTGCCGCGGCTGCCGCAAGCTGCCCCTCATACATGGCGGCGATCATCTCGGCTGCGGACCAGGAATCGAGTTCGACGTAGCGTGGGCTGATTTGCTCGGTGCGCATGACCCTGTCCCGGTTATGTCGCAAACGCGGCCGGCATTCGCTCCATTTCGATACGTCGGCGCGCGGACACTATCCCTTCATGGCGGCACGCCGGGCGAGATGCAAGGCGCCATCCAGCGCATCGCCCTCGACCGGGACCAGCCGACGCTGGACATCCGGCGCCAGCCACGGCTGCATCGACGATGCGAGCCCGCCGAGCAGGGCGATGCGCGAAGCACCGCACTCGGAGAGCCGGCGCACCAGCTCGTCGATCTGCTCCGCGGCGTCCCGGACGATCCGCCGCGCGACCGGATCTCCGGCGTCCGCGTGCCGCATCACCAGGGGCGCGAAGGTCGCATAATCCGTGGCCGTCGCGTGATCCATCCAGGCAACGACCTCGAACGGATCATTGTGGAAGCGTATCATCACGTCGCGGGTGAGGGTGGTGCCGACCGCGCGCTCGTCGTAGGCGCGCAACGCTAGGCGGATCGCGTGCAACCCGAGATCGGCCCCGCTGCCCTCGTCGGAGATGGGAAAACCGTAGCCGCCAACCCTGACCTCGCGTGCCCCGACAACGGCAAAGCCGACGCTACCCGTCCCGACAATGACGATGCCACCGTCCCGGGCGCCATGTGCCCCGATACAGGCGATCGTCGCGTCATGAGCGTAAACGACGGAGCGAAAGGGATGCGGCCGCAGTTCGAGCTGCTCGAGCACGCCTTTGCGGCCGATGCCGGCGAGGCCGACAGCGGCATGCACGGAGCCCAGGACGTTGGAGCCAAGCCCGGCTTCCTCGAGCGCGACGCGGCAGGCTTTTTCGACTTCGGCAAGCGCGCGGTCGACCCCAATGCGCAGCGCGGCCGGGCCGGCAATGCCGGTCCCGAGCAGGCATCCCTCGGCGTCCTCGATACGCGCGCGGCAGCCCGTACCGCCGCCGTCAACGCCGACGAACAGCGCACCAGGTTGTGCGGTCGTCGTCATTCTTCGACTCGCCGGATATCCGCCCCGCACTGCACCAGCTTGCGGTCGAGCGACTCATATCCGCGATCGAGGTGGTAGATGCGGTGGACGGTCGTTTCGCCTTCGGCCACCAGGGCGGCGAGGACCAGGCTCACCGATGCACGCAAGTCGGTAGCCATCACTTCCGCGCCATGCAGCCGCTCAACGCCACGCACCAGCGCCGTCGAGCCTTGCAGCGAGATGTTGGCACCGAGCCGCCCGAGTTCGGGGACGTGCATGAATCGGCTCTCGTACACAGTCTCGCGGATGATCGATGCGCCCGATGCGATGGTCATCAGGGCCGTGAACTGCGCCTGCAGGTCCGTAGGAAATCCGGGATAAGGTTCCGTCACGACGTCAATGGCCTGCAGAGGTCCAGAGCGGACAACCATCAGACCCCGGTCGGTCGGCCAGATCTGGGCTCCGGCACTTTCCAGCACCGCACCGACCGACCCGAGATGCTCGAGATGCGCGCCGAGAATCTCGAGATGTCCGCCGGTGATCGCAGCCGCGATGGCGTAGGTCCCGGCCTCGATGCGGTCAGTGATCAGATCGTGGTGGGCGTCGTGGAGGGCATCCACCCCCTGCACCAGAATCCGATGCGTCCCGACACCCTGGATGCGCGCTCCCATCGCGGACAGGCAGAGCGCAAGGTCGCTGACTTCGGGATCGCGCGCCGCGTTCAGGATCTCGCTTTCACCCCGTGCGAGGACCGCGGCCATCAAGGCCGTCTCGGTCGCTCCCACGGACGGCGAGGACAGCACGACGCGGGCGCCGCGCAGCCCGTCGCCTTTCGTCCGCGCATGAATGTAACCGGACACGATGTCGACGTCGGCCCCGAGGGCGTCCAGCGCCTTGAGATGCAGATCGATCGGCCGCGCGCCGATCGCGCAACCTCCCGGCAGCGATACGCGCGCAGAACCGAAACGTGCCAGCAGCGGGGCCAGCACGAGAATGCTGGCGCGCATACGGCGGACCATGTCGTAAGGCGCCTGCGCGTTGCGCGCGCCGCCGGCGTCCAGCACGAGCGTCCGCCCAGGGCCGCGGCTGGCAACCACGCCAAACTCCCGCATCATGGCGAGCATGGTGTCGACGTCCGTCACTTCGGGAACGTTGCCCAACTGCAGCCGTCCGGAACCGAGCAGCGCAGCGGCAATCTGCGGCAGGACGGCGTTCTTCGCCCCGCAAATCTGGACCGAGCCTTCAATGCGATTGCCGCCACGAATGACCAATCGGTCCATGTGTTTCTCTTTTCGTCGCAAGGCCTGCGATCAGCAAAAGCAGGCACCGGCTTTGCGTCTGGTCAGATCGGCGCATCATCCTGTCGGCAAACGGCAGGCCGGTGATGCTCTGGGTATTCGGCGTCCTTTAACTTAGATTGGATTTGTTGCGATACCAATCCAGCCTGCCATGGACATCGATGAACCCGGGCCGAAATAATCCTGCAACCGCCGACGGGCATGCCATCCTGGCGGACCGTGTTTTTGACGGTCACGGCTGGCATGCCGAAGCCGCGGTGCTGGTCCGGGACGGACGCGTCGCTGGACTGGGTGCCTGGGGCGAGGTTTCCGCCGATTGGCCGCAGACGCGCCTCCCGCGCGGCGTTTTCCTGGCCCCCGGCTTCATCGATCTGCAGGTCAACGGGGGCGGCGGCGTTCTGCTCAACGATCAGCCGACGGCCGACGGCATGCGCGCCATTGCCAGGGCGCACCGCCGCTACGGCACCACAGCCTGCCTTCCAACCCTGATTACCGATACCCGCGAGCAGGTGCGAACCGCCATCGCGGCCGCTCGCTCGATCGCCGGCCGGGACGGGGTCCTCGGCCTTCACCTGGAAGGTCCCTTCATCAGTCCGCAGCGTCCAGGCGTCCATCGGCCCGATCGGATCACGCAACCCGGTGCGGGCGACCTGGAGGAATTGTGCGAGCTCGCCGGCGCCGGCAGGTCATTGGTGACGCTGGCGCCCGAATGCGTTCCGGCGGGCTTTGTCAGGACGTTGGCCTCAGCGGGTGTGCGGATTTCAATTGGCCACAGCGAGGCATCCGCTGCCGCTGTGATGCAGGCTGTCGCGGATGGTGCAACCGGCGTGACCCACCTGTTTAATGCAATGCCGCCGTTGAGCGCGCGCGCGCCGGGGATCATCGGTGTGGCGCTGGCAGAGCGCCGGCTGACGGCAGGTCTCATCGTCGATGGAATCCATGTCGATCCCGCTTCGGTCCGGGCCGCGTTTGCGGCAAAAGGCTCCGACCGAATTGCGCTGGTCACCGATGCCATGCCGACGGTCGGGACGTCGCTGAATCGTTTCGAACTGGTTGGTCGAACGATCAAGCTGGCTGACGGGCGGTTGACTACGGAAGAGGGCACGTTGGCCGGCGCACACCTGGATATGGCCTCGGCGGTGCGTAATGCTGTCGGGCTGGCCAGGCTCCCGCTGGAGGACGCGCTGCGCGCCGCTTCGCTGACCCCCGCGCGATTTCTCGGCCTGGACAACGAGCGCGGAGCGCTCGTTCAGGGCGCTCGCGCCGATCTCGTTGCTCTCACTGAGGAGATGAGCGTTGTTGCAACCTGGCTCGACGGCAACACCGATGCGAAAAGTGATTGATGTGCGAAATCGGCCTACGGCTTTCCGTAGCGCATGTGTTGCTGACGCTGGCTCGACCAAGCCTGCTCATCGGGTAACGCCAGCCGATCCAGGTCCTGCGGTACGGCCGACGCGTCGTCGACCCATTCTCGCAGCAACGGGCCGCCGTTGATGACGTCGATGGGGAGTCTGCCGCGCTCGTACTCGTAAGCGAAATCGCGCCACAGCGGGTAGCCCGGGTACAAACGGCGAATCGCCTTGAAAGCGAGCGCCTGGAGGCGCCAGGGACGGAACGTCTGGTGATCGTAGCCGGGCCCCTCAGTGTGTATCTGCACGCCGTGGCAAAGCTCACCCGCATGTTTGTGAAACGTGGGTTCGAACCAGCATTCGCGCAGGCGGCAGCCATCGAGCCATCGCGGGGCAAGACTCTCCATTTCCTTCATGACCGCCCGCGCGTCCACATCGGGAGCGCCGAACTGCTCGAGCGGCCGCGTGGTGCCGCGTCCTTCCGAGAGCGTCGTGCCCTCGAGCATCACTGTCCCCGCATAGGCGCGCGCCATCCACAAGTTCGGTGCATTGGGGCTGGGATTGATCCACGTGCGCGCGTCCAACGGCCAACCGAACCCCGGCGCGGCATCGGGCTGCCAGCCCTGCATCTCGATCACCCGATAATCGACATCGAGTTTGAGCGTCCTGACGAACCACAGACCCAGTTCGCCAAGCGTGAGTCCATGACGCATTGGCAACGGCCCGGCGCCGACAAAACTTTCCCAGCCGGCGCGCAGCGTCAGACCTTCGATGGGCCGGCCTACAGGATTGGGCCGATCGAGGACCCAGACAGTCTTGTGATGTTGCGATGCCGCTTCGAGAACGTAACGCAGGGTCGTGACAAACGTATAGATCCGGCAGCCGAGATCCTGCAGGTCGACGAGGATCACATCGAAGGTGTCCATCATGGCATCCGTCGGCTTGCGCACGTCTCCATAGAGGCTGAAGACCGGGATGCCATGCACCGGATCGTTGAAGTCCGGCGACTCGATCATGTTGTCTTGCTTGTCGCCGCGCAGGCCATGCTGCGGACCGAAAGCAGCACTGATTGTCATGCCGTTGCACGCGACCAGCGCATCCAATGTGTGCGTCAGATTTTCCGTGACGGAAGCAGGATGCGCAAGTAACGCGACGCGCTTGCCCCTCAGTGGCGCTCGCAAAGCGGGTTCGGCGATGAGTCGATCGATGCCAAACTTCATGGTTGCACGGCCGGAGAAAACTCATGCGCAAAAGAGTCCGCGTGATGAAAGTCCGGCTTCCCGGGCGGATGCGCCAACGCCCAATATGACTTGTGGCCACCTGTATCTTCGATTAACGCCGACAAACCGAGACGCCACAAGGCCTTACGTGGCAAATCCGACAGGCGATCCAGCTCCAGCGAGGTCTGCAATGTGTAGCAGTCGGGGCTCGATCGCACGTCGATTGGAGGCGGGCCGATCTCGGTCGCCACGCTCATGCCGCTCCGATAGCTGCTGAACCGATATGCCGCCCATTGTGTCGAAGGCGCAAAGTTGAATTCGTAATATTCCAGGCCCGACGACGCCCGGACAAATGCTTCAAAGCAGGTGTGCCGCCAAAGCTCGTCGCTGCGCGCGGCCGTTGTGGTATGCGGCATGCGGATGTCGCTCATCTTGCCGGTCACGAGATAGGACAACATCAAACTATCGGCACGCGGGCGCGCAATCTCTACTTCAACGCGGGCTGCTGCCAAGCAACGCGAGTCTGGGTGAGGTTTCAGCACGTGGCGCATACCGACATTCTATAGGTCGGATCATTGTTGTCACATGGTGGAGAGACTGTGTCTGCTCGGGAGCGCCGAGCCTGCGAGTCATCAAATTGGCGATCGGCCGGGACTGGCGACTCGTGCGCGCGGCGGCGAGAAACGGTACGCCATGCGGGCATGGCCCGCACAATAGGACACGCCGCCGGCGGTGGTGTTGCCGCAAAAGGCGAAGCCGGCAGTGCTGGCGGCGCTGATGGGCCAGCGGCACTTACGCGGCGCGAGGTTGAGCAGCGAGCAGGGCTCCGTGCTCACGACATCGTCGGCAACAGGCTCCGATGCAAACAGTGCTTTAAGCGCCAGTCTTTGGGTGAAGATCTGAGGTCGCCGCATTGGCGCGCCCACCCGTGTTCGTGGCGCGGCCGGGTTTCTGCCACGCGACAACCCGAGACGGTTGATCTTGCCGATAACGGCATTGCGGGAAACACCAATCTCGTGGGCAATTTGTGCGCAGGACAGGCCGGCGTTGACACAACTTCTGAGCATATCCACGCGTTCGGCAGTCCAGGTCATATGCAAATTTTTGCTGGGGGTTTCGGTGGCGGTCATGTTGGCCTCGTGGCCGGTTAACGCGGCCAGACTGGGCCGCCGGCAGGACGAGGCCGCTCGCACTCACGCGCACGCCGCGTGGAGATCGAATGTCGGGCGTCAGGCTGATCGCGCAAATCGGTGCCGTCGGCATGCAACTGCGCCTGGGCACCGAGCCGCATCCGCGCCATCGGACTGCAAGCCCGCCACACTGATCGATGCCAGAGCCTGCGCGTCTGACCCGAAAGAGAGCCGGTCCTTCAGGCCACGGGCCTTTCAGCGCAGGGCTGCCGACCGGCGTTTTTGGGTCCAAAAACCGCACGGGACCACTTGGCCTCGAGCGAAAAACCTCGCCGAATCAAGCGTTCCACGATTCGATTCGCCCAGCAAGGGTTATAATGCCATAATAATCAGGTTGTAACAGTCGAAGGTGTAAACATGGCGCGACCTGAAAACCGCTCGGAAGCTCGAGCCCTCAGCCTGACGCTGCCAATCGAAACGTTCAATTACCTGGTCCTTCTTGCAACGCTGGGAAAGCTTGGCCGCACTGAAAACGAAGTGGCGACGCATATCCTCGTTCGCGAGGCATATGCCATGTACGAGCGCAGTTTCCATGAAGAGCGTGTTCCGGCCGCGGACATCGAGTGACGCGGGCGGCGATATATGTCGCGCGATTGGTTCCCGATTATTTGTTTTGCGCTTTCGCCTTGGCTTCAGCCGAGCAGGGATTGTTGCTTGAACAATTGTCCCCGATCACGCCAACCGCCTGGATTTCGATCTCGATGCCGGGCCTCGCAAAGTTGGTGACCGTGATCAATGCGCTTCCGGGATAGTTTCCATCCTTGAAGGCATCCTTGCGCATTCGACAAATTTATCCCCATAGCGCGACTCCTTGATGAAGACTGTCATGGTCACGACATTGTCCAGGCTGCCACCCGCCCGCTTCAGAACACCGTCAACCTGAGCAAACACTTGTTTGACCTGAGCTTCGAAATTGTTTGCGATGTTGTTGCCCTGGCTGTCCTGGGTTGCGGTCTGACCGGCCACCCACAGAATCGTTCCACCCGACGTAATGACACCAGGCGAAAACGCACGTCGATATCAAAAATTGCGTCAACCCGAGTTGCGCTTCCGTTTGACAGCCCAGGTTCCTGAGTCGCTATGCTGTGTTACAAATCTCGGGACCGTCATTGCGCATCAGCCCGGAGCCAAGATTTCTCATGCGTTTCCTGCCGGCGTGGATTCAAATACCGCTTCTCGCGGTTACGGCGTTGCTTGCAGTCACCGCACCGATGCACGCCGCCGACTATCCTGTCCGGCCGGTTACCCTGGTTGTGGCGTTTACTCCCGGCGGGCCAAGCGACGTACTTGCCCGCATTGTCGGCAAGAAGATGGAGCAATTGCTCGGCGCCCCGTTCGTGATCGAGAACCGTCCCGGTGCCGGCGGCAATATCGCGGCGGAAGGCGTCGCGCGCGCGGCGCCAGACGGCTACACGTTGCTGATGGGGAACAACAGCATCCTCGCGACCAACGAAAGTCTGTACAAACATATCAATTATAGCCCCGAGAAGGACTTCATCCCGATTACGCTGGTTGGCACGCAGGCCAATATCCTGGTGGTCAATCCCGACGTTCCGGCGCGTTCGCTGAAAGAGTTGATCGCGCTAGCGCAAGCGCAACCGGGCAAGATTAATTTTGCCTCATCGGGCTATGGCGCGGCTGCTCATCTCGCCGGCGAACTGTTCAAATCAGAGGCAAAAATCAACATCGTGCACGTGCCATACAAGGGCGCGGCGCCCGCGTTGCAGGATGTCATTGCCGGGCACGACCAAATGATGTTTGCCACCGCGGCTTCCGTGATCGGCCATATCGAGGGCGGGCGCGTACGCGCACTGGCTGTCACGACGCTCAGGCGCACGCAGGTTTTGCCTGACGTGCCGACCATGGATGAAGCAGGTCTCAAGGGCTTTGATGCGAGTACGTGGCATGGACTGGTTGCACCTGCCGGTACGCCACCGCAGGTGATCGCAACGCTGCACGATGCCGCGGTCAAGGCGCTGCACGATCCCGGCGTGCAAGCGTCGCTCAGCAGGCTCGGTGTCGATATCGTGGGCGACACGCCGCAGGAATTCCAGACCTACATCAAAAACGAAATTCCGAAATGGACGGCAATCGTGAAAGCCTCCGGCGCCAAATTGGACAACTAGATGATGAACAGGGTGGATAGGCCGAACGGAGTGATGGCCCGTCATGTGAAACGGCTTGGCCATCTCGATTTGCCGGGGGCAGGGCAGGTTACAGTCGCCGGCCAACATGCCTATGTTGGGCATATCCCGAACAAGCAGAATTTGGGCACATCGATCGTCGATATTTCCGATCCGCAGAATCCACACATTGTCGCGACCGTGACGCTCGACGACCCGGCCTCGCATAGCCACAAGGTCCGAGTCGTTGGCGATCTGATGGTTGTCAACCATGAGCGCAATCCGACGCCGGTCGGGCGGCGTGCCGAGCAATTGCCGGGGGTGCGGCGTGATCTGCGCGAAACACTCGGCCGCGAGCCAAGCCGTGCCGAACTGTCGCAGAAGCTTAATGTCACCGAGGCCGACCTTGTCGAGATCGAGGCTGCGGAAAAGCAACCCTACAATAAGGGTGGCTTTCGTATTTACGACATTGCCGATCCGACCAAGCCAAAGTTCATTCATCATCAATTGACCGGTGGCATCGGCGTCCACCGTTTCGATATGGATGAACGATACGCCTATATTTCAACGGAGATGGAAGGTTTCGTCGGCAACATCCTCGTGATCTACAATCTGCGTGATCCGGAAAAACCGGTCGAGGTCTCGCGTTGGTGGATGCCGGGACAGCATGTCGCCGGCGGAGAAAAGCCATCCTGGTCCGGCAAACGGCACCGGCTGCACCACGCATTGCGCTTTGGCGACGAAATGTGGGCGAGTTGCTGGCACGGCGGCTTTCGTGTCGTCGACGTGTCCGATCTGGCAACACCGAAAACGGTGGCGTCCTATAATTATCATCCGCCGTTTCCGGAGCCTACGCACACCGTGATGCCGGTACCGGACGGAATAGGCGGCAAGCGGATTGCGATTGCTATCGACGAAGAGGATCAGGCGCAGAGCGCTAACGAGGAACAGGCGCGGCGCGGGCGGCCGCATGCCGGCATGTCGATCTTCGATGTCAGCGATTACACGAGCGTGAAGCCCCTTTCCCTCTTTGAGGTGAGCGAACTCGACTCGCCGTTTGCCCGCACGCCTGGCGCCCGTTTCGGCGCGCATCAATTCCACGAGCGCATGTCCGGCACGCTCGTTTTCGCCGTGTGGTTTGGCGCAGGCCTGCGCATTGTCGACGTTGCCGATCCCTCGGCGCCGCGCGAGGTCGGCTATTTCATCCCGGAGCCCACTGGCGGGCGTCCGGCGCCGCAAAGCAACGATGTTGTGCTGGATCAGCGCGGGCTGATTTACATTGTCGATCGGCACGTCGGTTTTGACGTGCTCGAATTCGACGGTGGCCACGCCGCCTGACGTTTATTCTCCGCCGCGGTAGAGCGCGCTGGCGTCGGCAGTGAACGCCTTGCGCGATTGCGGATCGAGATAAATCATGTGCCCGCCGCGGTAGAGTTTGAGCTGCGCGCGGCCGGGTGGATCGAACGCCGGCATGTGATCGAGGACGTAACGCGTCACGGCGTATGGCGTGATCATGTCCGAATAGCCGTGGGCGATAAGAAGGCGGAACGACGGATCGTAGGCCAGCAATGTGCGCAGATCGTCCTCGGCGCTGGCCTGCAGGCGACCACCGCTCTGCCAGTCCCAATGGACGTCGCTCGCGAGCAATGTGTAGGTCATCTCTGTCTTGAAACCCAGCTCATTGCGGGCATAGGAGGCCATGGCGCCACCGTAGGCGCGGGTGACGACGTCAAGAATCGGATCGGGCGAACGCGATGAGCGCCGCTCGGGGTAGGGGTCGTCCACGGCGAAGGTCGCATCATAACGGCTGACGATCTTTCCTTCGGGCGCGCGCAACGTCTTCACATAGGCATTGGCAGCGAAACCGCGGGCCTGCGTCACCGCGTCAACCGGCAATCCGGTCATCTTGGCGACCCGTTCATAGAATGTCTTGGCAGCCTCACCCTTCGGCGGAGCACCGGCCAATGTCGTCAGGTAATCCGTCATCGCAAATTTTTCAGCCGCCGCGAGCGCGTCCGGACTGAAGGTATTTTTGCGTTCAAGTTCAGCCGCCGCGAGTGACGGCAATTGCAGCGCTGCATTCAGCGCAGATTGGTCGTCGCCGAAGGTGAGCCAGCCTTCCAGCAGAGGCGAGAGCATGACAATACCGGAAATGAGAATGCCCTGTTCGCTCTGCAGTGCGCGTGCCGTCTTGGCGGCGCGGAAACCGCCATAGCTTTCGCCAAAAAGATATTTCGGTGAGCCGGCGCGATTGTTTTTGACGACATAGAGAGCGATCGCCTTGGCCATCGCCCCGGCGTCGCCCTGTACGCTCCAGAACGATTTGGCGTCCTCGCGTTTGACCGGGCGGCTCCATCCCGTGCCGATCGGATCGATCAGGACCAGATCGGTGAAAGCCAGCCAGGTATCGGGATTATCGCGCAAGCTTGCGCGCGTCGGATCGTGCCCGTCCGGTCCGAAATCGAGTATGCGCGGACCGACCAGACCAAGATGCAAAAACGCCGACGCCGCGCCCGGACCACCGTTGAAGACAAACGTCAGTGGCCTGTTGGGCGGGGCATCCTTGGCGACATAGGCGGTATAGAACACCGATGCACTTTGCTCGCCGGATTGATCATAAAAGGCCAGCGTTCCGGCGGTCGCCGTATAAGCAAGCTTTCCACGGGGTATGTCGATGGAATGTTCGGTAACGGAATCGGCCGGCAGCAGGCGCAGCACGCCTTTGCCGGGCTCGTGATGCTCGGTGGCGCTCGCCGGTGGGCGATCTTTAACAGTGTCTTGCGCGCCGGCGACGGCGCTCAGCGCGCCGGCGACGGTGATCGCCAGCGCCACACGAAGGAGACAGGAGAGTGTTATCGGCACGCGCAACTCCAATAATATGCGTGCCCCCCAAACGTTAAGCCTGACTTTTGGACGCCTAACGCCTGCCGCGAAAGTTCGGCCGGCGTTGCTGAGGAGCGGGGGACGGAGCATCGCCTTTGTGGCGGAAACTGATGCGGCCGCGCTGCAAATCGTAGGGTGACATTTCCACGATCACGCGGTCGCCCACGCCGGTGCGGATGCGGAATTTGCGCATCTTCCCCGCCGTGTAAGCGAGCACCTCGTGCTCGTTGTCGAGCTTCACCCGGAAATTGCCATCCGGCAGAACCTCGGTAACCGTCCCGTCGAACTCCAGCAGTTCTTCTTTCGCCATCCAGTCGTCTCCTGGTCGCGTTAACGCGGCACTCGGTGGCCAGCATTACGGCGCGGCTCGCCCGGGCGCTTGAGGAATGTAACATTTCCAATGCCGCTTGGCTCCCCCGCCGCGGCGTCCTGCCGGACTGGCGGCTGGTGGCCATTGTGGCCTGCCCGGCCTTGGTGGCCGTTCCCGCCGTGGTGCGAGCGCTGGCCGTTGCCCGAGTGCTGACCGTTCCGTCCGCCGTGACCGCGCTGGCGATGACCGCGGTG
>DASXLC010000067.1:0-4304 GCA_036496445.1 Pseudolabrys sp. | reverse complement strand
CGCCTGAATGGCATCGAGTACGTCGCCGACTGGGTGATCGACGACCTGCCGCAAGACATCGCCACGCCTCACGGCACCATTACCACGATCCCCTATTCGGTCGAGACCAACGACATCGTGATCCACGCGCTACAGCATTTGCCGTCGGATCAGTTCCTGAAGCGCTGCACCGATCAGTTCGACCGGCTCTACCTCGAGGGTGACACCAATGCGCGAGTGATGGCGATTTCGATCCATCCCTACATCACCGGCGTGCCGCACCGTATCAAGTATGTCGAGGAACTGCTGGACTACGTGCTTGGCCATGATGGCATCGCGCTGATGACCGCAAGCGAGATCGGCGATTGGTACCGGACCGAAATGGCGAAGATCTAATCTTATCCAACCGCCTTGACCGGCGGACGCACGGTGACCAGCCGCGCGTTTCCGAAAACTTGCGCATAGCCGGCGAGGAACGCATCCAGCGCGTCGCGCACCATCTGTTCCTGATCCTCAAGCACCGGGGATTCGTAGATATATTTGCGGACGCCGTAGTAGAAGATTCCGCTATGGAACACCCAAGCCATCTCGATCTCGGCCGCCGTTGGCCTGCTTTGTGCGGGAAATCCCAGGTCGTGGCGGCATTCCCTGATGATGCGCGTAAGTATCTTTTCGCGCACGACACCGACATACCATCGGTTGATGTCGAGTCCCTTTAACCCCGAGTACAGATAGATGCGCAGCCACTTTCGCCGAAAGATCACCTTGGTGTAGCCGCGGTAGAACTCAAGCAGGCGATCCCGCAATGGACGCGAGCGATCGGCAAGCAGGCCGTCCCAACCTGGATCGAGCGGTTCCAGATAGACCGTGCGGTAAACTTCCTTGATCAAATCGTCCTTGCTCGGGAAATAGCGGTAAAGCAGCGGTTGGGTTACGCCGAGGCGGCGCGCCAGGTCGCGCGTGCCGCCCGCAAATCCTTCTTCGGCGAAGAACTCGGTCGCCTTGGCGACGAATTCCTTGCGGCGCTCGTCCGGGGAAAGCCGACGCTGCTTCGATGACGCACGCCTGGGCCGGGATTTCTTCGTCATGATTTCTTGTCGGGAGCAAACTTCCCGTATCCGCCCTGCGCAAAAAGCAGCGGTTCATTGCGGTTGTACGCATAGGCTTCGACCGCGCCGAGGAAGATCACATGATCACCACCGTAGTATCGATTGACGGAGCGGCACTGAAAATTCGCGACGCTTTCGGCAAGAAGCGGCGCACCACCAAGCCCCGGCGCCCACTCGACACCGACAAATTTGTCATCCGACGATTTCGCAAACCTGTTCGCGAGCGCTTGCTGCGATATGCCGAGCACGTTCACGGCAAAATGCGTCGCGTTCTGAAATGCGCTCAGGCTCGATGAATAGAGCACGATGCTCCACAGCACGAGTGGCGGATTCAGCGACACCGAAGCGAAGGAATTACAGGTGATACCGTAAGGTTTGCCGTCGGCTCCCACCGCCGTGATGATGGTAACGCCGGTGGCATAAGTACCGAGCGCGTTGCGAAAATCGCGCGGATCAATCGGCGAATGGTCGGCGGCAAGTTCGCTGGCTGGGTCAGGTCCGACCGGATGCTTGGGCGCGTCGTTCATTCCGTGGCCTCAAAGCGTCAGGTTTTCGGAAGGAAGGCCGAGCGCCACGCGGCCGTAATTGGTGCCGGCCGCGTCGAAATTGAATGCGAGATGCGAATTGATGGCATGGGCATCGCGGAATTGCCGCTGCAACACACCGCTCGTGAACAAGCCGCGCGCGCCGCTGGCGGCAAACAGCAAGGACACCGCTTCTGTGCAGAGATTCACGGAAAATGCCCCATCGCGCCGCAACCCCGTCTTGGCGGCCATGTCCGGGACGTGACCCCGCCTGGCATCGGCCATCGCCTCGGTACATCTAGAACGCATGATCAGGCGGGCGGCGTCAATCTTGGCTGACGCCTCCGCAATCTTGATCTGCGTGCTCTGCATGTCGCCCAGCTTGGCGCGGTTATAGGTCGATGCCCGGTGCCGGGCGAGATCGATGTAGTCGTCTAGACAGGCCTGCGCATTGCCGAGCGCAACGCCTGACAGCACGTACGGAAACAGCGAGAATACCGGGAGCGCGTACAGCGCGTTGGGATTGACCGTGCTGCCGGGCGTCGGTCCACCCGCGAGATCGTTCACGGCGATCGACAACGCATCTGCGACAACGGCGTCTTTCACCTCGACGTCGTTGGAGCCGGTGCCGCGCAATCCGGCCGCATCCCAGGTATCGACGATGTCGTACTGATCCTTGTGCAAAAGAAAAATGCGATATTCGATACCGTCGGCTTCGTCCTCCGGAAAGACCACGCTCGCGAGCATGTTCCATTCGCAGGAAGCCACCCCGGACGAAAACGGCCAGCGGCCGCGCAATTGATATCCGCCCTCGACCTTTCGTGCCCGGCCTGCCGGGAAGATAAAGGACGACGCGATCAACGCGTTCGGATCCTTCTCCCAGACGCGGTCCTGGGCACGTTTGTCGAACATGCCAAGCATCCAGTGATGGCTCGCGAGGTTGCCGAAATTCCAGGCGACCGAAGCGTCGGCTTTGCCCAGGATCTCCGCACAATCGACCAAGGCGACGTAATCGAACTCGGAACCGCCGACGCGCTTGGGCTGCACGATCCTGAACAGCCCGGCCTCATGCAAATCGCGCTCGGTTTCGGCCGGCAGCCGCCGCAGCTCCTCGGTACGCGCGGCACGATCGCGAAGCTGCGGAAGGAGAGCCTTCGCGCGGGTCGCCATCGCGGCGAATGCACGCTCGTCCGCCTCCGGTCCCGCAGCCTGGCCTGTGCTTGGCTTTCGACCAACACCTGCCATCCCTAGTTCCTCCGCTTGACCGCTTCGACGTCCTTGGCGATTGTTTATCGCTTGATCAGCAATTAAGGCGTGGCTGGCTTTGCCCGTCAATCGAAAATCGGCGGATGGGAGTGCACGGCTATGGACAAGACCGTTGGGATTATCGGCCTTGGCATCATGGGGGGCGCGATTGCGCGCAATCTGGTCGAGCGCGGATGGCGGGTGATCGGCTTCGACGTCAATCCAGACCGAAACACCGAGCTTGCGCAGGCAAAGGTGTTAATTGCCGGCGATGTGGCTCAGGTGGCACGCGACGCACCCGTTATCATGACCAGTCTGCCTACCCCAGCAGCCGTCGAAAAGGTGGCCCGGGGGATCGCCACGTCCGGACAATCCTCACGAATTGTCATTGAGCTCAGCACGCTCAGTCTTGCCGACAAGCTCGCTTTCGAAGCCATCCTTCGCGAGGCCGGCCACATCGCGCTGGATTGCCCGCTCAGCGGAACCGGTGCGCAAGCCAAAATGCGCGATCTTGTGGTCTATGCCAGTGGCGATAGCCGGGCGATCGAACGCTGCATGGGTCTGTTTGCCGATTTCGCCAAGCAAAGCGCCGACCTCGGCAGATACGGCAATGGCAGCCGGATGAAATTCGTCGCCAATCATCTGGTCGCGATCAACAATGTCGCGACCGCGGAAGCGATGTTGCTCGCCGAGCGCGCCGGGCTCGATCCAAAAATGGTGGTCGAGATGGTCGGTCCCGGTGCCGGAGGCTCGCGCATGTTCCAGATGCGGGCGCCCATGATGGTCCAGGGTGTGTACGAGCCCGCAACCATGAAGGTCTCGACCTGGAAAAAGGACATGGCGATCATCGCCGAGTTCGCGGACGACGTTGGTTGCTCCACGCCGCTGTTTTCATTGACCCAGCCAGTCTATTCGGAAGCAATGGTCATGGGTCTGGGCGACCAGGACACGGCGTCCGTATTCGAGGTGCTGAAGAAGAGCATCCTCAAGGCGCCGAAATCGGAGGCGAAGTAACGGGAATAGCGGCTCACGATCGGGGTTCTCGTGGTTTGGTCGCGTCTTGAGCCAACGTGGATTCCGCGCCGCGTCAAAGGCGAGCCCCTTGACTGCGCCCTAGACCGCAGGAAGTCATTGGTCTAAGCGGCTGCGCCCTGGTTATCACTTGATCATTTATGACTTCCGTCGGATAAATTGCTCAATAAGAAACCGCCACTCGTTTGTAGCGTTCCCGTGGGGAGGATTTCATGACGATATCGCGACGGCAGTTTGTTGGCGGGGTCGCTGGTGCCGGTGTCGCCAGCATGGCGTCTCCGCATCTCGCGCTTGCCCAAGGCAGCGAGCCCATTCGCCTCG
Organism: Pseudolabrys sp.; assembly: GCA_036496445.1. Taxonomy (GTDB): domain Bacteria; phylum Pseudomonadota; class Alphaproteobacteria; order Rhizobiales; family Xanthobacteraceae; genus Pseudolabrys. The sequence goes on along the minus strand of DASXLC010000067.1, from coordinate 94 downwards.
GGCTGCTCGCTGCCAAGACCGGACCGCTCGCGTCCGGCGGCATCGACATGGACATCGCATTGACCATGTTCCTGAAGGAGCGCGAAAACACGCT
>DASXLC010000066.1:0-3678 GCA_036496445.1 Pseudolabrys sp. | reverse complement strand
GTGGTCGCGACCGAGGTCATGGCGGGCGACACCCGCTGGCTGGCCGGCCTCCCGTTGACCGAAGACCAGATCGCAAGCATCGCGCTTGGCCGCCGCCGCGTGGTCAGGGGCCTGCTCGCCGGCGTCGAAGAGATCGTGGCGGCGAGCACCTGCAAGGCCGCGCTGCACTCGGAGACCGGTGCCGCCGCTGTCGACATGGAGAGCCATATTGCCGCGGCCTACGCCGCCGAGGCCGGCATTCCCTTCGCGGCGCTGCGGGTGATCTCCGATCCTGCCCACCGCGCACTTCCGGCCTACGCGCGCAAGGCGATCAAGCCCAACGGCGACGTCGACCTGCTCTCGATCATGGGCAGCGTGGTGCGCAATCCGCGCACCCTGCGGGCCCTGGTTTCGACCGGGATCGATTTCACGCTCGCGTTGCGCTCGCTACGCGGCTGTCGAGGCTTTCTGCCGGGCGGCGAGGGTCTCGTCGCGGCGAATTTCTGAAAGCTTCTTCTGTACCTGCTCGGCAAAGATGTATTGCGCCGGGCGCTGCTTTGAGAGATCGATCTCCGGCGCCATCGGGCCTTCGGTCGTCACCCCGCGCAGTGCCACCGACATCGCCTTCAGCGGATGCGCCAGCGCGTCGAGTGCGGCGGTCGGCTCGTAACCGCAATGCGCCATGCAGTTGGAGCACTTTTCATACTTGCCAGTGCCGTAGGAATCCCAGTCCGTGGTCTCCATCAACTCCGTGAAGGTCCTGGCGTAGCCTTCGCCGAGCAAATAGCAGGGTTTCTGCCAGCCGAAGATATTGCGCGCGGGCATGCCCCACGGCGTGCATTCGTATTCCTGATTACCGGCAAGGAAGTCGAGGAACAGGCCGGAATGCATGAAGTTCCACTTCTTGCCTTTGCCCATCGCAAAGACGTCGCGGAACAGCTTCTTGGTCTTGGTGCGGTTCAGGAAGTGCTCCTGATCGGGCGCGCGCTCGTAGGCGTAGCCCGGGGACATCGAGACGCCGACGCCGAGCTCGGTGGTGAAGTCGAGGAATTTTGCGATCTCTTCCGCCGGATGGCCATCGAAAATGGTGGCGTTGACGTTGACGGTGAAGCCGCGCGCTTTCGCAGCCTTGATCGCCGAGACGGCGCGATCGAACACGCCCTTCTGCGACACTGCTTTGTCGTGATGATCCTTCAGACCGTCGAGATGCACCGAGAAGAACAGATACGGCGAGGGCTCGAACAGGTCGAGCTTCTTCTCGAGCAGCATCGCGTTGGTGCAGAGCGAGACGAACTTCTTGCGCGCCACGAGGCCGCGCACGATCTCGCCGATCTCCTTGTGGATCAGCGGTTCGCCGCCCGGGATAGCCACCATCGGCGCGCCGCATTCATCGGCCGCGTCCCAGCATTCCTGCGCGCTCATGCGGCGATTGAGGATCGCATCCGGATAGTCGATCTTGCCGCAGCCGACGCAAGCGAGGTTGCAGCGGAACAACGGTTCCAGCATCAGAACGAGCGGGTAGCGCCTGCGGCCAAGCAGTTTTTGCTTGATCAGATAACCGCCGATGCGCAGTTCCTTGAAGTAGGGTATGGCCATTACGTGCTTTCTTTTTGGTTGGATCAGCCCGCAGCAAGCTCCGCCGGCAACCGGAACTCGATGTTCTCTTCCCGTCCGGGAAGCACCGAGACCGACACCTGTCCGATGCGCCTCAGCGCTGTGATGACGTCATCGACCAGAACTTCGGGCGCCGAAGCGCCGGCGGTGATGCCGACAGCCTTGGCGTCCTTGAGCCATTCGGGATTGAGCTCGCTGCCGTCGGCGATGAGATAACTCGCGACACCGGCTTCGGTGCCGATTTCGCGCAGACGGTTGGAATTGGAACTATTGGCGGCGCCCACCACCAGAATGACATCCACGAGCTTGCTCAGGTCCCTGACCGCGGACTGGCGGTTCTGGGTCGCGTAGCAGATATCGCGGATATCCGGGCCCTGAATGTCGGTAAAACGCGCGTGAAGGGCCGCAATGATGTCCTTGGTGTCGTCCACGCTGAGGGTGGTCTGGGTGATATAGGCGACCGGGGTCTCGGGGGGCAGCGTCAAGGCGGCGACTTCGTCGACGTTCTGGACCAGCAGGACCGGGCCGGGAACCTGTCCCATGGTTCCCTCGACCTCGGGGTGGCCGGCATGGCCGACCAGAATCAGGGCGCGGCCCTTGGACATATAGCGCTTGCCCTGATTGTGAACTTTCGTGACCAGCGGACAGGTGGCGTTCAGCACCGGCAAACCCCGCGCGGCAGCCTCTTCCTCGACGCTTCGCGCCACGCCGTGGGCGGAGAATACCGTGACCGCCTTCGGCGGAACCTCGGAAAGGTCTTCGACGAAGATCGCGCCTTTGTCTTTCAGGCTTTCGACGACGTATTTGTTGTGCACGATCTCGTGGCGGACATAGACCGGCGGGCCGTATTTCACGAGCGCCCGCTCGACGATCTCGATAGCGCGCACCACGCCCGCGCAAAAGCCGCGCGGCTGCGCCAGATACACCTCGATGGGCTGTCCGTTACGCAAAATCGCTCACTCGTCCCTTTCGCACGCCGCTGCAGATAGTTCCTTATCCGCAACCGCCGCCATCTGTCGCCCCATCCCAACAGATTACGGGATGGAGGCGCTAGGCTTTGTGTCAAAAATACATCAGTTGGAAAAGGCGTAGGTCGCAAGCGACCGGGCGAAGGGTAAATGCCCGTATGGTATCAGGATACAGTTCAATTAGATGAGTTGGATTAAGCTCTTGTCCCCTCACTCGTTCGTCACTTTACCGCTAGCTAGGGCGGCTATATCAGCCTGCCAACGGTTCCACCCCATTTCCCGGATTTCGCAGAGTCCCCAAAGCCGGAATTGGCCCAACTTCAAGGTTAGCTTGCTTGAGGGAACTCCGCTAGAGAGCGGGCGTTTCCGGCAAGCCGATCACATTAGAAAGAATTGAAGTGCTGACAAGTTTCGTCGTCTGGATCGTCAGAACGTGCACCCGCTTTGCCACCCTGACGCTCCTGGTCGGTCTCGTTCTGGCGATCGCGGGGGGCTATTACACCGCAAAGCACTTCGCCATTAACACCGACATCAACACGCTGATCTCGGAACGGATGGACTGGCGCCAGCGCGACGTCCAGTTCGACAAGGCGTTCGATCGCGACAGCACCATTTTGGCCGTGGTGGAGGCGCCGACCCCTGAGCTCACCACCTCGGCCGCGGCGGCGCTCGAAGCCAGGCTTCACGACGACAAGAAGAACTTCGTGTCGATGCAGCCGCTCGGTTCGGGGGACTTCTTCGAGAAAAACGGCTTGTTGTTCCTGCCGACCGAGGAGGTCGGCCAGATCACCGGGCAGTTCGAGCAGGCTGCGCCGCTGATCGAGATCATGGCCGGCGATCCCTCGATCCGCGGTTTGACCGGCGCACTGGAGACCGGGCTTGCCGGCGTCAAGCGCGGCGAGGTCAAGCTCGACAATACCGCGCGGCCGTTCAATCTGATCGCCCGGACCGTCGAGGACATCAACAGCAAGGGAACCGCGACGTTCTCCTGGCGCGAGCTGACCAGCGAGAAGGGACTGACGGATTCGGACAAGCGTGCCTTCATCGAATTCAAGCCGGTCATCGACTACGCGGCGCTCGAGCCCGGCAAGGATGCGACGGACGCGATCCGCAAGGC
>DASXLC010000065.1:0-13824 GCA_036496445.1 Pseudolabrys sp. | reverse complement strand
CGAGTGATTCGTTTTCTGCCGAATGATAGTCGAAGGGCTGCTTATCAGCACGCGTGGCGTCGGCCTGCGTGGATTTCCCGGATTATTTGGGCTTTTCGGCCGGCGGTGTGGGCGACTGCTCGGTTGCCGGGATTGTACCGGCCGCCGGCGCCCCGCCCGTCAATCGCTCGATCGCCGAGCGGACCGAATCGCGAGCCCGGCGATCACGTACTGCATCCAGAAGTGGTGCAGCGGCGCCCGAGCGCCGGATCAGCGCTTCTGCATCGGGGAGCATGATCGGATCGTCCCACGAACCCTGCACGATGAACGGCAACTCGAATGGTGTGGTGCCGGGCTTGGGCGGTGTTACCAGGGCGGCAGTTCCCTTCAGATCGAGTTCGCGCGCCGGGATTGAGGCCGAGCCGGCCAGGGCCAGAACAACCGCAGAGCCTTCAATCTTGACGTCTTCGACGGTGACGGTCCCCTGGGCGACCTTCAGTGCAACGCTGATCTTGTCATAGGGTGTGCGCCCGCTTCGGAATTCGCCGCCGCCCGAAAGCGGCCGTCGCTCTAATCGACGCAGCAACTGTTCAACATTAAGTCCGGCGAGTGCGCCGTTTGATCCGGTTAACGTGGCCGTCCCGTTCAGGGTATGCGTCACCGCGAGAACGCTGTCACCGGTACCATCGACCGCAAGCGCAATATTGCCTTTGCCTTCGAGCCGGCGAAGACCAAATAGTTGGCCGAGGCAGCTCTCAAGGTCGACGTCAGTGAATTGCAGTTGCGATTTGACCTCGACGCCCTGCTCGAAATTGGAGAGCGCCAATGATCCTTTGACGACGCCGCCGTAGGCCTGTGCCTCGCCAATGGTGACCACCAGGTGGCCATTACGCAAGTTTGCTGCAATAGCGGTGCGTCCGACTTTTGCGTTGGAGACAACGACACTTGCCGCCGAGAGGCGCAGATCGAGATCGAGGCCGGCAAGACCATCAAGTGTAATCTGGCCATTGTTCCACGCGCGCTCATTGGCAGCGAGCAGACGAACCGTCGAAACATAGGACGTCAAGTCGAGACTGTCGGCAGCCAGCGTACCTTGCAATGTTTGCCGGCCATCTGCAGCAAACGTGAGGACGCCCTCGGCGCTGTTGCCATCGAGCTCAACATTGACACTCGAAAGGCTGATCGTGCCGCCCACAACATTGGTCCGTGCCTTGATTGCGAACCGGCCGAAGCCGCCTCCAGGCAGAGGCTTCTGTCCCGCCCACGCCAATGCGTTGCGCAATGAAGTGGCATCGGCGGCGACCGTACCTTCGACCTTCAAAGTTGGCTTGAAACTGACGGCGCCTTCGAAAGCAGCCTTCATTGGCGTGCCGGAGACACGTAGTTTCAGTCCACTGCGGTTGCCGGCAAGTGCGGCAGGAAAATCGGCGAGCGTCAGGCTCGCGTCCATTGGCGCATCATGCCAAATGAAGCGCCCGGTTGCGCCGAAGCTCTTTGAAATCGATGGCCAAGCCAGCGAGAACTCTACGCCATGTAATGTCTCGGCAAGTTTCCGTGCTTCGTCCCGTATTACGACGGTGCCGCCTTCGATGCGCATTTCGGAAAATGCCGCAAGGCGATGTGTGTCCGTTTGGCCGCGCACCAATGCTTCGATGAGACCGGACCAATTGGACTGGCCATTGGGCTGCAATTCGATCGCAATGCTCGGGTGGTCGAGGGAAACGTCGGCGATCTCGACACGGCCAATAAGGAGTGGAAAAAATCGTAAACGTGCGGTCAGCCGCTCCGCGGTCAGAGCCGGTTGCCTGGCATCGCCGAGGACCACGTCAGCGAAGCTCACGCTGCCGGTTGGAAAGAGTGAGACGCTGGCTTTGCCGCGCAATACCGGATCAAGTCCGGTTACTGCGCGTATTTCGCCCACCACCTGTTGGCGCACCGTATCGGCGGAAATCAGGTATCCGGCGGTTGTGAGCACGACCAACCCGCCTGCGATTGCCGCGAGCAGGATAAATCCCAGGCGTTTCAGGCCGGTGGCCGCTGTCAAAGGGAGGTTTCCGGTTGTTCGGCTTATGCCGGCGGACTATAGCATTGGTCCAGCTGCCGCCAACCTTGGATGGGCTCTGTGACCCTTTCAAGGCTGGCGGCTTCCACACCAATTATGCTTAGCGCGCAAATGACGCGCCTTCACGGCCGGCATCGGCGATTTCAGCGATCATCTTTTTGACTATGGCCTCGCCGAAGGAATCGAAGTCCTTGGCTTCGAGCACAAAGCTGCCGGGCCCGCCGGTCACATTGTCGCGGTAGTATTTTGTTAGCCCTCCGGGTGGGTTTGTGTGCTCGGGATTCCAGGGCAGCGGCGTCTCACTCAGGATCACCAGCCCGTTGATGCTGATGCCCAGCGCCATGGCCTCATCGCGCGCTTGTCCTACGTCCCGGCCGGCGTTGTTCGTGCCATCACCGGAAACGTCTATGGTTCGCCGCTCCGAACTGAATGGGGCACGAGCAAGCTGCGCCACAGCGGCGTCAATGCCCCCGCTGATCGAGGTACGATCGGCAAAAGACCGTGGCGATTCGAGGAGCCGATCTCCGAACGCTTGAGCCGTCTTCGGCCCGTCTATCAACATCCAGTCGATGACGACCTTCTGGTTGCCGAATCCGGACCACTCGAGAAACAGAACGCCAATGCGACCCCGCCGGCCAGACTGAATTGCCTCAAGCACGCGGGTATTGACGAGCGCCGCGGCATAACCCTCCCGCTGCAGTTGAAATTTCTGACTGTCGACGCTCCGTGAGACATCGGCCGCGAGCACCAGAAGGAGATCGACCGGCTCGGCGGCTCGCATGGGCGGCGCACCGAACAGCGCGCTCGCGACTGCCAACACGATGGCTACATAACGGGACAGTTGGCCCATGCGAAGGAGCCTAACCGATTTTGGAATTATTGCGCCAGCACCCGGGTCGTCGGAAAAGCAACTTCGACCAGTGTTCCACTGCCGACTTCGCTGGCTATGCGAAAACGGGCGTGGTTGGCCTCGACCAGGGCCTTGATGATAGGCAAGCCCAGGCCGGTGCCGCTGGAACCCCAGTGCGCCACGGTGGCGACCTGACGAAACGGTTCAAGGGCCGTTTCCAGATCCTTCTCGCTCATCCCGGTGCCGGTGTCGCGTACGCGCAACACCACCTCCTGATCGTCGGTCAGCGCGGTCGATACGATGACCTGGCCACCTGCACCCGTGAATTTGATGGAATTGGACAGCAAGTTCAGCGCTATCTGACGAACCGATCGCGCATCGGCGACGATCTGCGGCAGATTTGCCGACAGCGATGTGCGGACGATCACGTGCTCGCGGCTGGCTTGCTGTTGCATGATGGCGACGCATTGCTGGGTCAGATCGTTCAGGCTGACGCTTACGAAAGTCAGGTCAAGTTTACCTGCCTCGATCTTCGACAGGTCGACCAGATCATTGAGCAGTGAAATCAGATGACCACCGGAGGCGTGGATGTCCTTCAAGTATTGCCGGTAACGCTCATTGCCGATCGGCCCGAAACGCTCGTCCATCATGACTTCGGAAAAGCCAATGATGGCATTGAGCGGTGTGCGAATTTCATGGCTGATTTTCGCGAGAAATTCGGATTTCGCGATCGAGGCTTTCTCGGCTGCCTGCTTGGCGTCCGTGAGCTCTTCGGCGGTGTGCTTCCACGCGGTAACGTCGCGCAGTACCACGCAAAGCTTCTCTCCGCCCTCAATGCGACCCATAGTGATATGGAGCGGAACCAGCCCTCCTTGACGCACACGTCCGATCGCCTCGTAACCGGCGTCGAGGACACCCGCGCCACTGCTGTGTGCGAGCCGGTCGAGGTGCTCGAGCGCTAAGGGTCGGCTTTCCGGCGCCAATAGGTCGTTAAAGGAATGCTCGGTAAAGTCGGCGGACTCGTAGCCGAATAGAGCCTCGGCGCTGCGATTGGCGAAAATTATGCGGCCGGCACGATCGAGCATGAGGACGCCGTCGGTGGCGGTGTCCAGAATCGCCCTAAGCTCGCGATTTTCTCTCGTCACGGAATCCGGCGAGACGTCGATGGGCTTTTCGTGGGTTCCAACGCGCGGATCGATCATCAGCACCAGCACGTTCTCGCCATTCCACATGGCGCTGAACAAGCGGCCTTCAACAGGTTTCTGCGTGCCGTTGATGGTCGCGATTATGAGAGTTTTCGCGCCGTTTCCGCCGTCCTTGGAAGTGGACTTGTCCTTGCCATCGATAAACAGGCTGTCGAGACCGCCGGCTTCGTTCAGCGCGTCCAAGGTGGCGTAGCCGGTCCACTCGAGGAACTCCCGGTTTGCGTAAACCAAATTGTTGAGGCGATACACCAGAATGCCGATCGGCAAACGATCGAAGATCGCTCGGATATCCTGCACATTCTGGACAACTTTTGCCGGCTCGCGGGCTGGCTGACTGAGCTGGACTGGAGACCCGGCAACAAAATCGTCTGGAGGGGTTTTGCTGACTTTGCCTGATGATTTCTTCAGGCGCTCGCTGAGTTCACGCGCGAGTTCCTGGAATGCACTGCGATCTCGAACATTGAATTTCTGTTCTTGCGCTTGCGGCTCTGTTGTCGCGGGAAACGGGACTATTTTTTTTGTTTCGGCCTTCCTTGAGGCGGCCGGTGGAACGGCTTTTCCGCCGCGGCGCTGCTGAATCTGCTCCAAACGGGCAAGATCGCGGCAAATACCGAAGCCGCGAAAACCCTTGAATTGCCGGTCGCGGTCGAACACCGGCAAACCCGACATTTCGACCGGCAAGCGCTCATCGAAATCATCAAGCGGCCAAAACAGGACGATACCGCTGAAGGTTTCGCGTGCCGTAAGTGCGCTGGCGATTTGGTCCTGCGGATCGAGGTTCAGAGTCCGGGCAATATCATTCCAGGCGTGGCCGAGCAGCGTGGCCGTTTTTGGTCCGAGCAGCTCGGCGAACTCCAGGCTTGTGAGGGTGAAATGCGCGCCGGAGTCGGTCTGCCAGACAAAGCGAACAGGTGCATACTGCGGGTGTACTTCCAATTTCGGAGGGCTCGGGACCACAGGCTCAATGACTGCCTTCGGGCCTGCATGCTCAGTGTCCGACGTCGTTGCAGGTCCAGAGAAGACGACAAGCAGCCCGAAGGTCGGACCTGCGCCGAGCTTGAACACGCTGGCATGGCCGGCCAGAGTCTCACCTTCGGCAGTCCCGTTGAGGCTGGCTTCGCGGGCGAGTTTTTCGGCGCCAAGGGCGATCAGGTCGCGCCGGTTGCCAATAAGCGCAGTGCCCGCGGGCTGCGCCTCCATCAGCTCCCCGTCAGCCGTAAAGATGACCGCGGGTTGTTGCACATCTGCGAGCAGTCGGCGCGCGCGTTCGGGCAATGCCATGTCGTCGCCCGCGCGCTCCGTTGATACGACCAAAATTGCCATGGTGTTGTCTGCGAGCGTGATGCGCGAACACAGGCATACCAACATGCCCCCGAAACGGGCTCCGAACCCACGCAACCGCTCCAGCCGTGGCGAATTTCCTTGCGGCAGTGTCGCAGCGAGTCGCGAGATCTGCGCAGCAGCCGCATGGCGCGGCCCAAAGCGCGTTGCCGCGGCTGCCACCGGTGAGGCGGCGTCAAAGATCGACGCACCGATCGCGTTAGCCCAAAGAATGCGCTTACCGTCGGCGCTCCAAAGCCACACTGGCGCGGCATTGAGCGCGTGCGTGCCCAGACGCGGGTCACGCAGAAAAATCCATTGAGGCTCAGAGTCCGTCATCGCGGTGTCACAGGTTTTACGGCTAATAAAACCTTAATACGGCTGGGGGCGGGCCGCGTCCACGACATGACAAGGATCATTCAACAGCAAGCCGCAATAACCTTAATGCCGACACGTTCCGTCACTGGCACACGCTGCCCACCGACCTAAATAGGGTTAAGGCCGCCGGCGCACGCTCGTGGGACATGCAGGATGGATGTCATGGCAAAGGAAGACACCAGTACACGTTTCGACATTCCGGCAGATATGCGCGTATTGGCTGAAAAGAGCGAGGAACAGGCCAAGCAGGCATTCGATATCTTTATTTCGGCCGCGCAACACGCTGTCAGCACCGCTGAAAATCAGGCGGCTAGCGCGCAAGCTGGCGCCAAGGAAATCGGCGAGCTGGCAATGGGATTCGCCGAGCGGAACGTCGCGTCTTCGTTCGAGTTTGTGCAGAATTTGCTGCAGGTCAGAGCCGAACGATGTGATGGCACTTCACTCTGAGTATGTGAATTCCCAAATCGCTGCGCTCGCCGAGCAGGCGCGAGACCGGAGCAAACGTGCTGCCAAAATGACTGGGCAAGGAACCCAGCACTAAATACGTGCGGTCCATGTGCGTTTTGAGCCCGGCCGGTTGGCGCGGATCGCCCGCGCATGACATATTTGTGCAATGCAATATTTTTTATTGCATTGCATCAATAACTAAGCTATAAGTATCAACACACAGACCGCCAACAGCACGTTTTTGATGAGGGTGCGTGGCGGCTATCCGAAATTGATCGGGCTGATCTTGAGAGGGGACAGCATCGATCGTCCTGAAATTGCCCTCCTATCAAGGATGCCAGCCATGGCCGAAACCAGCACTTCAGCGGCCCCTACAGCGAAATCCAAGCCAAAGGCGGTTGCCGTCGGCGCGCCCGCTTTCGAAATGCCCAAATTCGAGATGCCGAAGTTTGAGATGCCGAAATTCGAAGTACCGCCGGCCTTCCGCGAATTCGCCGAAAAGGGCGTCGCCCAGGCCAAAGAGAATTACGAGAAGGTCAAGAGCGCTGCTGAGCAGGCAACGGATGTCCTCGAGGACACCTATTCCACAGCTTCAAAAGGCTGCGCGAGCTACGGCCTCAAGCTTATCGAAGCGACCCGCGCCAACAGCGACGCTACCTTCGATCTGATGAGCGAGTTGATGACCGCCAAGTCGTATTCGGAGATGGTCGAACTCTCCAGCGCATATTTGCGCAAGCAGTTCGATGCCCTGGTCGCACAGACCAAGGAACTCTCCGAGCACGCGCAGAAAGTGGCCACCGAAACGGCCGAGCCGATCAAAGAAAGCATCAGCAACCTCAGCAGGGCTGCCTGAGCCTTCTACCTCGTATCGAGATTTATTGGGTGCCAAGCCCGGACAGAGATGTCCGGGCTTTCGTTTTCTGGGCGAAAAAGGCGTCGAATGGGCCGCTTGCCAAAAGGCCAAGCGGCACCTAGGTTCCGGCCGCTTGGATCGAGCACCGAGAAGCCGATCGCGCGTGCAGGCGTAGCTCAGTTGGTTAGAGCGCTGGTCTGTGGAACCAGAGGTCGGTGGTTCAAGTCCACCCGCCTGTACCACCTTGCGTCCGCGAATTGCCGAAACGAAAACGCCGGCGAGTATCTCGCCGGCGTTTCGTGTTGCTTGCCGTCCCGGAGTGCTAGCGCCAGCTGTAGCGGCCATTGTTGCGTGGCGGCGGTGGCGGAATGTTTCGCGGTGGATAGGGGCGAGGCCCGCCCTGCGGTCCACCAAACATCCAATCGAAGAAATTATTGCCGCCGCCATAACTGTAGCCGCCACCTCCTCCTCCATACATACCGACCGGCATACGGACCGGTTTGGACGAAGAGTCTTTCGCACGTTCAACCGCAATATCGGCGACCTTGCGTTCATTGCTCTTGAGGATCGCAAACATCTTCGCGTCACGGCCGTAAACATCGTCGCGCAGTTGCAGCTTGCCGGCTTCGTCCACGAAGGCAGTCTGGTAGGTCAGATGCACTGGAATGAACTTCGGGAAGTTGATGTTGATCTCGCTGCCACCGAACATCGATTCCAGCCGTGCCTCGGTGTAGCGCTCCTTCGGCATCACAAGAGACAGCAGCTTCTCGCCGTAGGTCAGCGGGTTCTGCACACGCATGCAGCCGTGGCTGAAGGCGCGCTTGTCCTTGGCGAACAGGTGTTTGTCCGGCGTATCGTGCTGATAGACCAGGAACTTGTTCGGGAAGTTGAAGCGGATGCGGCCGAGCGCGTTGCCGGCGCCGGGCGGCTGTGAGATGTGAATCGTGCCGTCAGCGTCCTGCGTCAGTTTGAGGCCGATACGATCGAGCGCCTGCGGATCTTGCTCAAGCGCCGGCAGATACTCCTTTTCGATGATCGAAGGCGGCACGTTCCAGGTCGGGTTGACGGTGATGAATTTCATCTCCGCACTGACCATCGGCGTTGCCAGATTTGGCTTGCCGGCCACGATCTTTGTTTTCCAATAGACCTTGCCGTCGTTGTAGAGGCTCAAGGTGTAGTCTGGCACGTTAACGATCACGTGCGGGTTGCCAAGATTGCGCGGCAGCCAGCGCCAACGTTCCATGTTGACGATGATCGTGTCGATCGGGTCGGCAGAGGCGCGTCGCACTTCCTTTTGCTCACCGTTGAGTGCGCGCAGGGTGTTGGGGCCAAGGTTCCCATCGACGCCGATGTCACTTTCGGTCTGGAACGTCTTCACCGCATCGCGGACCGCGTCGTCGTAAAGCGGATTGTCCTTGTCGCCAGCGATGTCGAGGCGCTTGCGCAGCGCCACGACGCGTGAGTCTTTCATCCCCGGCTTGAGAAGCTTGCCTTCAGGGATATTGACGCGTGGTTGCGCAGGCTTCGCCTCGGGCTTGGCCTCCGATACGACCGGACCCTTGCGCAACTCGGCGAGCTTTGCCTTGAGCGCCTTGAACTCCTGCTGCGGCGGATTGAATCCATCGAGGACACTGCCGGCAGCCGTTCCATCGGCGAGCTTGGCTAATACTTCGCCCGGGTCGGGCGCGATCAGGTCATACTGAATGTCCGAGCCAACGCGCGTGAAATGAATGCGGCCGATCTGCGCGTGGCGCGCAAACGTCAGTGTGGAGGCAGTCAATTTAAGCTCGGCCTCGGCCAGCGCGTCGGTTGTCGCTCCCGATTTGAAATCAGGAGTCGGATAGTCGCTCGGATCGAGGCCAACCGCATCGGCCTGCGCCAGATAGGCGATCGCAGCCTTAGCCCGATCATTGCCGGCATTGTTGCTCACCCAGAGCGGCGCGTAATTGTGCGAACTGTAGAATGCCTCGATGCCGGCGCGATCGGCCTTGTGGCTGACAAAGCGCTCGAATTGCTTGCTGCTGATAAGTTCGCGCAACTTGTCGGACACGCCGCTGTCTGCGGTCGCAACGGGTGCCACGGCTTTGGCCGGCTCCACGGCAGGAATTGTTGCAGTCTGCTTGGGCTCGTCCTTGGTGATCGGAGCAGCCTGTTTGGCGGGCGCTTCGATGTCTTTGGCGGTTAGTGGCGGTGGCAACGACGTATCCGGCACTGGCACTGCCGTCCGTACCGCCGATTCGGTTTGTTGCGCGACCGCAGCATGGCTGGACAGGGCCAGCACCAGCGCGAGCGCCGTCGAAGCTAACAGACGGTCAAATCGAAGACTTTTCACCACGGGATCTCCCAAACTTTCCTTGGGGGCATACGCCCCCTTTTATCGAGTCCAGTTTAACTGATAGCGCACAGCGAGTTACGTTTTTCCCAATAGCCCCGCCAGAACAAGCGGCAACTGTGGCTATTTTGCATGGGTTACACAAAAGCTGCGATTCAAGGTGATTCTAGCGCATCCAGCAGGCGAAGCGTAAAGTAACGGCCGGCCGGTCGGTCGGTTCCTGCGGGTTATACCCTGACATTTACGCCAGATACGTCAGACGCTTTTATGACCACTGGCATGACAAATACGTGATATTTCACCGCTCCGGTAACCGAATCCGCCCTTGCGAGGTCCGCTGCTTGCGCTAATCTCGACCCAGGGCCCTTGACGATAAAACGCGGCCGAAAGGAAACGCCATGGCTTGGACGACCCCGATTCTTGTCGAGATTTGCATCGGACTTGAGATCAACGGCTATCTGCCGGCCGAGTTTTGATTCCCTGATTCGCCTTATACGACGCCGCTAAATGGGGCGTCTCACTGCCATTGTGCTTGGTTCGGCGGCCGGAGGCGCTTTTCCGCAGTGGAATTGCCGCTGCTCGGTCTGCGCACTGGCCTGGGCGCGCGATCCTCGCGTCAAACCACGCAGCCAAGCCGGTATTGCGCTTTCGGCGGGTGGCGGTCGCTGGACACTGATTAACGCTTCGCCTGATTTGTCCGCCCAAATTCGCGCGACCCCCGCGCTCCACCCGCATAGTGGGTTGCGCGGCAGTCCAATTGACGCCGTAGTCCTGACTGGCGCCGAAATCGACCAGATCGCCGGGCTATTGTCGTTGCGCGAAAGCACCGATTTCCGACTCTACGCCACGCCGGCGAGCCACGCGGCGGTAGCCTCCAACGCCATGTTCGGCGCCATGACCGCAATGTCGCGCCATGCGATCAATCCGGGCGAGCGCTTTTTGTTGGCAGGCGATATTGAAGCGACCTTGTTCATGGTGCCGGGCAAGCTGCCACTCTATCTCGAAGGCGAGGCGCCCGACCTCGATACCGAAAGCGCTGCCAATGTCGGCATCGAAGTTCAACACGCGGGAGCGCGATTGGTATTCGTGCCGGGAGCCGCGGTAGTAACCGCCGGAATGCGCGAACGCTTCGCCCGCGCGGACGTCGTCCTGTTCGACGGCACGCTGTTTACCGATGACGAAATGATCCGTACGCAGACCGGACAAAAAACCGGACGGCGAATGGGTCATATGCCGATCGAGGGAGAGGGGGGGTCCTTGCACGCCTTGGACGGACTGCCGGCGCGGCGCATTTTTATTCATATCAATAACACCAATCCTATTTTGATCGATGGCTCCGCCGAGCGGCGCAAGGTCGAGAGTGCAGGTTGGCAAGTTGCCGAAGATGGTATGGAGATTGTGCTATGAAGCTGCTTTCTGCGGAGGAGCTCGAGGGTGCGCTGCGCGACATCGGAGCGAAGCGCTATCACCGCCTCCATCCATTCCATGCCTTGCTGCATGGTGGCGAGTGCAGCAAGGGCCAGGTGCAGGCGTGGGCGCTGAACCGCTACTACTACCAGGCGATGATCCCGATCAAGGACGCGAGTCTGATCGCCCGTTGCGATGATTCGGCCGTACGCCGCGAATGGCGGTCCCGTCTGGTCGATCACGATGGTGAGCGCGAAGGGGACGGCGGCATCGCGCGTTGGCTCAAGCTGACCGACGGCCTGGGACTTGAGCGCAGTTATGTCACTTCGCTGCGTGGAGTTCTGCCGGGCACCCGTTTTGCGGTGGAGGCCTATGTGCGCTTTGTGAGGGAGAAAACATTGCTGGAGGCGATCGCGTCGTCGCTGACGGAGATGTTTTCGCCAACCATCATCAGCGAGCGGATGACTGGCATGCTGGCGAATTACGATTTCATCACACGCGAAACGCTGAGCTATTTCGACAAGCGCCCGCCACAGGCCCAGCGCGACGCCGATTTCGCCCTCAACTACGTCAAGCGCAACGCCAGAACGCCGGAGCAACAGCAGGCGGTTCTTGCCGCGCTCGAATTCAAATGCGGCGTACTATGGGCCATGCTGGACGCGCTGTATCACGCCTATGTGGCGCCCAAACATGTTCCGCCGGGCGCTTTTGTTGCGGAGGATTAACGCATGGTACCGAAAAGCAAGGCTTCGACCTCGATCGACGGCGGAAAGCGGATTTCGGAAAAGATCGTGCGCAGGGGCAAATGATGGACACGCCGGCACGGCAACTTTCTGGCAGTGTCTGTCCGAGGCTGCCGCGGGGTGTGCGCTTGACGCACAACGAAGCGCAGGGTGGCTGGGTGCTGCTTGCGCCGGAACGAGTGTTCAAGGCCGACGCGATCACCGTCGAGATATTGAAGCGATGCACCGGCGAGACGACGCTTAATGCAATCGTGGATGATCTCGCCAGGGCCTTTGCGGCGCCGCGAGAGCGTATCCATGCGGATGTCGTGAATCTGCTCGGCTCGCTTGCGGACAAGAAATTGCTGGAGTTGGGTTAAGTGATGTGCAGCACTTTTCAACCGTTCACTCCCGCGGGGAATCAGTTGGAATTTCGCTCGCGCAGACGCGGGAATGAGCGGAGTGGATACTCGTCGTGACGACGAATGGTGCCAGCCTGCCTGCGCCCCTCGGTCTGCTTGCCGAATTGACGCACCGTTGCCCGCTCGGCTGCCCTTATTGTTCCAATCCTCTGGCGCTCGACAGGCGCGACGACGAGCTCGATAGCGCGACATGGGGCAGGGTATTTAACGAGGCGGCTGCACTGGGTGTCCTTCAGGTTCATCTGTCCGGGGGTGAGCCGGCGGCCCGGCGCGATTTACCCGAGATCGTCAGGGCCGCGCGCGAAGCCGGTCTCTACAGCAATCTCATAACATCTGCAGTTGGATTGACTCCGAAAAATCTTGCCGTGCTTGCTGACGCAGGACTCGATCACGTGCAAATTTCCATCCAGGACAGTGATGAGGCTTCTGCCGATCACATCGCCGGCTACAAAAACGCTTCCGCACGAAAGCGCGCCATCGCTAAAGAAGTCGTCGGACTCGGTCTGCCGCTGACTATCAATATGGTTGTGCATCGCGCCAATATTGCGCGCGTTGAATCGATGGTGGAGCTGGCGTTATCGCTCGGCGCCAGCCGAGTGGAAATCGCTCACGTGCAATACTACGGCTGGGCACTAAAGAACCGCGCTGCGCTGATGCCCTCACGCGAGCAGGTCGAGCAGGCCGTTCGTCAAGTCGAGATGCTGCGGACCAGGCACCATGGCCACATCGTCATCGATGCGGTGGTGCCGGATTATTTCGCACGTTTCCCCAAACCCTGCGTCGGCGGCTGGGGCCGTCGCTCACTCAATGTTACTCCGGCCGGGCGTGTGCTTCCGTGTCATGCGGCCGAAGTCATCCCGGGTCTTGAATTCTGGAATGTGCGCGAGCATTCGCTGGCCGACATCTGGCGTAGCTCGCCGGCTTTTTTGACTTTTCGCGGCACTGACTGGATGCAGGAGCCTTGCAAATCGTGCGCGCGGCGCGATCAGGATTTTGGCGGATGCCGCTGCCAGGCTTTCCTGCTTACGGGTGATGCGCGCGCCGCCGATCCGGTGTGTCATCTGTCGCCGCAGCATGCGCTGGTCGAGCACCTTGCTGCGGCGGGCGAAGATGTCGCCTACACCTACCGCAGTTCCTGATCACGCGGAGTTGCCGGTTTCCGATTGCAACCGAACAGCGAAAGGTGGAAACTTGTCCCGAAGGGGGCGCGCTCCGGGGCCGTTCTCGCATGGACCGCGCGAGTCAAGCGCCTCCTCTTTAGGGAGGAATTCGATGATTCCGCGTGTCACGGCTGGCCGTTCCATTTTGCTTGCCGGCACAATCGCCGGCGTTCTGTTCGCTGCACCCGCATTTTCCCAGCAGCCCCCCGCATCGGCGCCACCCGCGGCTGCGCCGGCAGCAGCGCCAGCGCTGCCGCCTGGATCACCGTTGATCGGCCGCCCCGAGGGAAATGCGGCTGCTGCCAAGCTCGCCCCGATTGCGTCTCCGCCTCTGCCGTCAGCGGCGGACAAGCTGCCGACTGGCAGGCTGAAGCTTCCACCGGGTTTCAACATTGAGGTCTATGCGAGCGGCATAGCGAACACGCGCTCGCTGCGCGTAGGCGACAAGGGCACGGTTTTTGTCGGCACGCGTTTGGGGAACAAGGTCACAGCCATCGTCAAGAAAGACGGCAAGACCGAAATCAAGACGATCGCCGAGGGTCTCTATCGGCCGAACGGTCTCGCATATCACAAAGGCACGCTTTACATCGCCGAGCTGTCGCAGATCTCCAAGATCGACAATGTCGAGGCCAATCTCGACAAGCCGCCGAAGCCGACCGTGATCTATACCGATCTGCCGAAGGACGA
>DASXLC010000064.1:0-10145 GCA_036496445.1 Pseudolabrys sp. | reverse complement strand
CCTCGCTACTCAGCAGAACAAGACCAGCCCGTCCATCGCGATCCACATGTGCTGATCGTCCCTTGGCAAAAGACTCCGTCAAAACGACCACGAGAGATTATTCTCCCCGCGTCGACATCCTCTCACCCCGACCGGCGTCCTATCCGCGCCGAGACCCGCGCCAAGCTTGTCACCGCGATCGCGAAGGGGCGGCATTGGCTCGATGAGTTGATCGCGGGAAAGGTCATTAATGTTGAACAGATCGCAGCGCGCGAGAAATGCAGCATCAGGCAGGTCAACCGAACGATAACCCTTGCCTTTATCGCACCCACGCTCGTACAGGCGGCAGTCGATGGACGGCTACCTCGTGGCATTGGAGTAGCGAGCGTGCGCGATTTCCCCGCTGCATGGACCCGCCAATACGAGAGACTTGGCCTGTCCCCATAAGATTTCTGGTTTCAAGGCACGTCGCGCCGGGACCAGAATTTTTCCGGCCGGAGACTAAGCCCAAATTTCGGCCGGCCTCCCCTGCCAGAGACCAAATATCGAAAATCGTGCGTCGAATAGGCCGCGCCAACGCGGCCTATTCTCGCCAAGTCGCTGTGATCGGAGATTCGAGGAACCGCGTGGTGGGCCCGGGAGGACTCGAACCTCCAACCAGACCGTTATGAGCGGTCGGCTCTAACCAGTTGAGCTACGGGCCCTACGCTCCTTCTATCAATGCGCGTGGGCCATGCGCAACGCCGCCTCTCCTGCCCGGTCAGTGTTTGGGCTAGGCTGCGCATCCATTCTGCCGGAGCGCCAGCGCTATGCATGTCTTCAGCCTCGAGACCGAACAACAATGGGACCCCAGGCATCATGTTGAAAAGATCCTCGGCAAAGTTGCCGACGGAGACTTCACCGTGGCCTGCTGGGAGCCAGGCCAAATCAGCCCCTATCACTGCCATCCGCACGCAACCGAAATCTACTTTTGCTACTCCGGCGGAGGCACCATGCAGACACCGACTGAAACGATCGCGGTGAGACCCGGCGCCTTCTTGGTCCACCCGCCCGGCGAGGTGCACGAATACGAGAACGGACCGGCGCGCACGTTGCTTTTCCGCGTACGCTACGGAAACGACATGCGCGCGCACCATTGCGACTGGCGCGGAAACAGGGATTGGAGGCAGTCCGCAGAAGACGCCGAATACTATCGTCGTCACCCGATCTGACTACATCTTCAGCAGCCGCCTGGCATTGCCGCTCAATATCTTCTCCTTGTCGGAGTCCGAGATCGAGACGCTCTCCATCCACTTGACCGCGGGCGGGTTCATGACAAACGGCCAGTCGACCGCAAACAGGATGTGGTCTACGCCCATCTCCAGCATGCAGCAGATCAAGGCCGGATCAGAAAAGAAACCGCTCGTCGTGACATAGAAATTCTTGCAAAAGATATCGCGGAAGCTCATCGCCTTCTGCCCCGGCCGCTTGAGCGATGTATCGATGCGCCACACCAGGAAAGGCAGCGTCTCGCCGAAATGGCCGAGAATGATCTTCAGGTTCGGATGCGCATCGAAGACGCCTGACAGCACCAAGCGTATCGCCTGCGTCGCGGTCTCCACCGTGTAGCCCCAGGCCGGCCGCACCACCAGGGGGAAGTCCTTGGCATAGTCCTGATAGTAGATTTCCGTCACCTTCGGGTGGGGCAGCGAGGGATGGAAGTAGACTGGGACGTCAAGCTTTTCCGCGCGCTCATAGATCGGCCAGAACTTCTTGAGGTCGAGGAATTCGCCGTTCGACATCCCGTGCAGCATCGCGCCCTTGAAGCCGAGTTTGGTAACAGCACGCTCGAGTTCGTCGGCGGCCGCCTTCGGATCCACGGTCGGAAGGGCCGCAAAGGCTGCGAAGCGCCTGGGGTTGGCCGCGCATACCTTGGCGAGACGGTCGTTCACCTGGCGAGTCAGGTCGGCGGCAATATCGGCCCCAAGCTTTTGGGTGGAGGGTGCGCCATGCGAAAGCACCTGGATGTCGATCCCGGCCTCATCCATCTCCTTGAGACGCAGGCTTCCCAGATCATAAAGCCGTTCGTCGGTCTCATTGCCCCGACCAGCCTCAGGACCGGTGAAATGCTTGGCCAATTCCGGGTCCCAGTAATGCTCCTCAATCGCAATAATTGAACAATTCGGCTTTTTCATCATGACGTTTCCCCGCAACACTGATGGAGGCGCTTCGTAGCAACCGTCAGATGGGCTGTCACGGCCTCCCCGACCGGCGCACGACAGGCCCGTGATAAAAATGCCGCACAGCTTCGGTTGCCGGACAAAGGGTACGCAGGTGGTGCTTTGGTAATGACATCGACTCAGTTATGCACAGGCTATGCTGCCGATTCTCCGGATTTTGCCTGTGGGCGGCTTACTTCTCGCCATTTTGATTCTGGTTCTGGCCCTTAGCCCCCCGGACGGATCTCGTGCGCCGCTTGCCTCCGCCATCGTGCCGTCGCGCGGTGCGCTGCTCGACCGCGAGCGTCAGGCCGAAGTACGGCAATTCCTGATCCACGCCGCCCTCAAGCGCGCCGATGAGCTCAATCGTTTGCGTGAGCTACCCGATTCACCGGCGCGATCCGACAATGGACAACCGACAGTGGCCAGCCTTCCCGGCGACCGAAGCGAAGCCGATCCGGAAGAGCCGACATCAATCAACGAAGCACCGGTCGTCAGCATTCCGGTGGAGATTGGTGAACCTTCCTCGGCCGAATTGCCGATCGCTGCGCTGGAGGAAAGCGCAGCAAAAAAACCCGAACCTGCCGCCAAATTGCAACGGGAAACCCGCCGTCGCATCCACCGAATACGCCGTGTCAGAGCACCGGCGAACCCGACGCCACCTCGCCCGTTCAATTTTTTGGAAGCGTTGTTCGGCGGGCCGCAGCGTCAGCAACCCACGTACGGTGGCCAGCAGACTGTCCAGCGATATCAACCGGTGCCAGACGTCGCCGCGCAGGCGAACCCGAACGCCTTTTCCACGGTCCCCCGCACCAATCCCTATTAGGCGGTTGGGTCAGCGCAAAATTGCAATGTCCGGCCGTGCGCACCGCAAATAAAGATCGGTGCAGCTGGCGCCGCGATCAGTGGTAGTCGAGACGTCCGCTATAAAGACTGGACGACGATGCGACGCTCTCGCCTTGCGCGTAGGCCCGCCCCAGCTTTTGCTCTGAGACAACTTTGATACTGCCGCCCGGGGCAGCGAACGCCAACGCGTCGGCCGATGTCCGATCGCTGGAAGGCATTGCCATGCCCCTGTTCTTAGCCGCGTAGTAATAGCCGGCAGCGTAGTAGTGCACCGCGCGGCTGGAATTGCCGTTGGCGACGCGATAGGCCCCGGCAAGATATTTCACCGCATAGGTCATGTTGGTATCGGCATCGAGCAACCCGGTGGCGGTGCCGGTGTAGCCCATGGAACGGGCGGTGGGGAGTTTGATCTGCATCAGCCCGTAGTTCCCCGCGCTGACCGCGCGCGCATTGCCACCACTCTCACGCTTGATGACGCGACGCACCAAATCCTCCGGCAGGTTATTCGCCGCGGCATGGCGGGCGATCAATGCATCGAGATTGCCGTTGGCATCGACATTCGCGAAACGCTGCTTTTGCGCGAGCGCCGGGGTGGCGGCGAGCGCTACCAGAATCGTCAGTGTCAGTTTGCGAAACATGGCGGCTCCGTTTTGCAGATCCTGATTTTGGGGGGAAGTTACCGCTTTACACGAGGAAGTCGGGCAACTTTGTGGCCAAAACCATTTTAACCCCGGTTGGCTCCATCATGAATTGATCAAACTGTGAGGAAATACCGCCGCGTGTATCGCGTTTGTCGCTGTGGGCACATTTAATTGTCATTTCGCATCGTCGCGGCGCGTGCGATGTGTAAACTTCCCGCCATCGTTTTGGCTCGGGAGGCTAATCAACATGAGCACGCCGCACACCTCGGTGGAGGACCGCTTGCGCGCGGTCGAGGATACCCTCGCGATCTATCATCTGATCGCAAGTCACCCACCGGCCGCAGACACCGGCACCAGCCACTACTATCGCAGTGCGTTTGCGTCCGATGGAGAGGTGGATCTGGCGGGAGGCAAGCGCGCGGTGGGCAACGTGGCCATTTCGGCCGTAGTGACAACCCCGGAGCATCAGGCCGCGATTGCCGGCGGGCTCTGCCATTTCGCCGGCCTGCCACGGGTTGAGCTCGATGGCGATACCGCAGTCGCCACGTCCTATTTGCAGATCATCACCCCGGACCGGCAGGCCGCCTCGCGCGAGGTGCCCGGCCACGGCGCATCGACCGGCTTTCGCATTCACCGGGTCGGCGCCAACCGCTGGGAGCTCAAGCGCGGCAAGGATGGCTGGAAAGTAACGCGACGGACTCTGCGTCCGCTTGACGGCACCGACGATGCGCGGGCCTTGCTGCGGCGCGCCATTACGCCGTAAGTTTTCGCCAACGACACAGCCAAAACGAAAAGCAGGGAGTGCGCGAGATGCCGAAGGCTTATTGGGTGGTGACCTATCGTTCGGTGAAAAGTCCGGAAGCGTGGCAGGCCTATGCCAAACTTGCAGTGCCGGCGATCCAGTCGGCCGGCGGCCGCTTCCTGGCGCGCAGCAACCCGGCGAAAATCTATGAGGCCGGCATCAATGAGCGCGTGGTGCTGGTCGAGTTCGACAGTGTCGACAAGGCGGTCGCCTGCCATGACACGCCCGCCTACAAGGAAGCACTTAAGGCGCTCGGCACTGGCAATGTCGAGCGGGATATGCGCGTGGTCGAGGGCGTCGCCTAGCGCCTTCACCACTCCGCAAACGGATTGCGCTCGTGCGCGGCCTCCGCCTGGCGCTGCGCGTCGGCAACGACTTCGAACAATATCGCGATGAACGATATGATGCGCCCGAAGCCGGCGAGCGCCGGCACGATCTGGCCGCGGATGGGTAATGTAGCCATTGGCCTTGTTCTCCTTGATCGTTGCTAGAAGCGCGTCGGCGTCGAAAGAAAGAGTCGCTCGATCTCGCGCTCGGCCTCGTCGGTGAATTTTCTGTTCTGCAGATAACGCGCGATCTCGCGATCGGCCTGGCGTTGACGCGCCAGCATCATGACGTCGAGAAAGCGACGGAAAAATCCGGGGCGAGTGCCTGCAGGGGATTCGACGATAAGGTCGCGCGGGGCGACGGCGGACGGAACGTAAGCCATGGATCATCTCCCTTCGTTGGGCTCGACGACTCCATAGGCGCTTCCCATTTTCTTGTTCTTGTTGTTAACCGGGATATAGGCGCAGTTCGCTGCTTCGACCATGCATGGTGGAACATACGTTCCATGCGCCCGTCTCATGCAGAGTGTCGTTCGTGTGTCGCAATCGCGTGCAATTGATTCCAAATTCGGCACGCACGACCTGTCTCGAGTGCAGTTCGACGGTCGCGCCACATCTCCGCCGCAAACTCGCAAGCATCCGTTAAGAATTGAAATGCGCGTATCGCCGGGCGATGCGCTTTCCCCCTGAGACAAGTCGCAGAGGGACGGGCTTGCTCTCATCGGATGAGCGGGCTCAATCTGTGGAATTGGCCCTACGGGAATGCGTAAACCGGCGCATTCTTACGGACCAACGTCCAGGCAGCTGGCCAACATTTCCAATGCGAGCAAAGGGAGAACGCCATGTTCGCCGTTCGGGAACCAATTCTCACGCCTGTCGAAATTACGGATCTGCGCCCAACTCAAATCACTGTGGGGATGCGTGAGGTCAAAGCGAAGCAAAAGCGCTGGCGCGAACTGAGGGACGAAAAAGGCTCCAAATTTCTCGGCACGCATATGATCCCGGTAATCCTTGGCCCCAAGAAGCGCCACTACGTCATCGACCACCATCACCTCGCGCGCGCGCTTCACGAAGAAGGCGTCAAGAAAGTGATGGTTACCGTGATCGCAAATCTCAGCATGCTCGAAAACGACGCATTCTGGTTCGTCCTCGACAACCGAAATTTGATGCATCCTTTCGACGATGAAGGCCGACGACGCGACCACAAGGGCATACCGAAATCGATCAAGGACCTGATTGATGATCCATTCCGCTCGCTCGCCGGAGAGCTCAGGCGAGCGGGCGGGTATGCCAAGGATACGACGCCCTTCAGCGAGTTTCTGTGGGCGGATTTCCTCCGTCGCCGTATCAAGCGCAAGCTTGTCGACACCGATTTTGAGCGCGCGCTGGAGACAGCGATGAAAGCGGCGAAAACTCAGGATGCGATCTATTTGCCCGGATGGTGCGGGCCCGCGCCCGAAGAGTGATCGTTTTTCGTTGGCTGTGCGACAATGGCGCGCGGATGGAACCGCAGATTTCGAGAAATAGCCTAAGTTTCGCCCCCAATTAGCACCGTCCACCTCTCTATCAGGCCACCCAGCGGTGGGGGCCTACCGGGGAGATCTCTTTGATGGTCATGCATTTTGGCGCCGCGCTTTGCGGCGCGTTGATTTTTGTTGGCTGCTCGTCTGCAGCCATGGCCGAGTCCGGAATTGCGTCAGTCTATGCCTACTCGGGCGAGCGTACGGCGAACGGCGAACGTGCCCAGCCGACTGGCTTCACCGCCGCGCATCGCACGCTGCCCTTTGGCACGCGCGTGCGCGTCACCAATAAAACCAACGGACGAACCGTTGTTGTGCGAATCAATGACCGCGGCCCTTTTGTGCGTGGCCGCGTGATCGATCTCACTCCCGCCGCAGCGCGTGCTCTCGGTTTCAGCGGATTAGCGCGCGTAACGCTTAACGCCGGATCGTCTTCCTGACCAATCTAGAAGCAAAGGTTGGTCACGAACTTCCCGTTTTTGTCCTTGATCACGTAAGGACATTCTGCGCGCTTAAGCGCGGCCTTGGCATCTTCGTTGCCGAGCGCCGCGGCTTTCTCGTAATACGATTTGGCGGCACCTGAATCCTGCGGGCCCCCTCGCCCGCTTTGCGCAAATGCGCCCATTCGTTCCATGGCAGCGGGATGACCTTGCGCGGCTGCCTTCTCAAACAAGGCCCGCGCGGCTGCGTCGTCCTTTGGACCACCGACGCCATCCGCCGTCATCAGTCCCAGTTGATACTGGGCCTCCGCGGAATTTGTCTCCGCTGTTTTCGACAGAAGAGCGCGCGCCTTGATGGGATCGGCCGAGCCACCGGAGAGCGCCGCAAGGTTGGTGATGCCGCGTGGGTTACCCGCCTCTGCAGCGCGCTCGAACAGCTTGCGCGCTTCCGCCGGGTCCTTGGCAACGCCATTCCCGGTCCCCAGCATCACCCCGAGCTCAACCATCGCCGAGGTGCTTCCTTTGTCGGCTGCCTTGTGCCACGCACTCATGGCCTCTGCCATCTGCCGATTGGCCGCGTAAGCGCGCCCGAGTTCGTAGAGCGCTCGACGGGATGAAGCCGACGCGGTTTTGCAAAACTTGATCGCGGTCGCGATATCGGATTGCGCAATCTCGGCAGTGCCTTTTACGTCCGCCGGCTTGTCCGGGTCGGCGGGATCGGCGGCGATCCGGTCGCAAAGGACGAGATCGGCGGACTGAGCGTTGGCTGACGGACAGAACCCACCAGCCACCATCAGGATGATGCACAAGGTGCAGGCGGCCGGAGCTGCGTCAGATCGTTTCACCATGACTCACAATACCCGCACAGAACCGTGCGACGTGACGATCTTAAAGCCGCGGGTCCGCGCCGAGCAAGCCGGTGGCTTACAGGAAGCGGCCCGCTCCCCGATCGGCTAACATCGGCGCGATGGACTCACCCGCCTCGACCCGCGATTTTTACGAAAGCCTGCCGGTCTTTCGTGAGTTTGCACAGGTCGCGGATGAAACCTGCTTCCGGCCTGTGCCCGGTGACTGGATCATCGGTGTGGCCGACGTGCAGCAATCGACCAGGGCCATTCGCGAAAACCGCTACAAGGCCGTGAACATGGCCGGCGCCGCGGTGATCGCCTCGATCGCCAATGCGCTGAAAGGCCGCGACTTCCCGTTCGTCTTCGGCGGCGACGGCGCAAGTTTCGCAGTGCCGCCGGAAGATGCCGCCCTCGCCCGCCAGGCGCTGGCGGAGACGGCGACCTGGGTCAAGGAAGACCTCGATCTCGGTTTGCGGATCGGAATGGTTGCGGTCGCAGACATTCGCGCGCAGGGCCGCGACGTTTGCGTCGCCCGTTACATGCCATCCGCAAATGTGAGCATTGCAATGTTCTCGGGCGGCGGCATGGCCTGGGCGGATGCCGCGATGAAGCGCGGCGAGATCGCAGTGCCACCGGCACCGCCCGGAGCCCATCCCGATCTCTCCGGCCTGTCCTGCCGCTACGAGCTGATCCCCTCGCAGCGTGGACAGGTATTGTCGCTTCTGGTGACGCCGGCGGAGCGCGCCAGTGCTGGCGAATTTCGCGCCGTGGTCGAGGCAGTCATCCGTATTGTCGAGAAAACGCCGGATGCCTCTCGTCCCCTTCCCGGACAGGGACTGCGGTTGAGATGGCCGCCACAAGGTTACGATCTCGAAGCGCGGGCGTCGCGGCGCGCAGGTGAATCGATCCGCACCCACAAGGTCAAGGTGCTGGCACGGACTCTTTTTTACTTTTTGGTCATGTGGAGCGGCTTGCGCATTGGCCGATTCATTCCCGCAAAATATACTAGGGAGCTCATTGAAAACTCGGATTTCCGGAAGTTCGATGATTCATTGCGCATGGTGCTCGATTGCACGCCGGAGCTGGCGGCCGAGATAGAGGACTGCCTGAAGTCGGCGGCCACCGGGGGCGTCATTCGCTACGGGGTGCATCGCCAGAATGCGGCGATGATGACCTGCTTCACGCCGTCACCGGTCAATCCGAATCACGTTCATTTCATCGACGGCGCGCAAGGCGGCTACGCGCTTGCGGCAAGCGCGCTGAAAGAAAGCGGCCAGATCGCGCCCGAACCGGGTGCGCATCCAGAGTGACCGCCTCCCGGGAGATCGGTCGAATTCGATGGCAGCTATGCAACAGAAACGATCAGCCTCCGCGTCCGACGAGAGGCTACCGATTTCGAGGCTCATTCACGCCTCCGAAAGCCCTGGCGCCGGAAGTCAGGCCGAGCATAGAGCCTTGATGATTGGCGCTCCGAGCCGGAATCATCGCAAAAAGCTGTTGCATATCCGTGACTAAGTGGAATTTTCGCAGGGATGCGGCGTTGACCGTGGCGGCAGCCTTTGGGATAAATGCGCCGGGAAGCGGGGTGTGGATGTCGGGCAAAGAGGGCGTGGTTGCCGTTACCTGTCTAGCACTTGAGGCCGGCATTGCGCGCGGTCCTGGGGTATCGGTCATCTGCAATCAAAGTTCGGGGTTACGGGCGGCGCTTCGGGCAGCGATCGCGCGGGGCGCTTCGGGCATCATCAGCTTCGGAATTGCCGGCGGCCTGGCGCCTGGGCTCGCCGCGGGCGACTGGGTCGTTGCGTCCGGTGTGCGGAGTGGTAACGACGTAATTACGACCGATCGCGCCTGGGCGCAGAGGCTCCTCGATATCCTTCCGAACGCCGTGCATGCACACGTCGTTGGTGCCGACGCCGTGGTCCAGGGCCCCGCGGAAAAGTACCAGCTTTACGACGAAACGGGCTCGGCTGCCGTCGATATGGAATCACATATCGCCGCGGAGATCGCCGCCGAGCATCACATTCCGTTCGCCGCCTGCCGGGTTATCATCGATGCCGCACACAGGGCGCTTCCCCCCGCGGCAACCTTGCGATTGCGCCCGGACGGCTCACCCGATGTCGTGGGAGTCGCCCGCTCGGTCTGGCAAAACCCAGGTCAGCTTCCTGGCCTCATCCGTACAGCAGTCGATTTGCAGATCGCCCGGCGGGCGTTGCAGTCAGGACGCAAGCAGCTGGGCATTGGACTGGGCTTTCCCTATTACAACAGCGTCGCCTTTGACCGGGTCTTCGCCTGACAGCGCCGCGTCACGGCATCGCGCGCACCCATTCATCAGCGAACTTGAAAATGGCGGCCCGGCGCTGCCGTAAGGCACTCGCTTGCGGCCTGATTCGTCCGCACGTCCACACCGCCGCAGGAGATGGAACTTTAACGGCCGGCGGGCCGTTATCACTCGGAGCGGCATGGGGCCGCTGTTCGGAGGGTATAATGGCGGCGAGTCCGGCATCCGGTGTAACGGAAAGCCGACGACGTTCTGCTCGCGCCAGCG
>DASXLC010000063.1:0-10608 GCA_036496445.1 Pseudolabrys sp. | reverse complement strand
CGAAGCGCGCAAGCCGAAGGAAGCCGCGATCATCGCCGAAATCGGCGGAACGGTGCGGTTCGGCAAGGACTACAAGAACAAGCGCCGCATTACGATCGAACCATCGGGCAAGGGCGATGAGCCGAAGGAGTACCTGATCCCGAAGGGCAAGCATATCCACCTTCAGGACGGCGACGTCATCGAGAAGGGCGATTATATCGTCGAGGGCAATCCTGCCCCACACGACATTCTCGCGATCAAAGGCGTCGAGGAACTGGCAGCTTACCTGGTGAACGAAATCCAGGAAGTCTATCGGCTGCAGGGCGTCAACATCAACGACAAGCACATCGAGGTGATCGTTCGCCAGATGCTGCAGAAGGTCGAGATCGACGACGCCGGCGAAACCGAGCTGTTGCAAGGCGAGCAGATCGACAGGACTGAAATGGACGAGATCAATGTCCGCATGGCAGCCGAAGGCAAGAAGGGCGCATCCGGGCACCCGGTTCTGCTCGGCATCACCAAGGCCAGCCTGCAGACCCGCTCGTTCATCTCGGCGGCGTCGTTCCAGGAGACGACACGCGTACTCACCGAAGCCGCCGTCAACGGCAAGGCCGACACACTCGACGGGCTCAAGGAGAACGTCATTGTCGGTCGGCTGATCCCGGCGGGCACCGGCGCCATGATGAATGGTCTGCGCGAGGTTGCCGTCAAGCGCGATGCCCTCATCCTTGAGGAGCGCGAAAAGGATGCGGCCAAAGCCGCGGCCAAGGCGGAGGCGGCGGAAGCACCTGCACTGCCGGCGGCGGAATAGGTCTCGCCACGACACCAATCGAAAGGGCCGCCCGGTGGGCGGCCCTTTTGTTATTTTGCCGGGGCCGTTTCGAAAGCCGGGTCGTTCACAAGGCCCGCCGCGTGCGGTGCGTGTCCGCTGATGCGGATGGCGTCGTCGCGCCGCATGCGCGCCAGCGCGGCCTCACCGCCGGTGGTTTCATGATAGAGCGAAAGACGCTCAAACTCGTCTGCCTGCGGCGGTGCGATCGCAATGTCGCTGTAGGTCCAGCGGTCGGGCGCGGCCAGTGCCTCGTTGAGCACGCCTTTGAACTGGCGGTAGACCTTCAAGTACCCCCAGACCTTCGTGAGCGTCTCCCAGCCGTAGCGCGGATAGAACACGAGCGGGTTTTCGATCTTCATTTCGGAACGCCGGTCGCGGCGGAATTTCAGCCGGAAGGCGCCGCCTTCGAGGGGATGAACGCCTTCGAACAGGATCATCAGGTAAAACCACAGAATCGTGGACAACGTGGTGCCGGGCCGTCCGAGCTTGCACGCGGCGGAGCGCCGCAGAATCGTGCGGACGTGCTCGGGCGTATAGAACGCAGCCCAGGCGGCGCGGTACGCATCCTCCCATTCCCCGTCGCCCATCTTTGAGTGATGCGAGACGCGGTGATTGAGGTCGTATTTGTTCATGTCCGGATCCATCCAGATGCCTTTCTGCGAAAGCACCTTGTGATCTTCGGAGCCGGGCAGAGGCGTCAGGAAAAAGAACTCGAGGATATCGAGCGGTAATTCCCGCTTGATGATCTCGATATCGCGGACGATCGATTCCTTCGTGTCGGCAGGGAAGCCGAGAATATATCCGGCGTAAGTAATGGCGCCGTGATCGCGCCATTTCTGCAGCATTTCGCGGTACTCGGTGATCTTGTTCTGCCGTTTCTTGGCGGCGATCAGATTGTCCGGGTTGATGTTCTCTAATCCGATGAACACGCGGCGCACGCCTGCTTGTGCCGCCTTCTCGATGAAGTTTGGAATCTTGTGGCAGAGCGTATCGACCTGGATCGTGAATCCGAGTTTGGGGAACTCGGTGTTGCGCAAGTGAATCAGACGGTCGAACAAAAGCTCCCAATCACGGTTGCGTGCAAAATTGTCGTCGGTGATGAAGAAGCGCTTGATACCTTCCGCATAGTTCTCGCGCACGATGTGTTCGAGATCGTCGGGCGTGCGAAACCGGCTCTTGCGTCCCTGCACGTTGATGATCGTGCAGAACGAACATTGATATGGGCAGCCACGCCCGAGATCGATGCTCGAGAGTGAACCCGAGGTCCGCTGCACGTGTTTGCGGGGCAGGAAAGGTGGCGGCTCGCCGGTCAGAGTCGGGAGATCGTCCATGTAATTATAGAGCGGCTTGAGCGCGCCGTTCCAGCCATCGCGCAACACCTCATCAAGGCGGCCATCCTCGGATTCGCCCGCGAAAAAGCTGATGCCGAGCGCTTGGGCCTCGCGGATGTCCGGCGGAAGTTCCGGCAGCATGGCGACGCAGCCCGATACGTGAAATCCGCCGATGCAAACAGGCAGGCCGGCAGCCAGGAAGGGGCGGGCGAGATCGACCGAACGCGGAAATTGATTGGACTGCACGCCGACCAGTCCGATCAGCGCGCGGCCGCCCTGTTTACGGATCAGGTCGATGATGCGGTCAGGCCTTACGCGCCGGTTAGTTTCGTCGTAGGTGTGAAGACGAATTTCTACGTCCGGGCCCAGGATGTTGCGGCGACGGGCGTCTTCGGCGAGCGCATTGAGGCACGCCAGAGTGTTGGAAGGGATGGCAGAGCGGAGCCACTGAATCGGATAGCCGTCGTCGTCGTAATGCGACGGTTTGATCATCACAAAATGAAAAATAGTCTCACCGACTGCGCGCAACGAGTCACCGCCCCTTACAATAAGCGATGCTAGCACAATCCCTCGCGTCGCGTTCGCCTGTTTTTGCGCTAAATTCGCAGATAGCTGCCTTGACTCTTCGACCCTTTTCTTTGCTTGAGAAAAAGTGATGATGTTGGCCCGCCCTTCGGACCCAACACCCATGTACCTCCTTGTTCTTGCCGGTGACGGCATTGGCCCTGAAATCACTGCCGCTACGCTCTCCGTGTTACGCGCGGCTTCCGAACGCTTTGAACTGCAGTTGCGAATTGAGCAAGCCGCGATCGGTCATGCCGGCCTGCGCACGCATGGTCACACGATCCACCCTGACCTTGTTGAAAAGTCGTGCCGCGCGGACGGCGTCGTGCTTGGACCCACGTCCACCTTTGAATTCAAGGATCCCGCGCGGGGCGAAGTCAATCCGTCGATGATGCTGCGCAAAAGTCTCGATCTGTTTGCCAACATTCGGCCTGCAAGGACCTATGCTGGCTTCCCGCTGCGCTGTGGCGAGTTCGATCTCGTTGTCGCGCGCGAGAACACCGAGGGCTTTTATGCGGATCGCAATATGGAAGCGGGCAGCGGAGAGGTGCTGGTGACCAAGGATGTCGCTATTTCATTGCGCAGGATTACACGCGTCTGCAGCGAGCGCATTGCGCGCGCGGCTTTCGAGCTGGCGATGACCAGGCGCAGGCATGTCACGATCGTGCACAAGGCAAATGTGCTGAAAGTGACTGACGGGCTATTCATCGAGGCATGCCGGACCGTTGCGCAGGAGTTTCCATCCGTCGTGGTCGACGACGTCATTGTCGACGCCATGATGGCGCATGTTGTGCGGAACCCTCAGCGTTTCGATGTCATTGTCACAACCAATATGTATGGTGACATCCTCTCCGATCTGACGGCTGAATTGTCAGGCAGTCTGGGTCTTGCGGCCTCACTTAACGCCGGAGCCGATCATGGCATGGCGCAGGCAGCCCATGGTTCGGCGCCGGATATCGCCGGCAAGAACATCGCAAACCCGCTGTCATTGATCTTGTCGGTCGCGATGTTGCTTGCCTGGCATGGCCGCCGCAGGAAGGCCAAGGCATTCGAGGTAGCCGCGGCAGCGATCGAGAAGGCAGTGGAAGCCGCGATCGCGGTCAAGGAATCGACCGGGGACATCGGCGGCCGTCTCGGGACGCGCGAAACCGGCGAAGCGGTCGCCGCGCGGCTGCGGGCGTGAACCGGAATGCGCTGCGACAGTCATGTTCATGTTGTTGGGGCGGCGGACCACTATCCTCAGGCCGCGGAGCGGACTTATCTCGCCGACGTTGCGACGCTGAAGCAACTTGAAAGGGTGTCCGCCACCCGCGCCGTCAGGCGTTTCGTGATTGTGCAGCCCAGTTTCTACGGTACCGACAATACTTTGCTGCTGGAAAGCCTCGATGTTTTGACGGGCCGCGGCCGAGGTGTTGCGGTCATCAATCCGGAAATGACATCGGCCCGGATGCTTTCAAGTATGGCCGGGCAGGGCGTGCGCGGGTTGCGGCTCAATCTTTACAGCCCGCTGCGCGAAAAGGCTCCGCTCACTGGCCGGTTCTCGGCCATCACCGGGCCGGCGCACGAATTGAACTGGCATATCGAAGTCATTGCGCCGCTCAAAATGCTCGCCGAAAGCGCGACGTTGCTCGCGAACTCGCGTGTGCCGGTCGTGATCGATCACTATGGCGTTCATAGCGGTTTTACGCCGGAACAGATGGACGGCCGCGCGCTGCTCGGCCTGCTGGCCATGTCACATGTCTGGATCAAGCTATCGGCGCCGTATCGCGTAAGCACAAACCCGTTGGCGACCAAACCGGACCCGGCCTGGCTTGCAGCGATCCTGGCGATCGCGCCCGATCGCTGTGTCTGGGGCAGCGATTGGCCGCATACGCCGCCGCACGAGGAGCAAATGGGTAGCGCCGTCCTTGGGGCTTATCGTAATCTTCGCTACGAAACGCTGATCGACGATTTCATGGAGGCGGTCGGCGGAGCCGAATTGGCCGAGCGTATTCTGTCGGACAATCCGGCACGACTTTACGGTTTCGAATAACAACAAGACGTCGAGAATAATGGGGAGGATTTCATCATGCGGGCCACTCGTGCGCTGGCTGCCGGGGTTGTCGTCGCTGTCGTCGGTGCAGGGAGTGCCGCGCCAGCATGGAGCCAGGCCTATCCGAGCCGTCCTATCCAGATCATCGTTGCCTACGCGGCAGGCGGCACGGGCGATATCGTCGCCCGTTCGATTTCCGACAAACTCGGCATCGCTCTCGGCCAATCTGTCGTCGTTGAAAATCGCGCCGGCGCGAGTGGCGCAATTGGCGCGCATTCGGTGACGACTGCTGCACCCGACGGCTACACGCTACTGGTCGGGCAGACCGGAGAGATTGCCGTCAATCAGCATTGGCTCAAGGGTCTCAACTATGACCCGGACAAAGACTTGGTGCCGATCGCGCTTGCGGCTGTGGTGCCGCTCGCGCTCGTGGTGCCGAGCAAGGCGCCGTATTCAACGTTGCCGGAATTTCTTGCAGCCTTGAAAGCGAAGCCCAAAATGACCTTTGCGTCAGCGGGTATCGGCACGCCAGGTCACTTCGCGGGCGAGCTGCTAAAATTGCAGTTCGATGAAAATCTGACCCATGTCCCCTACAAGGGCGCGGGGCCGGCACTCAACGATCTGATCGGCAATCACGTCGACTTTTATTTCCCGGGATTTCCGGCAGCTGCTCCGCACGTAAAGGGGGGCAACTTGAAGATCCTGGCGATTTCCGCCGGGAAACGCTCACCTGCGGCTCCCGACGTCCCGACAGTTGCCGAAGTGACAGGCAACAAGGACTACGACTTCACCCTGTGGGCCGGCTTTTTCGCGCCGCGCGGCACGCCGCAGCCCGTCATCGACCGGCTGAACAAGGAAATCAATAAAGTAGTCGAAGACCCTGACGTTAAAGCGCGCCTTGAGGCGGCGGGCGCAGTCGTCACCCCGATGACGGTCGCCCAGTTCAAGGATTTTGTGCAGAACGAAAGTGCGAAATACCTGCGGGTCATCAAACAAACCGGCGTCACGTCCCAATAGGCCTGACTATTCGGTAATCAGGTCCGACAGGCCCTAATGCTCGACGTTTCGGGCATTTTCGCTTGACTTAGCGGGGTCTCGCCGATACATACCCCAGACTTTTCGGCAGGCGGTGAGCTTCGCTTGCTCGGAACGGCCGCCCAGCTAATCCTTTGAGAGTGTTGCGTTTTTCTCGAAGCTTGGCCGGCGCAATCGCCTCGACGAATGAAGCTCAGACGCTGCCTCTGACAACCATTGTCAGACTCTAGGAGTGAGCGGCCTCGTTGCCTAACCGCAGCGTGGTCGTCCGACCGGAAGAGCGCCCTGCCGCAATTTGGCGGATGGCGCGATTTCGTTTTGCGCGTGGAGCAAAGACGCGCGGAAATGCTGGGGCCACAAGCCCGAAACGATGCGGACGAATGTGATGTCCGCAAAGAGAAATCAGAGAGGGGCCGGCGCGGACAATTCCGTTCTCGCGCGTATCCCTGGAACGAAGGTAGCGAAGGCCAACGATGCCGACGATCAACCAGTTGATTGCCAAGCCGCGGCACCCGCTCAAGGCGCGCAACACAGCGCCGGCGCTTGAGTCGTCGCCGCAGAAACGCGGTGTATGCACGCGCGTCTACACGACGACGCCGAAGAAGCCGAATTCGGCTCTGCGTAAAGTCGCCAAGGTGCGCCTCACCAACGGCTTTGAAGTCATCGGCTACATCCCGGGCGAAGGTCACAATCTCCAGGAACATTCGGTCGTGATGATCCGCGGCGGTCGCGTGAAGGACCTGCCGGGCGTTCGCTATCACATCCTGCGCGGTGTGCTCGACACCCAGGGCGTGAAAAACCGAAAACAGCGCCGTTCCAAATACGGCGCCAAACGGCCCAAGTAAGGATCAGCGTCATGTCCCGCCGTCACGCCGCCGAAAAACGCGACATCATCCCGGATCCGAAGTTCGGAAACGTTGTCGTCAGCAAGTTCATGAATGCCATCATGTACGACGGCAAGAAGTCGGTTGCGGAAGGCATCGTCTACGGCGCGCTCGCAACGATCGAGACCAAGACAAAACAAAACCCGCTCACGATTTTTCAGCAGGCGCTCGACAACGTGATGCCCTCGATCGAGGTTCGCTCACGTCGCGTCGGCGGCGCTACCTATCAGGTTCCGGTGGAAGTGCGTACGTCGCGCCGGCAGGCGCTCGGCATTCGCTGGATCATCGCGGCTGCGCGTGAACGCAATGAACGTACGATGACCGAGCGGCTCTCATCCGAGTTGCTCGATGCATCCAATAACAGGGGAAATGCCGTCAAGAAGCGCGAGGATACCCACAAGATGGCGGAAGCCAATCGGGCCTTCTCGCATTATCGCTGGTGACAGCAGAAAAAGATTCGAGGACTGATCCCCTATGCCGCGCAACCACCCAATCGAGGACTACCGCAATTTCGGCATCATGGCGCACATCGATGCCGGAAAGACGACAACGACTGAGCGGATCCTTTATTACACCGGCAAAAGCCACAAGATCGGCGAGGTGCACGAAGGCGCCGCGACGATGGATTGGATGGAGCAGGAGCAGGAGCGCGGCATCACTATTACCTCGGCCGCGACGACCGCGTTCTGGAATGGCAAGCGCCTCAACATCATCGACACGCCCGGCCACGTCGACTTCACCATCGAGGTGGAGCGTTCGCTGCGCGTGCTCGACGGCGCCGTCGTCGTGCTTGACTCCAATCAGGGCGTTGAGCCGCAGACTGAGACGGTCTGGCGCCAGGGCGACAAGTACAAAGTTCCGCGGATCGTCTTCGCTAACAAGATGGACAAGATCGGCGCCGACTTCTTCAAATGCATGGATGACATCAAGACTCGCCTCGGCGCCAAGCCGGTGGCGATTCAGCTCCCGATCGGTACTGAGCAGGCATACAAAGGTCTGATCGATCTCGTGCGCATGAAGGGCGTGGTGTGGGACGACGAATCCCTCGGCGCCAAGTACCAGGACATCGACATTCCTGCCGACATGCTCGATCAGGCCAAGGAATACCGCGAGAAAATGATTGAGGCCGCGGTCGAGCTCGACGACGACGCCATGACCGCCTACCTCGAAGGCAAGGAGCCCGACGAGGCGACCCTCAAGCGCCTGATACGCAAGGCCGTGATCACGGCCGCCTTCTTCCCGGTGCTGTGCGGCTCCGCCTTCAAGAACAAGGGCGTGCAGCCGTTGCTCGACGCGGTGGTTGACTATCTGCCGAGCCCGCTCGACGTGCCGCCGATTCACGGCATCAATCCCGACAACGGGGAAGACGTCATCCGCGAGCCGAAGGACAACGCGCCAATGGCGCTGCTCGCCTTCAAGATCATGGACGATCCCTTCGTCGGCACGATCACCTTCTGCCGCATCTATTCCGGTACGCTCACCAGCGGCACCGGTGCGATCAATTCGACCAAGGAGCGTAAGGAGCGCATCGGCCGGATGCTGCTGATGCATGCGAACAACCGTGAGGACATCAAGGAAGCTTATGCTGGCGACATCGTGGCGCTGGCCGGCCTCAAGGAAGTGCGCACCGGTGACACGCTGTGTGATCCGCAAAAGCCGGTAATCCTTGAGAAAATGGAATTCCCCGATCCGGTGATCGAGATCGCCATCGAACCGAAGTCGAAGGCCGACCAGGAAAAGCTCGGCGTTGCTCTCGCCAAACTCGCCGCCGAAGACCCGTCCTTCCGCGTTTCCACGGATCAGGAAAGCGGGCAGACGATCCTCAAGGGGATGGGCGAACTGCACCTGGACATCAAAGTCGACATTCTCAAGCGCACCTACAAGGTCGACGCCAACATCGGCGCTCCGCAGGTCGCGTTCCGCGAGAAGATC
This sequence comes from Pseudolabrys sp., assembly GCA_036496445.1. Lineage (GTDB taxonomy): Bacteria > Pseudomonadota > Alphaproteobacteria > Rhizobiales > Xanthobacteraceae > Pseudolabrys. The sequence continues at coordinate 2,019 of DASXLC010000063.1, read as the reverse complement.
ACCCAGCGCGTCGAGCACGGCTACACGCACAAGAAGCAGACCGGTGGTTCGGGTCAGTTCGCGCAGATCAAGATCATCGCCGAACCGACGCAGCCCGGGACACCGTTTGAATTCGAGAATGAAATTGTCGGCGGCGCCGTGCCGAAGGAGTTTGTCCCCGGCGTGGAGAAGGGTCTCGAAAGTGTGCTCGGCTCCGGTGTGGTAGCGGGTTTCCCGGTGGTCGACCTCAAGGTCACGCTGATCGACGGCAAGTACCATGACGTCGACTCCTCGGCGCTGGCCTTCGAAATCTGCGCGCGTCAGTGCCTGAAAGAGGCGCTGCAGATGGCAAGACCGGTCCTGCTCGAGCCGATCATGAAGGTCGAGGTGGTGACACCGGAGGATTACACCGGCTCCGTCATCGGCGATCTCAATTCGCGGCGCGGGCAGATCCAGGGTCAGGACATGCGCGGCAACGCCAACGTCGTCAACGCGATGGTGCCGCTGATGAACATGTTCGGCTACGTCAACAATCTGCGGTCAATGTCTCAGGGCCGCGCAACATTCACGATGCAATTCGACCACTACTCGGAGCTGCCCGCGAACGTGTCAGCAGAAGTACAGAAGAAATTCGCGTGATCGGGATCTACGGATAACAGAAGGATCTGAACGGAGAGTTCCATGGCCAAAGAGAAATTCCAGCGCAACAAGCCCCATTGCAATATCGGCACGATCGGTCACGTCGACCACGGCAAGACGACGCTGACAGCTGCGATCACCAAGGTTTTGGCCGAAAAGGGCGGCGCTACTTTCACCGCCTACGACCAGATCGACAAGGCGCCTGAAGAGAAGGCGCGCGGCATCACGATTTCGACCGCGCACGTCGAATATCAGACCGACAAGCGTCACTATGCGCACGTCGACTGCCCCGGCCACGCCGACTATGTGAAGAACATGATCACCGGCGCCGCGCAGATGGACGGCGCCATCCTGGTGGTCTCCGCCGCCGACGGCCCGATGCCGCAGACCCGCGAGCACATCCTGCTCGCCCGTCAGGTCGGCGTGCCGGCGCTGGTCGTGTACATGAACAAGGTCGACATGGTCGACGACCCGGAACTGCTCGAGCTGGTCGAGCTCGAAGTCCGCGAACTGTTGTCAAAGTACAACTTCCCCGGCGACAAGATCCCGATCATCAAGGGCTCGGCGCTCAAGGCGCTCGAAGGCAGCGATGAGAAGCTCGGCAAAGAGTCGATCATGGAGCTGATGAAAGCCGTTGATGACTACATTCCGCAACCGGAGCGTCCAAAAGATCAGCCGTTCCTGATGCCGGTGGAAGATGTGTTCTCGATCTCGGGCCGCGGCACCGTCTGCACCGGCCGTGTCGAGCGCGGCATCATCAAGGTGGGCGAAGAGGTGGAAATCGTCGGCATTCGCCCGACGGTCAAGACCGTCGTCACCGGTGTTGAAATGTTCCGCAAGCTGCTCGATCAGGGTGAGGCGGGCGACAACATCGGCGCGCTCCTGCGCGGCACCAAGCGCGAGGAAGTCGAGCGCGGTCAGGTGCTGTGCAAGCCCGGCTCGGTCAAGCCGCACACGAAGTTCAAGGCGGAAGCCTACATCCTCACCAAGGAAGAGGGCGGCCGTCATACTCCGTTCTTCACCAACTATCGTCCGCAGTTCTATTTCCGCACCACCGACGTGACAGGTGTGGTGCACCTGCCGCAAGGCACGGAAATGGTGATGCCGGGCGACAACGTGGCGATGGAAGTGCACCTGATCGTTCCGATCGCCATGGAGGAGAAACTGCGCTTCGCCATTCGCGAGGGCGGCCGTACGGTCGGCGCCGGCGTGGTGGCGAGCATCATCGAGTGATGAATTCGGGCGTGATGGCCGGGCCAATCCCGGCCATCCGCATCACATAGGTTAGGCATTCCGTGGTTGCCCGTCTGACGGGCGGGCACGACGGACGAGAGAAACGACAATGAACGGCCAGAATATCCGGATCCGGCTCAAGGCGTTCGATCACCGCATCCTCGATGC
>DASXLC010000062.1:0-1933 GCA_036496445.1 Pseudolabrys sp. | reverse complement strand
GAAGGAACGAAGATCACAAACGAAGGATTGAAGTGCGTGGCGGGTCTGCGAAGTCTCTTGCAATTGATGCTTAACCCGACTTATTCACCACCCGAATAATGTCGACCGCGGGGCAGGGCGGCGGTTGAGCATTTTGTGATTTGAGGACTTGCGGGCGCACCTCCCCCTTGCCCCCATTTGCCGATTTGTCGTCGTCTCGGATTTCGCCAGTCCGCCAGAGGCGGGCGGCGTCATTCGCGCCGTACCTCGAGGAGGAAGGCATGCTTGGGCGGCGGCATCCACGCCCGCCGCCGCGACCCGTGCGGCTTCGGAAAGCGATCCGGCAACTTCCAGCGGCTGATACAGGCGACCAGTTCTTTCCAAAAGGGAGCCGCCGCCTGCGCCACGTACAGCACCAGGCGCCGGGCGCGCTTCACAACACGCCCACCGGCCTTCAGCACGTCGCGTTGAAACCGCCCCAGATCAAGACAACTGCCGGCCTTGTCCTCGTACTCGATGCGCAATATCGACGCCAAGTTGAACGCCAAGAGCGACAATCGCAGCACGGTTTCGTTCTCGTGAAAATCGGCGTGCGACAGATGCGGTCCGATGGCTTGTTGAAACTCGCCCAGCCGATCCTCGAACGTCCCGCGCCGACGATAGCGCGCCAGTGCGGCCTCACCAGCGAGTTCCTCCGGCTTCCATCCCGCCACGAGAAAAAAATAGTTGGGGAGCAGATTCAACTGGCCTGTCTTCGGGTCGGGTTTATCGACGACCACCAAGAGTACGCGCTGCAAGTGCCGCCAAGACTCGGCTTGGTACTGGCCCAGTTCGATGACCTCCTCGTAGCCTTCCTTCGGCGGCCGCCCGACGGGCCGCTTCAGGTACGGCGCAGCCAGCCGGTCGAGAACCGCGTTGCTCTTCAGACGCCCGATAAAACGCAGCTTTTCATCGGTCAGATAGTCCAGCGTGTGGCCGTCGGTGTAGCCCGCGTCGATGCGTAAGTCGATGCTGAATCCCAGGCGTTTCCCCTTGTGGACCGCTTCTTTCACGAACCGCGTCACACCCTGGGCCGTATGCACCTGCCCTTGCCGCAGCATGGCGTGCAGGAAGCCGTTTCCCAGACGATGTCCGTCATGCATGCTGTCGTAGTCGCCGGCCACGGAATAGCTGGCGACTATCGGATGGTAGACCATGTCCCGGAAATGTCCGTTGTACGCCGCGCCCGCCTGGTGGCCGTGCACATAGATCGGAAAGCTGTCGATGTCGACGGTGATCTTCCGGGCGGCATGATCGCCTCCCTCGGCCCGCAGATGACGTTCGCAGGCATCGGCCAGCGAGTCGCGCACGGCATACCGGTTGTCGGGCTCGCGTGAGAGAATGTCCAACAATCGCGATTGCGTCGGCTGGCTGGCCAATCGTTCGTCGAGCGGCTGTTCGCCGGGTCGGTTCCAAGCCGCCAGCTTCATCGCCGGATCGTGGGCCAGGCGGTCTGCATCATCCTGCGCCGTGTAACCGGCGGCCAGAGCATAGATTCGCTCGCGGAGCAGTTCGACGAGCTGATACCGGATCCGATCCTGTTGACGAGGATCGTGCAATCGATTCGCCAGCGACTCCGTGATGCCCAGCCGATGATCGGCCTCCCGCAACAAGAGCAAGCCCGAGTCCGACGTGATCCGATCATCCGTCGCCAGAACCTTGACTGAACGGTTGAAACTTGGTTCAAATAACCATCCTTGCGATTCACCCATTGCGTGATCTCCTGGTTGTTCATGATGGCATCGAATACCTCATGAAACACCGCGAAATCACGCAATGTTTCTTTCGACTTCAAAAAAGTCCGGTGAATAAGCCGGGGTCCTCTTTGCGATCGATGAGAGGCACCAAGGCTTGGAGAACTTGCCGGCAGTCGCCCGCCAGGCCCACGTCGACAGGATGCCGTAGGCCGATGCGC
>DASXLC010000061.1:0-1969 GCA_036496445.1 Pseudolabrys sp. | reverse complement strand
TTGTCATTCTTATCAACGCGATGGCCTGGGCAATGCGCCACGCGGGCGAACGCTACGCAGGATGACCATGCGCGCAGCCGCCTCCGACCTTCCATTGATGTTCGTCGAAGCCAGCATTGTCGCGCGCGAGGTGACGATTCTCGACCGTGTCACACTGACGGTTACGTCAGGTGCGCCGACGATCCTGATCGGACCGAACGGCAGCGGCAAGACCACCCTTCTGCGCGCCGCCGTGGGCCTCACTCCTCTTTCGAACGGACGCATCACGTGGGGGGGCCGCAACACAGAGATGCCGTCCAAAAGCGCAATCATGTTTCAGCGGCCGACGATGCTGCGGCGTACGGCCGCGGCAAATGTGCGCTATGCGCTTGCCGCCGCCAATGTCCCCCGCGGGCAACGCGAGGAACAAGCCGCCGAGCTTCTTGCATTGGTCGGGCTTGGCGAACTCGGCAGCCGCCCGGCCCGGCGTCTTTCGGGTGGCGAGCAACAGCGACTTGCACTTGCACGCGCGCTGGCTCGCGACCCTGCCGTGCTGTTCCTTGACGAGCCGACCGCCAGCCTTGACCCATATTCGACCAAGGCAATCGAAGATATCGTCCTCGCGGTGAGTGCGCGCGGCGTCAAGGTGGTAATGTCGACCCACGACATCGGCCAGGCCAAACGGCTAGCCGGCGACGTGGTGCTGCTACACCGTGGCCGGTTGATTGAAAGCACACGAGCCCCGGAATTTTTCGTAACACCGCACACCGAAGAAGCGCGGAAGTTCATAGCAGGCGAATTGCTCGTCTGAAAAAGCAAATGGAGGATCGCATGATCAATCGTCGCACGGTGATGGTGGCTGCCGCTTTTGCCGCCGCCATCCTCACCACACCTGTCTGCGCTCAGGACAAATCGATTGTGGTGTCATCGACCACGTCGACCCAGGACTCCGGTCTGTTCGGTTACATCCTGCCGTTGTTCAAGGAAAAGACCGGAATCGACGTGAAGGTCATCGCGCAGGGCACTGGCCAGGCGCTCGATACCGGCCGACGCGGCGATTCTGACGTCGTATTCGTGCACGCAAAATCGGCGGAAGAAAAATTCCTCGCGGAAGGTGAAGGCGTGAAGCGTTACCCGGTGATGTACAATGATTTCGTGCTAATTGGCCCGAAGAGCGATCCAGCCGGCATCAAGGGCATGAAGGATATTGCCAAGGCGCTTCAGACAATCAAGGACAAGCAGGCGGACTTCATCTCGCGCGGAGACCGATCAGGCACGCATATCGCCGAGCTCGCGCTCTGGAACAAAGACGCGGGCATCGATATCGAGAAGGAAAAGGGGCCTTGGTATAAATCGATCGGCCAGGGCATGGGCGCCGCCCTCAACACCGCCGGCGCCAGCAATGGCTATGTGCTGTCGGATCGTGGCACCTGGCTGTCGTTCAAGAACAAGGGCGATCTGCAAATTCTCGTGGAAGGCGACAAACGCCTGTTCAACCAGTACGGCGTCACGCTGGTGAATCCGGCCAAGCATCCGAACGTGAAAAAGGAACTTGGCCAGGCCTTCATTGATTGGCTGATCTCGCCGGAAGGCCAGAAGGCCATCGCCAGCTACAAGATCAATGGGGAACAGCTGTTCTATCCGAACGCCAGTGACCCGAGCGCATGATGCGCTTCCGTATGATGGTGCGGCAACGCTTGCCATGATGGGACCGACGGCAGCGGAGACGGTTCAGCTCTATGCCGCCGGCAGCTTGAAAGGCGCATTGACCGAAATTGCCAAGGTCTATGAATCGTCCACCGGCAACAAGGTCGAGGCCAAATACGGACCGTCCGGCCTCCTGAAGACCGAGATTACCGCCGGCGCGATGGCGGATGTATTTGCTTCCGCAAACATGGAGCATCCGCAAGCTTTGCATGACGAAAAGAAGGGCGGCCCGGTGCTCCGGTTCGCGCGCAATAAACTGTGCGCGCTGGTAAGACCGGGGTTC
>DASXLC010000060.1:0-11433 GCA_036496445.1 Pseudolabrys sp. | reverse complement strand
TGTTCCCCGAGCCGGGAGCGCAGCGGTGAGCGTTGCCATCGTCGACTATGGCTCCGGCAATCTGCATTCGGCGGCCAAGGCGTTTGAACGGGCCGCACGTGAAAGCGGATACAAACAGCCAATTGCTGTGACGAGCGATCCAGATGCAGTGGCGCGTGCCGACCGCATCGTCCTGCCCGGCGTTGGCGCATTCGCTGATTGCCGCCGCGGACTCGACGAAATTCCGGGAATGGTCGACGCCCTTGGACAGGGTGTACGGAAGAGCGGGAAACCGTTTTTCGGCATCTGTGTCGGCATGCAGTTGATGGCTGAACGCGGGCGCGAATATCAGGTGACACCCGGCCTCGGCTGGATCGCCGGCGAAGTCGACCGCATCAAGCCCTCCAATCCGGATTTGAAGATTCCGCACATGGGCTGGAACACCCTCAACGTGTTGAAGGCCCATCCGCTGTTGAAGGACATAAAGGTTGGGCCGACCGGCCTGCACGCCTATTTCGTGCACTCGTTCGAACTCAAGGCCGCGCAGCAGAACGATCTGATAGCGCAGGCCGACTACGGCGGCCCGCTAACGGCTATTGTCGGCCGCGACAATATGGTCGGTACCCAGTTTCACCCCGAGAAGAGCCAACGATTGGGTCTCGCGCTGATCGCCAATTTCCTGAAGTGGCAGCCGTGATTCTGTTTCCCGCGATCGATCTCAAAGAAGGTCTTGCTGTGCGCCTGGAGCAGGGCGACATGGCGCGCACGACCATTTTTCATCGAGACCCGGCTGCGCAGGCGCGTGCCTTCGAACAGCAGGGATTTGAGTATCTTCATATTGTCGACCTCGACGGCGCATTTGCCGGCAAACCAATGAACGCCGCGGCTGTTGATCGTATCCTCGAAACGGTGAGCATTCCGGTGCAACTTGGCGGCGGCGTGCGCGATACGGCGACCGTCGAAAGCTGGCTGGAGAAGGGCGTTACGCGCGTCATCATCGGTACCGCCGCGGTCCGCGATCCACCTTTCGTCAAACAGGCAGCGCGCGACTATCCAGGCCGCATTGCGGTTGGCCTCGATGCGCGCGAGGGCAAGGTGGCGGTTGAAGGCTGGGCCGAAACCTCGCAACTCGCGGCGCTCGAAATAGCCCGGCGCTTCGAGGACGTGGGTGTAGCGGCTATCGTCTATACCGACATAGCGCGGGATGGGATGCTGCAGGGCCTCAATCTCGATGCGACAATTTCACTTGCCGAGGCGATTTCCATTCCGGTGATTGCGTCCGGCGGCCTTGCGTCGATCGGCGATATCAAGGCGCTGCTGGCGCCGCGCGCAAAAAAGCTCGCGGGCGCTATCGCCGGCCGTGCGCTCTATGACGGGCGGCTGGATGCGGCAGAGGCGCTCATGCTGGTCCGCACAGCAAGGACAACCGCCTGATGTTCAAGGTTCGCGTCATTCCCTGCCTCGACGTGAAAGACGGCCGAGTGGTCAAGGGCGTCAATTTCGTCGATCTGCGCGACGCCGGCGATCCCGTCGAGGCGGCCATCGCATATGATGCGGCAGGCGCCGACGAGTTGTGCTTCCTCGACATCACCGCAAGTCATGAAAACCGCGACACGATCTACGACGTGGTGACGCGTACAGCGGAGGCCTGCTTCATGCCGCTTACGGTCGGCGGCGGTGTGCGGACGGTCGACGACATCCGCAAACTGCTCACGTGCGGAGCCGACAAGGTGTCGATCAACACTGCCGCGGTCAGCCGGCGCGCTTTTGTGAAGGAAGCGGCAGAAAAGTTCGGCGATCAATGCATCGTGGTGGCGATTGATGCCAAGAAGGTTTCAAAGCCGGACGGAAAGGACCGATGGGAACTTTTCACCCACGGCGGCCGAAATCCCACCGGCATTGAAGCGATCGGCTATGCCAAGGAGGTCGTTGCACTGGGTGCCGGAGAAATTCTCCTGACCTCGATGGACCGCGACGGCACGAAGAAGGGCTACGACATTCCCCTCACGCGGGCGATTGCCGATGCGGTCACCGTCCCGGTCATTGCCTCGGGTGGGGTAGGCACACTTGATCACATGGTTGAGGGCATTCGCGACGGACACGCTACTGCGGTGTTGGCAGCGTCAATATTCCACTTCGGCGAGTACAGCGTGCGCGAGGCCAAGTCCTATATGGCGAAGGCGGGCATGCCGATGCGGCTCGATCCCTAGCCGCAACAGTGCTATTGAGGCCGCGCAAAGAGGCTTCCATGAGCAAGTTTACCCTGGCTGACCTGGAGAGGCGGATCCACGAGCGCGCCAAGGCGAGCGCGGCGGACTCCTATACCCGCGCCCTCATCGACAAGGGCGTCGCTCATTGCGCCAAGAAGTTGGGCGAGGAGGCCATCGAAACGGGACTGGCCGCCGTGCAGGATGACGATAGCCGGCTGATCGCAGAATCGGCCGATCTTCTTTATCATCTGCTGGTGCTGCTGGAGGCCCGCGGCGTTACTCTGGTGCAGGTAGAAGCGGCTCTCGAAAAGCGCACGGCGCAAACCGGACACGAGGAAAAGGCCTCGCGTTCTCGCGGCTGACTGCAATGATGGAACAGCGCACCGAAGAAAACCTCTCGCCCTACCGTACCTTTTCGCGTGCGGCATGGGCGGCATTGCGCGAGGACACGCCGATGACGTTGGCCTCGGAAGAGGTCACGCGTCTGCGTTCGCTGCACGACCGGCTCGATATTACCGAGGTTGAGGAAATCTACCTGCCGCTTTCGCGACTGCTATCGATGTATGTGGCGGCGACGCAGCGGTTGTTTCGTGCGCAGGAACGCTTCCTCGGCACCGAGGACGTGAAGATGCCCTACATCATCGGTGTTGCCGGTTCGGTTGCGGTCGGCAAGTCAACCACGGCGCGCGTGCTGCAGGCCTTGCTGGCGCGCTGGCCGAATGTGCCCAAGGTCGACCTGATCACCACGGATGGGTTCCTCTATCCGAACGCGATACTTGAACGTGAAGGCTTGATGGAAAAGAAAGGCTTTCCTGAGAGCTATGACCTGCCTGCACTGCTGCGTTTCCTTTCCGATGTGAAGGCGGGGCGCCGCCCTGCACGAGCGCCGGTTTATTCCCACCTCATCTATGACGTGATGCCCAACCAGTCGGTCGAGGTCGACAGACCGGACATTCTCATCGTCGAAGGCCTGAATGTGCTGCAGACCGGCCGATTGCCGAAGGACGGCAAGGCGATTCCGTTCGTGTCGGATTTTTTCGATTTCTCGGTCTATCTCGACGCCGACGAGGATGTTCTCAAGTCCTGGTATGTGGATCGGTTCCTGACCTTGCGCAGCACGGCGTTCCGCGATCCGAAATCCTATTTTCACCGCTATTCAAATTTGTCCGACGAAGAAGCGACCGAAACCGCCTCGTCGATCTGGTCGCGCATTAACCTGGTCAATTTGCACGAAAATATTCTGCCAACCCGGCTCCGGGCCGATCTCATATTGAAGAAAAGCGAAAGCCACCTGGTCGAGAACGTTTCGCTGCGGCGGCTGTGATCACGCCGCCCGGCGGCTGAGATCGAAATGCTCAAAATAGCGTTTCTTGATCGCCGACACTGGCAGAACAATGAGCACGTCGGTAGTGCCGAACTCGTGGTCGATCACTGCACCGTCGCCAATATAGGCGCCAAGCCGCAGGTAACCCTTGATCAGGGGCGGGAGCGCGCGTAGCGCGTCTTTCGGATTGATCGCTTCCTTCGACATCCGGTTCATGTCCACGTAACGTTTCGGCAAGGCTTGCGCGCGCCACGCATCCGGCGCGGGCGCGTAGTGATGCAGAAATGACAGCGGTAACGCGAGTCGCTTGGGATCGGTGCCGTCGAGGCTCGCGCATCCGAACATCACATCACAGCGATTTTGCAGAATGTACGCATGGATGCCGTGCCACAGCAGCTCGACCGTGCGTTTGTTGCGGTAGGGCGCAAGGACGCAGGAACGGCCAAGCTCAAGGAATTGCAGATTGCCATGGCGCGCAATCAGAGGGCTGATGTCGAATTCGCCGGCGCTGTAAAAGCCGCCGTAATCCTCCGCCAGCGGCTGTCGCAGCAGCCGGTAAGTGCCGACCACGGCCGGACGATTGAGCGCGCCACGATCCTGCGCGGCACGATCAAGCACAAGCAGGTGGTCGCAGATTGCGTCATAGCCATCGATGTCGCGCCGCGCGAACAAGCGGCCAGGATTCGGGATGGCCGGGCCTTCCTGATAAAACACGCGGTAGCGAACCTTTTGTGCCTGGCGCACTTCGGCAGCGGTCTGAGCCAGCCGCACTTCCAGCGAGCCAACGCGGCCGAGGGTCTGCGTCGGACGGTGTGCGCGGGCTGCCCAGGCTTGCAATCCGCCATAGGCCTGTAACGACGAGATTATTCCGGGCAGGCCAGGCCCACCCGGTGCCGGGCGAAACCGCTCGAACAGTCTACGCTGGGGGTGGAAAGTCTCGCGGCGGACAACGGGCATCGAGGTCCTTTTTCGACGTTAAATGCGCAAAATCGAGCCGGTTAGCCGGTGTCCGATTGGCGAATCATGGATGGATGACCGGTGCCCCCCTACAGCACGGACCGACCACGGAATTATGACAATGTGGGGAAATTGGCGTCAGGCTGCAAGCGGGTCGGATGCGTGGCTCGAGACCGCGTTCAGCGCGTCGCGCAGCCGTTCACGATCGAGCGGTTTCACCAGCAGACCATCCAGTCCGGCGGCAAGTGCAGCTTCGTGGTCTTCCGTCTGGACGTTGGCGGCAAGCGCGAGCATGCGGGTGCGCCCGTTGCCCATCTGTGTCTCCGCGGCACGGATGCGGCGTGCGGCCTCCAGACCATCCATGCCCGGCATCTGCACATCCATCAGCACAAGATCGTACGGTGCACCCGCGGCGCGCGCCGCCAACCAGGATTCAACGGCGTCTTCGCCATTGCTTGCGATGGTCGGACGATGCCCGAGACGCGTGAGCAACGCGCGCGCCAAAAGGGCGTTGATCTCATTGTCTTCGGCAACAAGGATCGACAACCTAAGGCTATTTGACGAATCGAATGGCTCGGCCGCGATTTCGGCAGGCGAATGCTCGAATGCATCTTGGTCTGTAAGCCGCGCCGCGAGCGAGGCGGCACGCACTGGTTTGACAAGATAGCCGGTGAAGCCCGCGGCCTTGAGCGCCGGCAATTCGTGGCGTTCGGCCGGACGAATAAGCGCAATGCGTTTTGGTATGCCGAGTCTGGCCAGATCGCCGCTGGCGATAATGGATGACGCGATTGGATAGTCGACCAGCAGGGCATCCCACGCACGTTCAGGCAATAATGCCAACGCGACTCTTTCATCCACCGCTGTGCAGGTATTGGCGCCCCAGTGTCCGAGCCGCCGCGCCAGCAACGATCCCTCGATTTCTGCGGCGGTTATGATCATCACCGCCGCCTTGCCCAGGTTGGGGGGAATGAAGCTCGCGGATTGTGCGCCCGGTGCCGGCGGCAAAGGCGCGCTGACGACGAAAGTCGAGCCCGCGCCCTGCTTGCTCGTTACCGTGATGTGGCCGTCCATGCGCTCGACGATGCGTCTGGAGATTGCAAGCCCCAGGCCGGTACCGCCGAACCTGCGCTTGGAAGAACCATCTGCCTGTTCGAAGTCAAGGAAGATTCGCGCGAGGTCCTCGGTCTTCAGGCCGATCCCGGTGTCACGCACTTCAAACCGAATTTCATTCGCGGCGTTGCCAGGCTCGACGACAACCGCGACCCCGCCTTTGTCAGTGAACTTGACGGCGTTGCCCACGAGGTTGAGCAGAACCTGCCGCAAGCGTGCGGCATCGCCGACCACCTGTGGCGGCAGGTGTTCATCCACGAAAGATGCAATCTCGATGCCCTTCGCTTGCGCGCGTGGGGCCATCAGTTCAATCGCCTCTTCGACCATGGTCGTCAGCGCGAACGGCCGAGCCTCCAGATCGAGTTTTCCCGCTTCGATTTTCGAGAAATCAAGGATCTCCTCGATCAGCGAGAGCAATGTCTCGCCCGACGTTTTCGCGGCCCTGGCATATGTGAGCTGATCCGCAGTGAGCGGCGTGTCGAGCAGCAAACCGGCCATGCCGAGGATGCCGTTGAGCGGCGTGCGAATTTCGTGGCTGACCATGGCGAGAAAGCGCGATTTGGCGCGGTTTGCGGTTTCTGCCTGATCGCGCGCCAGGCCGAGAGCATGCTCGGCCTCGACCCGCGTTGTGACGTCGCGTCCGACGCTCTGAATTTCCGTACCGATTTCGCCGCGGACGGCGACCTCTCCCCACGAGATCCAGCGCGCCGCTCCGCCGCTGGCAATTTTCTGATCGTGCATCCGCGTGTTGTCGGGCTGAACCGCGACGACGCCCTGCTCGAGAATGGGCAAGCCGACAACGCAGCCGATCAATGCCTCTCGCGGTCTGCCGATCAGTGCACAAAACGCGTCGTTGGCATAAGTGATGCGGCCGAAGCTGTCGCGGCGTACGATGATGTCGCCTTGCGTCTCCAGCAAACTGCGAGCGCGCTCTTCCGCTTCGCGCAGCTCCCAATTGTGATCGAGCAATTCTTCATTGCGCATTTCCAGCGCGCGCATTGCTGTCCTGATTGCCCGCCATCGCAGCATCAGGACTGCAGTGATTGCGCAGGCAGCGAGGACAAGCGTGCCGCCGACGATGGCATAGCTTGTCAGATCGTAGGTCGCGGGTTGAAGATGCATGCCGGCCAGAAATCCAGCGGCCCGGCACGACTGGAAGATGCCGGCCACCGCGCGGAGCCATTTGGCATCCCGAATCTTGCGAATTTATTCTCGGTTAACCCGGCAGCGGCCGTTCGCGCGAATGTGGTTAAGGCGGCGTAAAGGGCGATATGGCTTGCGGGGGCCTACGCTGCACTCTGTATTTCGTCTGCAAGTGCGCGATAGGAAAGCGCCTCGGCCAGGTGGACGCGGCCGACAGAGTCTGCCGCGTCCAGATCGGCGAGCGTACGTGCAACGCGCAAGATCCGATGGTAGCCGCGCGCCGACAGGCGCATGGAGTCGGCAGCATCCCGCAGAAGCGCCATGCCGGCGGGATCCGCCCGTGCGACGGCCTCCAGGGCAGGCCCGCTCACTTGCGCATTCGTGCGCACGTTGCCCAGGCCCATCTCGGCATAACGTTCGGCCTGAATGTCACGCGCGCGCGCGACGCGCGCGGCGACCTCCCGGCTGCCTTCGCTCGGCGGCGGCAGAATCAAATCAGCGGCGGTGACCGCCGGTACCTCGATATGCAGATCGATGCGGTCGAGCAGGGGACCGGACAGCCGCCCCTGGTATTCGGCCGCACATCGGATGTTCATCCCGCGTTTGCAGGAAAAACCGGGATCGCTGGCGCGCCCGCAGCGGCAGGGATTCATCGCCGCCACCAGCATGAAAAACGCGGGGTAAGTGACGCGATGGTTGGCGCGCGCGATCGAGACTTCGCCTGTTTCGAGCGGCTGGCGGAGCGAGTCGAGGACCTGTCCGGAAAATTCCGGAAGCTCGTCAAGAAACAGGACGCCATTGTGCGCAAGCGAGATTTCGCCCGGTCGTGCACGCAAGCCGCCGCCAACCAGTGCCGGCATCGAGGCCGAATGATGGGGCGAGCGGAACGGCCGTCGATTGGTCAGCGCGCCGTCGTCGATCTCGCCGGCGATCGACGCAATCATCGAGACTTCCAGCAGCTCGGCCGGAGAGAGCGGCGGCAGAATCGTCGGCAGCCGCGCCGCGAGCATCGATTTGCCGGCACCCGGAGGACCAATCATGAGAAGGTTATGTCCGCCCGTAGCCGCGACCTTGAGCGCGCGTTTGGCGCTTTCCTGTCCTTTGATGTCCGCGAGTCGAGCATGCCGGCGTTACGTTCGCGAATTTTGGGCTGCGGCCGCGCAAGAACCTGCGTACCCTTGAAGTGATTGGCGAGCTGGATCAGCGACTGCGCGGCGACGATCTCGATTTCGGGACTGGCCCAGGCTGCTTCGGGCCCGCATGCGTTCGGGCAGATCAGGCCCTGGCCGCGTCCGTTGGCGCCGATCGCGGCCGGCAGCACACCGGCAACCGCGGCGATCGAGCCGTCGAGGCCGAGCTCCCCCAGAACGGTGAAGCTGTTCAACGCATCGTGCGGAATTGCGCCGATGGCCGCCATGAGACCGAGCGCGATCGGTAAGTCGTAGTGGCTGCCCTCTTTCGGAACATCGGCGGGAGCGAGATTGACGGTGATGCGACGGGCCGGAAGCGCAAGACCGGAGGCGACCAGCGCAGCACGCACGCGCTCCCTGGCTTCCGAGACAGCCTTGTCGGGCAGGCCGACAATATTGAATGCAGGCAAACCCGCCGCGACCTGCACCTGCACGTCGACGGCACGGGCTTCGATGCCCTCGAACGCCACGGTGGCGACGCGCTGAACCATGCAACCACACTCCTGGTATTACACGTAATAGTAGTAGCGGAAGGAAATGGCGGGCACAAGAACGGTTCATGAACAAACTTTCGGCCGGAGACGCCAAGGATATGATTGATTTGGCACTTTTGGCCGTTGATCATAAGGGTGGGAAAGCCGGTGGAGATCTGCATGACCGTCCCGCGAGGTCTCACGATTGCTCTCCTGCTTACAGCGCTAGGGGCCCCGGCCTCAGGCCAGGATCTCAGACCGTGGAAGCATGGCGTCATCGAGCCGAAGGGCGACGCCGGCTTCATGGTGATGGTGGGACAGCGTGATTTCGCGTCGAGGCATGGCCTGAAAATCGAAATCGTTCCGCTGAAAAATGGCGCGACCGCGCACAAGGCTTTGCTGGCGGGCGAGCTCGACAGCATCGAATCAAGTCCGGGAGCGACGATCCTCGCCGGCGCACGCGGGGCCGACATCAAGATTCTCGGCTGCGACTGGCCGGGCGTTCCGCACGGACTGATGGTGCGATCGACCATCAGCAAGGTGGAAGATCTCAAGGGCAAGACAATCGCGGTGGCAGCACCGGGGTCGCTGCCCAATCTGCTGATCAATGCGATCCTCGATCAGCACAAGATCGCCGCATCCGAAATTCGTTTCGCCAATCTTGGCGGCGACCTCGACCGCTTCAAGGCGGTGGTCGCCGGTGTCGCCGATGCCGGCGTCGTCGCCGCGGAGTTCATGGCAAATGCGCCCAAGGACGTGACAATGCTGATCAGCGGTCACGACGCCCTGCCGAACTATGTGCGGTTATGTCTGACCATGACCGGAAAGACGATTACCGAACGGCGCGCGGACGCTATCAATTTTGTTGCGGCGGAAATCGAGGCTTTGACATTCGCGGTCAGTCATCGCGATGAAACGATAAAACTCACGCAAGACACCATTAATGCCAAACCGGACGATCCGCGCCCGGCCTACGCCTTTGACGATACGGTCAAGCGGGGCTCCATCGATCCGTCAGTCACGTTGCCGCTCGACAAACTGAACTGGATGCAGAACGAACTTGTGAAGGCCGGCAACCTCAAGACGCCGATCGATCTGTCGAAGATCACCGATGCCGGGATTCGCGCCGAGGCGGTGAAGCGTACGAGAAACTAAATTTTCACCGGCGCCATGATGCCGGCGGGAAAAATATCTTCCGGCCTGGCAAGCCAGTGCGCAATGCCTTGCTCATGCGCGTAGCGCAGGAACAATTCCAGCGTCGGCCGGTTCGCCTCGATTCCATAGGGAAAGAGATCGCCGAACGTCTGCTGCATGCGCATCGCATAATTCGTCAGCCAAGGCACCGGATAGCGCGATACGGCTGGATCCAGGATGCGTTCGAGACTTCGGCGTTTCGAGTCCTCGAACGCATTATAGAGATTGCGTGCGACCCAGGGCTGGTTATCGAGAATCGACTTGCGCATTGCTATCACGTGCATGATCGGATAGACGCGCGTTTTCTCATAATAACGCTGTTCCATTGCCTCGTAGTCCGGGAACAAACGCACGACGTCCGGATGCCTTTCCCGGAACGAATTCGGCGGGCGCGCGATGATCACGCAATCCAGCTCGCCTGAAGCAATCATGCCGCTCAATGTCTTGTCCGGCATGCTGGTGAGCCGAACGCCTTTTGGCAGCGACAGCTCGACTTTTTCAATACGCCCGGCCTCGTTTGTTCCGGCCTGTCTCCAGTCGATGTCGGAGAGGGAAACGCCGCCCTCGTGCATCAGCCAGCCGCGCATATAGACCGCGGCGGTATGCGCCCATTCCGGCACGCCAATCCGTTTTCCGCGAAGATCGCCGGCGGTTTTGATGCCGGCCTTGCGATTCACGTAGAACGAAGCGAAGCGGAACAACCGCGATGCGTAGATTGGCAAGCCGATAATGTCGGAATCCTTGCGCGTTACCTGCGCCGCAAATTTGGCAAAGGATAATTCGGAGACGTCCCACTCGCGATTGAAAGTGAAACGCGAAAAAATCTCGTGATGGCCTAGCGTAAGCCAGTTTGCTTCGATGCCTTCCGCGTGTACGAGCCCAAGACGGAAATCGCGGAAGTGGTCGTAGTCGGTCGTGGCGATGGTCAGCGTAACACTCATGCGCGCCGCTTCGCCTCGATCGTGTCCCAGATCAGGGCTGCGACATCGGGTCCGCCGAGGTTCTTGATCGCGCGAATTCCGGTAGGCGAGGTGACGTTGATCTCGGTGAGATAGCCATCGATCACATCGATGCCGACGAACAGCAGGCCGCGCTCGCGCAAGGCAGGACCAATTCGTTTGCAGATCTCCGCTTCGCGCGTCGTTAACTCGGTTGCCGCCGGCGCGCCTCCTCGCACCATGTTCGAGCGCAGGTCGTCGGCTGCCGGAATACGGTTGACTGCTCCGGCATATTCGCCGTCAACGAGGATGATGCGCTTGTCGCCGTGCTTGATGTTCGGAAGAAATTTCTGCACCACCCATTGCTCGCGGAATGTGGCGGTGAACAGATCGTAAAGCGAGCCGAAATTGAGGTCTTCGCGCGCCAGCCGGAACACGGCTTCGCCGCCTTTACCGTAGAGCGGCTTCATCACGATGTCGCCGTGCTCGGCGCGAAACGCCTTGATCTCGTCCCGGTCGCGCGTGACCAGCGTCGCCGGCATCAGGTCGGGGAATTCGGTAACGAACACCTTCTCGGGGGCGTTGCGGACATGGGCCGGGTCGTTGACCACCAGGGTGCCGGGCTGGACCCGCTCCAGCATGTGGGTCGCCGAGATGTAGGCGAGGTCGAATGGCGGGTCCTGCCGCATCAGGATGACGTCGAACGACGTGAGGTCGACCCGTTCGGCCGCCCCGAGGGTAAAATGGTCGCCCTCGGCGTCGCGCACCGTCAGCGGCTGGACCGCCGCGAACAGGTCGCGACCGCGCTGGGCCAGCCGGTCGGGGGTGTAATAGGCGAGCCGGTGGCCGCGCGCCTGGGCCTCCAGGAGCAGCGCAAATGTCGAATCGCCACGGATATTGATCCGGTCGATCGGG
>DASXLC010000059.1:0-2294 GCA_036496445.1 Pseudolabrys sp. | reverse complement strand
ACAGCACAAACAATATTCTGGCCCTCGCCTTTGGCGTGCTGATCGTTTTTCTCGTCATTACCGGTTCCGTCTGGATCATCGCCAATCTCAATACCAATATGATGGCAATGCCCGCGCAATAAGCAGAGCAAGCGCACCCCTGGACGGCTGCTTTTGTCGAGCGATTCTTGCTGTCTTTCTCCTGCGCAGCCTCGACCATCTGCCCACCAAGACTGTTAATTTGGCAATACGCCTGAGTTTTGGCCTTGTCCCCGCGGATGGTGCTTACGACGCCTTGTGCATCCGCTTTCAACTTGGCCGTATTCGGTTGTTGAGGCTGCGCATACAGCGACCCCATGGTGATCAGCAAAATCGCGATGATAAGTGGCCGTTCATCGAAGGCAGGCCCGTAGGCCGATTCGCGCAGTCTTTAGACCAGCGCTTTCGGATGCGTCTCCAGCCACAGGGATCGCGCGGCACCGGTTGGATCGAGACCTAGTTTTCGCCACCACGCTGCTTCATCGGCGTGACGATGCAGCTCGCGATGATGTCCTCGGCATAGGGGGACCGTGAACTCGTCGCTGACTTTGCGAGCGAGCGCCCGACTTTGGGCAAAGCGTAGATGATGCGCGTCGCAAGGCTGACGGCCGCAGACCAGACAGATTTGCTTGGCGACAAACCGCACATGGTCGCGATCGCGCAGGCGCCGCGGCTCGGGATGAGTCAGGACGGATTTGTCGACTGATGGCGATGATGGCGGCGGCTTTCCTTTCCCTTTGCGTCTATCTGTGGGGCTGGTTGTTTCCGCATTGTTGTTCGTTTCCGGGACGCCCTCCGCGTAATGGATGGCAAAGCTCAAGAGCTTGGTACGAAACGCCTCCTCGATATGCTTGGCGTCTGCAGCATTGAGCTTGTTCTTTTCCGAAAGCCGCCGGCGCGCCCATTTGGTCGCCTCATCCTCCCTGCCGATCTCGTTTAATTCCCCAAGCATGATGTCGCGGACGTGAGCCGATGCGGCGATATCGTGGCGGACGGCGGCAAGCACCTTAGCCTTGCTGTTGGTGCCATTGTCGACCGCAGGTTTTTCGGGGCGTGCCATTGGCGTCCGCGCGGCAAGGTTGGATGACTTGCTATCCAGCCGGCCATTGCCTCGATTCGGCCGTCGCTCACGTCCTGACACTGATTGGGATGGATTGATCAGATCCGGTGCATCGAGGTCGTCCTCGCCGGCAATCCCGACCAGCGTGAACAGGGCGTAGCGCCGAGCATAGGTCAGTGCCGCGCCCATGCGATGCGGGGTGGCGGTTTCGGCAACGGGGCAGACCGGCCGGTCGGAGGCGATCCATTCGCCTGACGAGTGCGCGAGCACGGTGGTGAGATTGACCACGCCGGCAGCTTGATCGATTGCTGTGGTCTGCACCGTGGCGATCTCATGTTGGCCAAGCGTCTTGCGCACGATCTCAAGCCCGCTCGACAGCGGCGCATAGCGGAATAGCCGCGCCGCGCCCTCCCCGCCTTGCGGTTCAATTGTGCCGGTCAGCGACTTCTCGGGATTGGCGAGCTCGATCTGCGCTTTCGCCAGCGCAGTGGCGAGCGCCGCGATCGACGGGCTAGACCGCTGCATGGCGCGCCTCGGTGCTTGGAGTCAGTTGCTCAAAGCTGACGGCACCGGATTTGGAGCGCTTGGCGCGAACGCCATGGCCGATCGCCTCCTTGGCGTCCTCCGGGACTAAGCCTTTGAGCTCGGCCTTGGCCCGTTCATGTTCGAGATGGGACTGCCGGGTCCGGGTGAAGATCCCTGCGAACTCCGCCCAGGCATTGGATGCGGTCATATCGACGATCCGCACCGCCTCCAGCCGCGGCTTCGGCGGCTCCACTCCAAAAAGCTGCGGTTGCTCGCCGCTCTCGACGCAGCGCCAGAACTTGCGCTCGGCGGTGACGACCAGGTGCTGATAGAGCGGATCGGCATGGGCCAAAATCTCGACCCACTTTCCTCCCCCGGTGATCACTGACAGCACCGCGGTCCGCGCCGCCACCACCCACATGTTATGTTGCAGCTGCGGCATGTATTTCTCGGCCGCCGCTTCCTCCGAGAATGACCACGGCAGCATGAACTTGGCCTCGAACACCGTATCGTTGCCCTCGACCCGGCCATCCAGAGTCGCCGCCATCCAGCGCAGCGCCGGGTGACGGACCCTCTTTTGGATGTCGGTGATCACCTGCCGGGTATTGGCCTCATACCAACGACGATTGAGCGCCTCGGTGACGAGCCCCAGCTGAACCACGAGATTGCCGGACAGGTCCTCCGGCTCGAC
>DASXLC010000058.1:0-1800 GCA_036496445.1 Pseudolabrys sp. | reverse complement strand
GGTGACGCGGAATGACGGATCCTCGGCCACGAGCTTGGCCAGCGCGACGCCGAGCTTTTCCTGATCGGCTTTGGATTTCGGCTCGATCGCGATCTCGATGACCGGATCGGGGAATTCCATTTTTTCCAGGATGACGGGTTTTTGCGGATCGCACAGGGTGTCGCCGGTGCGCACTTCTTTCAGCCCGGCCAGCGCCAGGATGTCGCCGGCATAGGCCTCTTTGATGTCTTCGCGATTGTTGGCATGCATCAGCAGCATGCGGCCGACGCGCTCTTTGCGCTCCTTGGTCGAATTCATCACCCCGGTGCCGCTTTCAAGCTTGCCCGAATAGATGCGGCAGAAGGTGATCGTGCCGACGAACGGATCGTCCATGATCTTGAACGCGAGCAGCGCCAGCGGCTCGGTATCGGTGGGCTTGCGCTCAACCTCGTTGCCTTTGAGATCGACGCCCTTCACCGGCGGCACATCGAGCGGCGAGGGAAGAAAATCGACCACGGCGTCGAGCAGCGGCTGCACGCCTTTATTCTTAAACGCAGAGCCGCACAGCACCGGAAAGAACGTGCCTTCGATCGTCGCCTTGCGGATTAGGCGTTTGAGCGTGGCGACGTCCGGCTCTTTGCCTTCAAGGTAGGCGGTCATCGCATTGTCATCGAGCTCGACCGCAGCCTCGACCAGCTTCTCGCGGTATTCCTTGGCCTGCTCGACAAGCTCGGCCGGGATTTCGACGTCATGGTATTTGGCGCCGAGGGTTTCCTCGTCCCAGATCACGCCGACCATGCGGATGAGATCGATGACGCCCTTGAACTGCGCCTCCGCGCCGATTGGCAGCTGAATGGCGACGGGCTTGGCGCCGAGCCGATCGACGATGTCTTTGAGGCACTGGAAGAAGTCGGCGCCGACCTTGTCCATCTTGTTGCAGAACACGATGCGCGGGACTTTGTAGCGGTCGCCTTGCCGCCATACCGTTTCGGTCTGCGGCTCCACGCCCTGATTGGAATCAAGCACGCAGATCGCGCCGTCGAGTACGCGCAGCGAGCGCTCCACCTCGATGGTGAAATCGACGTGGCCGGGCGTATCGATGATGTTGAGGCGCTTGCCGTTCCACAACGCGGTGGTCGCGGCCGAAGTGATGGTGATGCCGCGCTCCTGCTCCTGCTCCATCCAGTCCATGGTCGCGGCGCCTTCGTGCACCTCGCCCATTTTGTGGCTCTTGCCGGTGTAATAGAGGACACGCTCGGTCGTGGTCGTCTTTCCAGCATCGATGTGGGCCATGATGCCGAAATTGCGATAATCCTCGATGGGGTGGGTGCGGGGCATGGGGAATTGATCCTTCGGTCGCCAGGTTCACCAGCGATAGTGCGAGAATGCCCGATTGGCTTCCGCCATGCGGTGCGTGTCCTCGCGCTTCTTTACAGCGTTCCCCCTGTTATTTGATGCATCGAGCAGCTCCCCCGAGAGCCGCTCGGTCATTGTTTTCTCGTTGCGCTCGCGGGCCGCCGAGATGATCCAGCGGATGCCGAGCGCCTGACGACGCGACGTGCGCACCTCGACCGGCACCTGGTAAGTGGCGCCGCCGACGCGGCGCGAGCGAACCTCGATCGAGGGCATGACATTGTCGAGCGCCTGTTGAAATACGGCGACCGGATTCTGCCGCGTCTTGCCTTCGATCATGTCCAATGCGCCATAGACGATATTTTCCGCCACCGACTTTTTGCCGGCATGCATCACCGAGTTCATGAATTTGGTGACGACGACATTGCCGAACTTCGGGTCCGGCAGGATCTCGCGTTTATCGGCCCT
>DASXLC010000057.1:0-5809 GCA_036496445.1 Pseudolabrys sp. | reverse complement strand
GCCGCCGCCGAAATAGCTGGCATAGATGCCGTTCTTGACCGAGGCGATGATCTCGCCGGGTTCGTGCGTTCCCGCCAGCATGTAAGTATTGGTCATGCGCGGCATCGGCACATGGGCAAAGCTCTCGCGCCTGCCGTTCCCGGTCGGCTTCATGCTCATCAGCCGCGCATTCTGCCGATCCTGCATATAGCCAACGAGAATGCCGTCTTCGATGAGCAGGGTACGACTGCTTGGAGTGCCCTCGTCGTCGATCGACAGTGAGCCGCGGCGCTGCGCAATGGTGCCGTCGTCCACCACGGTGACGCCTTTGGCGGCGACGCGCTGTCCCATCAGTCCAGCGAAGGCCGAGGTTTGCTTCCGGTTGAAATCGCCTTCCAGGCCGTGGCCGACGGCTTCGTGCAGCATCACGCCGGGCCAGCCAGGGCCGAGCACCACATCCATTTCGCCGGCGGGTGCCGGAACCGCGTCGAGATTGATCAAGGCTTGGCGCACGGCATTGTCGACCGCGCCTTGCCATGCCTCGGTCGCGATGAACCGATCGTAGCCTTCGCGGCCGCCATAGCCGTCGCTTCCGGTTTCCTGGCGGTCGCCATCGCCGACCACGACCGAGACGCTGACGCGCACTATCGGCCTCACGTCGCGATAGGCTTCGCCGTCGCCGCGGAGGATTTCCACCGCCTGCCAGGAGGCGGCAAGACTTGCGGTCACTTGGCGCACGCGCGGATCTTTGGCGCGCGCATAGGCATCGATGGTTTGTAGGAGCCGCACCTTGTCTTCGAACGAGGGGCTCGTGAGCGGGCTGTCGTCGCTGTAGAGCTTGATATTGCTGCGCGGCGGTGGCGCTGCGTAATGGCCGGAATAGCCGCCTTTGACGGCGCGCACTGCGTCCGCAGCGCGCTCGATCGCGGCTTCCGAAACGTCGGAAGCATGCGCATAGCCGACTGCCTCATCTTTGACCGCGCGCAGCCCAAAGCCTTGCGATGTGTCATAGGTCGCTTGCTTTAATCGCCCATTGTCGAAAGCCAGCGCTTCCGCCTGCCGGTATTCAAGGAACAGTTCGCCGTCGTCGGCGCCATCAAGTCCGCGCGAAATGATTTTAGGCAGACGGTTGCGGTCCAGCCCGGCGCGATCCACAAGCGAAATCGGAGTGTCGGTCATTGCGATTGCCCTGCTGCGTGCGTTTCTATTCCCTAGATATGCCTAGATAGGCGCTTTGCGGCGGAGAGACGAGAGGTGCATACAGCGCGCCGCGTAAGTTGAACCACTCACTAACATTTTGTTGGCGCATGATCTTGTCCGAAAACCGGTTCCCACTTTTCGGGATCATGCGCTAGTCGCGCTTGGCGATGCCGGCTTTCTCGATCACTGCGGCCCATTTGGTAATGTCCGCCTTCATCCGCGCCGTCATGTCGTCCGGCGTGCTCCAGTGCATCGCCATGCCCATTTCCTGCGCCCTGCTTTGAATATCCGGGGACGGCATGACGGCTTTCACGGCGCGATTGAGCATGGCGACGACATGTGCCGGCGTTGCGGCTGGCGCGGAGAGGCCGTTCCAGCTCGTCACCTCATAGTCCTTCAAGCCGCTTTCGATCACAGTCGGGACCTCCGGCAAATATGCGGTGCGTGCCGATCCAGCCGAGGCGAGTGCGACCAGCTTCTTGTCGGCCAGCAAGCCGTGAACTGCCGCGTAGAATTCGAACGCGATATCGACATCGCCGCGCAGCACGGCGCCGGCCATATCCGGCGAGGCGCGGAACGGCACGATGGCGGCTTTGATCGCGGCCGTGCTGGTGAAGAGTTCGGCGGCGAGGTTCTGCGTACTGCCCGGATTGATGGTGCCGATGTTCAATTTTCCCGGATCGGCGCGCGCCGCCGCGATCACGTCCTGCACCGAATGCAGCGGCGAGCCGGCCCGCGTCACCAGCAGCAGGTCGAAAAACGCAGCGGTAGACACCGAGACAAAATCGGTAAGGACGTTGTACGGCAGCGCTTTGAATAGCGCGGCAGCGATCGCGGTATTGTTGCCGGTCATCAACAAGGTGTAGCCGTCGGCGGGAGCGGTCGCAGCAGTTTGTGCGGCCACGATGCCGGCGGCGCCCGGTCGATTCTCGATAACGAATTGCTGCCCGAGCCGGTTCGACAGCTTGTCGCCGAGGAGGCGCATGGCGATATCGGCGACGCCACCGGCCGCATAGGGAACGATCAGACTGATCGGCCGATTGGGATAGTCGGCCTGCGCGTTGGCGATGCCCGGCGCTGCAGCCATGATGACCAGAAAAATCGCGGCAATCGATGCGACAATCGGAGCGACACGCATCGGCTTTCCCTGTCTACGCCCTAAGGCAGTTGGTCGTAGCCTTCGCCGAATCCCTTCAGGCTCATCGGGAAGCCAATTCCTTCCTCCGGCGTCTGAAAAATGATGAAGGTCGAAGTCTGCCCGCTGCGCAATTGTTTGATCAAATTGTCATCCATGACCACTTCGGCCACGCAGCCGCTCGGCAAGCAGCGCACGAAACCGGCGCGACCGACGTCCTGATTGTCGATCTTGAGACCAAGACCGGACGGCAGCAAGACACCAAGCGGGGCCACCACCCGCATCAAGCGGCTTTTCTGGTCCGAGGTCTTGAGCACGATGACCGTGAGTCCGATATTCGGCCGGTCCTCCGCTGTCACGCTTTGCATCAGCGCACACTGTTCGCCCTGTGCGCCGGGCGGCGTATCGCAACGGATCTGCCAATCGCCATGCACGGATTTGACCGCACCTTGGGCACTGGCGCGATCGGCCGTCATTGCAACAACACCGAAAACGCAAGCGGCCAATAGCACGGCGGCCAATCGCCGGATCGTCCGGCCGCTCTTTCTTTGTGCAATCATGGATCCCTCGGTCCGCGGCCAAACCGCCTGCCGCGCCCTGCCTACAGGGTGAGCCTGTCGTGTCAAGGACCATCAAAGTCAAGCCATTGTGGCCGCGCCACGGTCGAGGCAAGGTCGTGCAATCCATTTGTGGCGGCCCGTTGTCACAGCAGAATATGGGCCTCTTCGCGACTTGCACATGCGATGATGAGTGCATTGCAGCAGTCCTCGATTTGTGGTTTGGAGGAACCGGAATTCCCTTGTCGCGGCGAAGCCTGCCAGGGACATCGCGCCGCGGGACAAAGCTCGCCAAAGCGGGTGGCGTCATACCGTGGCGGTTCGCGTCGAAAGCAGGATTTTCGCTCGCCAGCGGCCGCGACCAAGATCAGCACCAGGGAGTAGAGAAAAGGGCATGAAGGCGTTGTTACGTTTGGCCGTCATCGCATTACGCGCCGGCGCGGGCACGGCTAGCATCCTGGTCGGTATCCTGGTCAGTATCCTGGCCAGCATCGGGACGGCATGGGCCGGGCTCGGGCAGCCGACGCCCTGGGAAATGGATCTGCAGGACTCGGCATCCCCAGTGATGGCGGACGTCGCCGGTTTCCATTTTTTCCTGCTCTGGGTCATCGCGGTGATTTCCGTCTTCGTGCTCGCGCTGCTTCTCATTGTCATTTTGCGCTTCAACGCCCGCGCCAATCCGACACCCTCGCGCACGACTCACAACACCCCGATCGAGATTCTCTGGACCATCGTTCCGGTCATCATCCTGGCGCTGATCGCGGTGCCGTCGTTTCGGCTGTTGTTCGTCCAGCTCGAAGTGCCCAAGCCCGATCTGACGGTAAAGGTCACGGGCAAGCAATGGTTCTGGAGCTATAGCTATCCCGACAACGGCAATTTCGAGTTCGACTCGCTGATGGTTCAAGACAAGGACCTCAAGCCCGGGCAGCTGCGGCTCCTTACCGCCGACAAGGAGATGGTGGTCCCGGTCAATAAGGTTGTGCACGTGCTGGTGACCGGCGCCGATGTGATCCACTCGTTCACGGTACCGTCGTTCGGTATTCGCATGGACGCGATTCCGGGGCGCATCAACGAAACCTGGTTCAAGGCCACCAGCGAAGGCATGTTCTACGGCCAATGTTCGGAGCTATGCGGCAAGGACCATGCCTTTATGCCGATTGCGGTGCGGGTCGTGAATCAGAACGATTTCGATACTTGGCTGAACAGCGCGAAGCAGAAATACGGTAGCGACAACAGCGCCACGCACAATGCGGTTGCCGCGGCCGAAACTTCTGCGGCTCGATAACGGTCGCAGACACGAAGGAATTGGCAATGGATACGATGGCACACGCCGCGCACGGCGATGGGGAAGCGCACGAAATCCCGCACGGCTGGCGGCGCTTTCTTTATTCGACCAATCACAAGGACATCGGCACGATGTACCTGGTGTTCGCGCTCATGGCCGGCCTGATCGGCGGCGCCATGTCGATCGCGATCCGCGCCGAGTTGATGTATCCGGGCCTGCAGATCTTTCACGAGACTCACACGTTCGATGTGTTCGTCACCGCGCATGGACTGATCATGATCTTCTTCATGGTCATGCCAGCGATGATCGGCGGTTTCGGCAACTGGATGGTGCCGTTGATGATCGGCGCGCCGGACATGGCGTTCCCGCGCATGAACAACATTTCGTTCTGGCTGTTGCCGGCGTCCTTCGCCCTGCTGTTGACCTCGATGTTTGTCGAGGGCGAGCCCGGTACCAACGGCGCGGGAACCGGATGGACGATCTATGCCCCGTTGTCGACTTACGGCCATCCCGGTCCGGCGATGGATTTCGTCATCCTCTCGATCCATCTCGCCGGCGCGTCGTCGATTCTCGGCGCGATCAACTTCATCACCACGATCTTCAACATGCGCGCGCCTGGCATGACGCTGCACAAAATGCCGCTGTTCGTCTGGTCCATTCTGGTGACGGTGTTCTTGCTATTGCTGGCATTGCCGGTATTGGCCGGCGCGATCACGATGCTGCTCACTGATCGCAATTTTGGCACGACTTTCTTCACGCCCGATGGCGGCGGCGATCCGCTTCTGTTCCAGCACTTGTTCTGGTTCTTCGGTCACCCCGAGGTTTACATCCTCATCCTGCCCGGCTTCGGCATGGTCAGCCAGATCGTGGCAACGTTCTCGCGCAAGCCGGTCTTCGGCTATCTCGGCATGGCCTATGCGATGGTGGCGATCGGCGGCATCGGCTTCGTCGTCTGGGCGCACCACATGTACAACGTCGGCATGTCGGCGAGCGTGCAGGCTTATTTCATCGCCGCGACCATGGTGATCGCGGTGCCGACAGGGGTGAAGATCTTCTCCTGGATCGCCACCATGTGGGGCGGTTCGATCGAGTTCAAGACGCCGATGCTGTGGGCGATCGGATTCATTTTCCTGTTCACCATCGGCGGCGTCACCGGTGTCGTGCTCGCCAATGCCGGCGTCGATCGCGTCTTGCACGGCACCTACTATGTCGTCGCGCACTTCCACTACGTGCTGTCGCTCGGCGCGGTCTTCGCCATCTTCGGCGGCTGGTATTACTGGTTCCCGAAAATGACCGGCTACATGTACAGCGAAACAATCGGCAAATGGCACTTCTGGCTCACCTTCATCGGCGTCAACGTGGTGTTCTTCCCGCAGCATTTCCTCGGCCTTGCCGGCATGCCGCGCCGCTACGTTGACTATCCGGACGCGTTCGCCGGATGGAATCTCGTCTCGTCGATCGGCTCGTATATTTCCGGTGTCGGCGTGCTAGTGTTTCTCTACGGCATGATAGTGGCCTTCGTTCGCAAAGAGCGCGCGGCGGCCAATCCGTGGGGTCCGGGCGCGACCACGCTGGAATGGACGCTGCCGTCGCCGCCGCCGTTCCATCAATATGAAACCTTGCCGCTGATCCGATGAGCGTCACAATCGCGCG